>JADGBG010000027.1 GCA_015231605.1 Alphaproteobacteria bacterium | reverse complement strand
GGTGAACGCGCCGGAGGCCGCGCGGGTCGTCTTCACCTCCAGCGGCACCGAAGCCAACGCCCTGGCCCTGGTCGGGTGCGGGCGTGACCAACTGTTCGCGCCGCGCACCGAACATCCCAGCGTGCTCAATGCGCGCGGCGGCCATTCCCCCATTTACGTGGACCGGGATGGCCTGATCGATCCCTTCCTGGTGGACGAGATGCTGGCCGGCGGCGGCGACGACGTGGTGTTTTCGGTGATGCTGGCCAACAACGAAACCGGTGTTTTGCAGCCGGTGGCGGGCGTGGCGCACGTCGCGCACCGCTATCACGCCCTGGTGCATACCGACGCGGTCCAGGCAGCCGGAAAGGTGCCGGTGGATTTCCAGGGCCTCGGCGTCGACATGCTGAGCCTGTCGGCCCACAAGCTGGGCGGACCCCAGGGCGTCGGCGCGCTGATCGTCGCCCCGGGCGTCGACCTGACCCCCCTGATGCCCGGCGGCGGCCAGGAAAAAGGCCTGCGCGGCGGCACCGAGAACGTTCCCGGCATCGCCGGGTTCGGAGCGGCGGCCGAAGCGGCGCGCCTGGGACTGGCCGACGAGATGACGAAGACGCGGACGCTGCGCGATTTCATCGAAAGCGAAATTCTGGCGAACGCGCCGGACGCCCGGGTGATCGCGCACGGCGCGGACCGCCTGCCCAACACGTCGCTGATCGTCATGCCGGGCGTGGACGGCGAAACCCAGGTGATGCACATGGACTTGGCGGGCATCGCCGTCAGCGCCGGTTCGGCCTGCGCGTCGGGCAAGACCAAGATCAGCCCGGTGCTGTCCGCCATGGGCGTTCCGGCGGTCGATGCGCGTTCGGCGCTGCGCGTCAGCCTGGGCGCGCACAACGACAAAACCGACGCCGAGAGTTTTATTTCCGCCTGGATGACCCTATATCAACGCAAGCGCAAAAAGAAATCCGCCGCCTGACCCCAAGGCCAACGATACAAGAGAGCAAGGTTGACACAATGACCGCCAAATGGACCCAGAACCACCCCCTGTACCTGGACTACCAGGCCACCACGCCCACCGATCCCCGCGTGGTCGAGGCCATGGGTCCGTTTTGGACCAACAAGTTCGGCAACCCGCATTCGCGCAACCACCACTACGGCTGGGAAGCCGAGGACGCGGTGGAAATCGCCCGCGAACAGGTCGCCGACATCATCGGCGCGACCAAGAAGGAAGTGATCTTCACCTCCGGCGCGACCGAGTCCAACAATCTCGCCATCAAGGGCGTGGCGAAGTTCTACGGCGACCAGAAGAACCACATCATCACCGTGGTGACCGAACACAAATGCGTTCTGGAAAGCTGCCGCGCGCTGCAACAGGACGGCTTCGACGTCACCTACCTGCACGTCAAGGAAAACGGTCTGATCGACCTGGACGACTTGCGCGCCGCGATCACCGACAAGACCCTGATCGTGTCCGTCATGGCCGTGAACAATGAAATCGGCGTGATCCAGCCGCTCAAGGAAATCGGCGCGATCTGTCGCGAGAACAAGGTGTTCTTCCACACCGACGCGGCCCAGGCCGTGGGCAAGGTCCCGCTGGACGTGAACGCCATGAACATCGACATGCTGTCGATCTCCGGCCACAAGGTCTACGGCCCCATGGGCATCGGCGCGCTGTACGTGCGGCGCAAGCCCCGCGTGCGCCTCACGCCGCTGATCCACGGCGGCGGACAGGAACGCGGCATGCGCTCCGGCACCCTGCCGACACCGTTGGTGGTGGGCCTGGGCAAGGCATGCGAGCTGGCGAAGAAGGAAATGGCCGCCGAGGCCGAACGTCTGCATGGCTTCCGCCAGAAGCTTCTGGACGGCCTGCGCGAACGCATCCCGGAAATCTACGTCAACGGCGACCTCGACAACCGCATTCCCGGCAACCTCAACATTTCCTTCGCCTATGTCGAGGGCGAGGGCCTGATGATGGGGCTCAAGGACCTGGCGGTGTCAAGCGGTTCGGCTTGCACGTCGGCGTCGCTGGAGCCCAGCTACGTCTTGCGCGCCTTGGGCGTCGAGGACGAACTGGCGCACACATCGCTGCGTCTTGGCATGGGCCGCTTCACCACCGAGGACGACATCGACTACGCCGTCGAGCGCATCGCCAAGGAAGTGAATCGTCTGCGCGAATTGAGCCCGCTGTGGGACATGGCGCAGGCCGGCATCGATTTGAAGTCCATCAAATGGGCGGAACACTGACCGAAACCCCCGCCCTTTGAGCGGCAAGGAGAAAAGAAATGGCCTATAGCAAGGAACTGATCGACCACTACGAAAACCCCCGCAACGTCGGCGCCATGGACGACGCGTCGGGCGACGTGGGCACCGGCCTGGTGGGCGCGCCCGCCTGCGGCGACGTGATGAAGTTGCAGATCAAGGTTTCGCCCGAAGGCATCATCGAGGACGCCAAGTTCAAGACCTTCGGCTGCGGCTCCGCCATCGCGTCCAGCTCGCTGGTCACCGAATGGGTGAAGGGCAAGACGCTTGACGAGGCCGGCGCGATCAAGAACACCGACATCGCCGAGGAACTGGCGCTGCCGCCGGTGAAGATTCATTGCTCCGTGTTGGCCGAGGATGCTATCAAGGCCGCCATCCAGGATTACAAGAGTAAGTCCGGCGCCAAGGACGACAACCAGGACGCCGCAGAATAAGCGGTTTCTTGAAAACGTAGGGGCAAAGCCATGAACACCATACCCGCACCCCTTCAGATGACCCCCGCCGCCGTGGCCCAGGTCAAGGCGTTGCTGGAAAGCCGCGGCAAGCCGTCGGTGGGCATCCGTATCGGCGTGCGCACAAAGGGCTGCTCGGGTTTGAGCTACACCCTGGAATTCGCCGACGAAAAGAACGAGTTCGACGAAGAGATGTCGGTCGACGGCGTCACCATCCTGATCGACCCCAAGGCCACCATGTTCATCATCGGCACCGAAATGGACTATGTGGTGGACAAGCTGGAAAGCGGCTTCGTCTTCAACAACCCCAACGAAAAGGGGCGTTGCGGCTGTGGCGAGTCCTTCCACGTCTGACAAGCGATAGGCCACGAACGACTGCCGGCCGCCCTTCGGGGCGGTCGCGTTTTGTGGAACGGGAAACATGAACGACGCGAACACCCTGAAATCCTGTTGGTCCTGCAAGGGACCGATGCCGGCCGAAGAGCTGTTCTGCCCCACGTGCGGCGCGGTGCAGGGGCCCCTGCCGGTGAACCATTTCCGCCGTCTCGGCATCGCGGTGTCGTTCGATTTGGACGTTCCGGCGTTGGATCGGCTGTATTTCGATCTACAGCGCCGCCTGCATCCCGACCGCTTCGCCACCAGGGCGCCGAAGGAAAAGGCGCTCAGCCAGCAACAGGCCACCGCGCTCAACGACGCCTATGAAACGCTCAAGGATCCGCTCAAGCGCGCCGACTACATGGTGCACATCCTGGGCGTCGAGGTCCTGCCCGAGGGCTGCACCCTGGTGAAGGACCAGAAAATCCTGATCGAAGCCATGGAGATGCGCGAAAAGCTGGCCGCCGCCGACACCATGGAACAACTGAACGTCATCCAGCGCGAAACCAAGGCGGAAATCCAGGACGTGCTTTCGGCCCTGTCCCTGGCGTTTCAAGGACACGACATTCCCGGCGCGTGCGAACTCACCACGCGGCTCAAGTATTTGGATAAGATGATGGGCGAGGTCCGCCACGCCCGCGCCCGGATGCTGGCGTAACCGCCGCACAGACCACAGGACGGATCCCCATGGCCACACTTCTGCAAATCCACGAACCCGGCGAAACGCCGGCCCCGCACCAGGACGACAAGAAGGCCGCCGTCGGCATCGACCTAGGCACCACCAACTCCGTGGTGGCGGTCAGCGTGGACGGCGCGCTTGAGGTTCTGACGGACGACGACGGCCAGGCCCTGGTGCCGAGCGTCGTGGCCTATGCGCCTGACGGCTCCGCCATCGTGGGCGAATTGGCGAAGCGTCTGCTGCTCAGCCGTCCCGACAGCGTGGTGAGCTCCATCAAGCGTCTCATGGGGCGCGGCGCGGCCGACGTCAAAAGCCTGGGCGGGCAGTTGCCGTTCGACATCGAACCGGCGCAGGAAGGGGGCAGCCAGTTGGTGCGCCTCAACGTCGCCGGGCGCAAGCTGACCCCGATCGAAATTTCCGCCGACATCCTGCATGCGCTGCGCGAGCGCGCCGAAGGACGCCTTGGCGCGCGGGTCGACCGCGCCGTGATCACCGTGCCGGCCTACTTCGACGACGCCCAGCGCGTCGCCACCAAGGATGCCGCCAAGCTGGCCGGGTTGGAGGTTCTGCGCCTGGTCAACGAACCCACGGCGGCGGCGCTGGCCTATGGCCTGGACAAGGAGGCGGAAGGTCTCTACGCCGTTTACGATCTGGGCGGGGGGACCTTCGACATTTCGCTCCTGCGCATGGAAAAGGGCGTCTTCCAGGTGTTGGCCACCGGCGGCGACGCGGCGCTTGGCGGCGACGATTTCGACCACGCCGTGGCCGACCATTTCCTCAAGCAGCGACAGGCTGAACTGGGCGAAACGGAACTCAGCACGTCGGAAGTGAAAATGGCGCTGATGACCGGTCGCGTCGCCAAGGAATGCCTGACTCTCGAAAACGATGGCCAGTGGGTCCTGACCGTGGGCGACAAGGTCACCCACCACAAACTCGACCGCGTCACTTTCGACGACCTGATCCGTCCCGAGGTCAAACGCACCATCAAGATCTGCCACGAAGTCCTGACCGAGGCCGGTTACGACCCCATGGACGTCAAGGGCGTGGTGCTGGTGGGCGGGTCCACCCGCGTGCCCCAGGTGCGCGCGGCCGTGGCCGGCTTCTTCGGTTCCGAACCGTTGGCCGACATCGACCCCGACCAGGTGGTCGCGGTGGGCGCGGCGTTGCAGGCGGAAGCCTTGACCGTCGGTTCCGACACCTTGCTGCTGGACGTCACGCCCCTGTCGCTCGGCCTGGAAACCATGGGCGGCCTGGTGGAAAAGGTCATTCCCCGCAACACCCCCATTCCCGTCGCCAAGGCCCAGGAATTCACCACCTTCCAGGACGGACAGACCGCCATGGCCATTCACGTGGTGCAGGGTGAACGCGAAATGGTGGACCAGAACCGCTCGCTGGCGCGCTTCACGCTGCGTGGCATCCCGCCCATGGCGGCGGGCGCGGCGCACATCCGCGTCACCTTCCAGGTGGACGCCGACGGGCTGTTGACCGTGGCGGCCAGCGAGGCGACGTCCGGCGTCGAGGCGCAGGTGGAGGTCAAACCCTCTTACGGCCTCAGCGACGAGGAAATGTCGACCATGCTGCGTGACTCTCTGATGCATGCCCAGGATGACATGGAGCTGCGCCTGTTGACCGAGGCCCGCGTCGAGGCCGAACGCGCCATGCTGGCCGTGCGCTCGGCGTTGCAGGCGGACTGTTCGCTGCTGTCCATGCAGGAACGCGAGGTCATCGGCGAGGAAATGGACAAGGTCATTGACGCCATTCGGGGCCAAGACCGCGACGCCATCAACGCCGCCGTGGAAAACCTCGACGCCGCCACCCGGACGTTCGCCGAACGGCGCATGGACAAGGGCATCCGCGACGCGCTGACCGGCGTTTCCGTGGACGCCCTGAAGGTGGGCGAAGGAGACGCCTAAACACTTGTCCCCGCGCGCGTGGCAAGGTAAACCAGCACGAACACTTCGCTTTTGAGGAGACGCCCCCATGCCGAAAATGACCTTCATCGACTCTGACGGCAACCGCAAGGACGTGGATGCCCCGGTCGGCCTTTCGGTCCTGGAAATCGCGCACAAGAACGGCCTCGACCTGGAAGGCGCCTGCGAAGGCTCGCTGGCGTGCTCCACGTGCCACATCGTGGTGTCGGACGAGTGGTTCGACAAGCTCGCTGACGCCACCGAGGAAGAGGAAGACATGCTGGATCTGGCGTTCGGCCTGACCCACACCTCTCGCCTCGGCTGCCAGATCAAGATGACCGAGGCGCTCGACGGTCTGGAAGTCACCATCCCCAGCGGCACCCGCAACATGCTGGTGGACTAAACGTCTTCAACACATCTGCAAAAAGGCCCGGGACGCGCGCCCGGGCCTTTTTCTTGCGGTTGCGATTTCTCGTCACCCATGAGTCTTCAGGAGAATTGCATTCTTCGGTGTTTTTGTGTGAATTGTGCTGATAAAATTCAGACAGGTTTACCTGTTATGGAATGTCGCCGAGTGAACTGGATAGGGCGTTGCGGCCATTCGAACAGGCAAACAGTCGATACGCCCGCAAACATGAAGGAACAGGCCTTGGATTGCACTTGTGTCAAAATCTCATGCGCCTGTTTGGGGGCGAATTGCACATAGACAGCGACGTGGACAAAGGAACCCAAGTGATCCTGGAATTTCCCCCGGAAAGAACGATGGCTGACTGACCGTCCGTCTTTCCCGCATATGGCCAACGGGGAGGGGGGACGTTATAGTGACGGCCCATCCATCCCAAGGAGGCCCGCATGCGCTGGACCGACGTTCAAGACATCGCCATTGAACTGGAAGACGCCCACCCGGACGTGGACATCCTGCACGTGCGCTTCACCGATCTGTGGAAGTGGGTGCAGGACCTGCCGGGCTTCGACGACGATCCGGAAAAATCCAGCGAAAAGATCCTCGAAGCCATCCAGATGGCATGGCTCGAGGAACGGGACTGATCCCTATGGCGGGCATCGGGAACATCGACCTTGCGGTACTCGCGTGGTTCGTCCTGTGGTGGGGCGGGTACACGTATTATGCCGATACGACCAGGCGCGCGGCGCGGTCTCTGCCGGCGGTGATGCGCCGCCATCGCGAGGCGTGGATGCTGCGTCTGCTGAGGCGCGAGGCGCGCATCGTGGACACCACGATCATCTCGGCCATCATGCGCAGCGTGTCGTTGTTCGCGTCCACCACCATCTTCATTCTGGCGGGCTTGCTGGCGATCCTGGGCGCGATGGACAAGGCCCGCGCCCTGGTGCAGGACATTCCCTTCGTCGCCGAGGCCAGCACCGGGCAGTGGGAGCTCAAGATCCTGCTGTTGCTGGTTCTGTTCATCTACGCCTTCTTCAAGTTCGCCTGGTCGCTGCGCCAATTCAATTACGCCGTGGTGCTGATCGGCGCCGCGCCGCCCCCCGACGAAGCCGACACCCCGTTCGCCCGCGATTTCGCGCGCGGCGCGGCGGACGTGATCTCGGGCGCGGTACTGAACTTCAACCGGGGCATGCGCACCTATTATTTCGGATTGGCGGCGCTGAGCTGGTTCCTCCATCCGGTGCTGTTCGCGCTGGTGACCGTGTGGGTCGCCGGGGTGGTGTATCGCCGGGAATTCCGCTCGCACACGCTCACGTTGCTGGAAGGCATTCCCGCGCCATCCGACGGGGAAAATCCGTGAAGCTCGACCTGCCCGCAAGTGCCCGCGCCAAGTCCCCCGCCCGGACGCGGGTGGTGGTCGCCATGTCCGGCGGGGTGGATTCGTCTGTGACGGCGGCGCTGCTCAAGGAAGCGGGCTACGACGTGGTGGGCGTGACGTTGCAGCTTTACGACCACGCCGTCGCCATCGACCGGCCGGGGACGTGCTGCGCCGGCCGCGACATCCACGACGCCCGGCGCGTGGCCGAGGCCATCGGCATCCCGCACTACGTTCTGGACTTCGAGCAACGCTTCAAGCAAGAGGTCATGGAGGTGTTCGCCGACACGTACATGCGCGGCGAAACGCCGATCCCGTGCGTGCATTGCAACGACACCATCAAGTTCGCGGACCTCCTGGAGCGCGCGCGCGATCTGGGCGCGGACGCGCTGGTCACCGGCCATTACGCGCGCCGCGTCGACGGGCCGGACGGCCGGGCGCAACTGCTGCGCGGCGCGGACCATGGGCGCGATCAGAGCTATTTCCTGTTTTCCACGCCCCGCGATGCGCTGGACATGCTGTGGTTTCCGCTGGGCGCGTCCAGCAAGGACGAGACCCGCGCCGAGGCCGGGCGTCTGGGTCTCGCCATCGCCGCCAAGCCCGACAGCCAGGACATCTGCTTCGTCCCCGAGGGCAAGTACCTGGACGTGGTGGAGACTTTGCGCCCCGGCGCGCTCGTCCCCGGCGATATCGTGGACCGCGCGGGACGCGTGCTGGGCCGTCACGACGGCGTGGTCAAGTACACCGTGGGACAACGGCGCGGTCTTGGCATTGCGGCCCCTGAACCGCTTTATGTCGTGGAAATCGACGCCGCCGCCAACCGCGTGGTGGTGGGGGGCAAGGCGGATTTGTTGAGCCACGCGCTGACCATCCGCGACGTCAACTGGCTGGGCGACGGCGTTGCGATGCCCGAAGGGGGCGTGGATTGCTCGGTGAAGCTGAGATCGCTGAGCGCCATGGTCCCGGCGCACGTTACCCCGTTGGGCGACGGCCGGGCCGCGGTCCGGCTCAAGGATCCCTTCAGCGCCGTCGCGCCCGGCCAGGCCTGCGTCCTGTTCGAGGGTGAACGGGTCCTGGGCGGCGGCTGGATCGTAAAGACCTAACGCTTCCCGTCCAGCTCGTGAGCGGCGCGCGCGCGGGCGAGGATCACGTCCGCCAGTTCCGGGGCGTCCCCGGCGGCGGGCAGGTAGGCGACGTGCCGTCCATCCAGCGTGGCGCGGTTGATGCCGCCATCGGCCAGAACGGCCTGAAACGCGGCCGCGTCCGGATCCATGCCGACGGCGCGGGGAATGTCCATGGCGGCGTGGAAACCGTCGGAAATCAGGAACGGGGCGATCAGCACGTTGGGCGCGTCCGTCATGTCGCGCCAATCCCCGATAAACGGGGGTTCGTCCAGGAAAGCGATTTCGTGAGGCGCCGACAGGCCGTATTGCGACAGTTCCCCCGCGACCTGACGGGTGCGTTCGAAGGATTCCCGGCCCTTGGTCGATCCGTGTCCCACCACCAGCACGCAGGTGTCGGCGGGGGCGAACGCCAAGTCTTCGAGCGCCCTGCCGATGCGGTCGGCCAGGATCTTGCTCATCAGCGGATGGGTGCCGACGGGGTGGCACAGGTGGATGCGTTGCCGACGCCCCTTGCGCAGCCGCTCGGTGACGGGACCGGTGAGCTTGAGAGCCTCGGGCAGCTTTTCCTTGGCCGTATAACCGTTGGTCGCCAGGTTGGGGACCACATAGACCTCGTCCGCGTCCAGGCCCGCCAACACGTCGCCCATGAACGGCGCCTCGGTAAGGAAGCCTGACGAGACGCTGCGAAACAGACCGCGCGCCGCAAGGTCTGCGGCATGACGCCGGGTCGAAGTCCGCCCGCCCGCGCTGCCGGGCGACCCGTGCGCCGCGATCAACAGGGCGGCTTGGCTGAAATCCGGTCGGGCGTGGGGCGCTTCAGCCATGTCCGCGTCTCAGCCCTGGTCTTCGAGAAGGCAGTGCTGCGCCGGGGTGTGCCAGGCGATGGTCCCGGCCAGGTCCACCACCTTGCCGATGATCAGCAGGGACGGCGCCTTGAGCCGGGCCTTTTTGATGCACCCAGGAAGCTTTTCCAGCGTGGTGATCACGGTGCGCTGTTCGGGCGTGGTGCCGCGTTCGATCCCGGCCGCCGGCATGTCGCCCGGCAGCCCGGCCTTGATCAGTTCCTCGGAGATCTTGTCGATGTTGATCAGCCCCATGTAGATCACCAACGTGGTGTTGGGGTCCGCGAGGCTTTTCCAGTTGAGGTCCAGGTGCTGGCCTTCGCGGCAGTGTCCGGTGACGAAACGCACGCCCGTGACCAAGCCGCGATGCGTCAGCGGAATTCCCGCGTACGCTCCGCACCCGGCGCTGGCGGTGATGCCGGGGATGATTTCGAAATCGATGCCGTGATCCGCGAGAACCATGGCTTCCTCGCTGCCGCGCCCGAAAATGAACGGATCGCCGCCCTTGAGCCGCACCACGCGCTTGCCCTGCTTGGCATAGTCCACCAGGGTCTGGTTGATTTCGTCCTGGGGCATGAAATGGTCCCGCGCGGCCTTGCCCGCGAACACCTTTTTCGCGCTGTCCGGGGCCAAGGTGAGGATTTCATCGGACACCAATCGGTCGTAGACGACGACTTCAGCCTGCTCCAGGCGCCGCGCGGCCTTGAGGGTCAGCAGGCCCGGATCGCCCGGCCCCGCGCCCACGATGGAAACCCGGATATCCTTCGATTTGGTTTCAGGCGTGCTCAAGTCCGTATGTTCCTTTGTTCAATGGACGCGCTCAGCCGGCCGTCTGGGCCGGGGAGGGCGCGCCGCCGCGTTCCGATTTCTTGCGCCGCACGAACCCCGTGAAGGCTTCGGCCCAGCGGCATTTGGACGTGTCGCGCATATGGGCGTAGCCCGCCACCAGGTTGTGCATGACGATGCCGTCGGCCCGTCCGGTGACGCCATGGCCACGCAGGACGTCATAGGCGAATGTGAGGTCGGTGTCGATATTTTCAAGACTTGAATGATGGAATTCATGGGCCGGAATGTAATCCCCGGAAAACGCGATGTCCGCCCCCCACGGATGCGCGCCGGTCGGACGCAGATGTACGTACCCGCGGCCCTGAGGCGTCGGATGCATCAGCGCGTCGGCGGGGATGACGCCGGCCATTTCATGGGTGTCGTCGTGCCAGGAGATGGATCGCGTCAGATACATCAAGCCTCCGCATTCGGCGTAGGTCGGCAGGCCCGCCTCGATGGCGGCCTTGATGCGCCGGCGCAGGGTCTTGTTGGCTTCCAGTTTCTTCATCTGGGTTTCCGGGAAGCCGCCGCCCAGGAACAGACCGTCGCAGGTGGGCAGGTAGACGTCGTTGATGGCGTTGAAATAGACCAGTTGCGCGCCCGCCTGACGCAGCGCCGCCAGATCGTCGGCGTAATAGAAGCCGAACGCCGCATCCTTGGCCACGGCAATGCGCACGTCGGGGCGTGGCAGGGCGGGGGGATCGACGGGGGCGGGGGTTTGGGCGGTGGCGGCGATGGCCTCGATGCGGTCCAGATCGACCTGGGCCGCGATCTGTTCGCCCAACGTTTCGATGCGCGCGCGGGCCGCCGGGTGTTCGTTGCTGGGGATGAGCCCCAGGTGACGTTCGTCCACCGTGAGGTTGTGGTTGCGCCGCACGGCGCCCAGAACCGGAATGTCGGTGTAGCGCTCGACCGCCTGAACCAGTTTGGTTTCGTGACGCTCACCCAGCACCTTGTTGAGGATCACCCCGGCGATGGTGACGTCGGGATCGAACACCTGGTAGCCCATCAACAGCGGCGCGACGCCGCGCGTGATGCCGCTGCAATCCACCACCAGGATCACCGGCGCGCCCAGCATCTTGGCCAACGCGGCGTTGGAATTGCAGCCGTCGACGTCGACGCCGTCGTACAGGCCCTTGTTGCCTTCGATCACGGCGATGTCGGCCCCGGCGGCGTGGCGGGCGAACAGGGCGCGGATCTCGTCACCGGTCTGGGTGTGGTAATCGAGATTGTGGCATGGCCGGCCCGCCGCTTCGCCCAGCCATTTGGGATCGATGTAGTCGGGTCCCTTCTTGAAGGTCGCCACGGTGCGCCCACGGGATTTCAGCGCGCGCACCAGACCGGTGGAGACCATGGTCTTGCCGGAAGACTTGTGCGCGGCGGAAATCAGGATGTGGGCCATGACGAGAATCCGGGGCGGTCAGGCGCTGGGCAGGAAGTTGCCCTTGTCGCGGGCGTTCCACAGGTCGCGGGCTTCCTCGATTGCCTGGTGCGGGCTGGCGGCGCGGCGCATCAGGCGCAGGACGAACGCGGCGGTGCCGATCACGGCGGCTTCGCCGTATTCGTCCGCTTCCTCGCCCCGCCACAGCCTGGGCAGGCGGTTGATGTCGAGGGTGTCCAAATTGTATTCGGCGGTATCCGAGATCAGGGCGGGCCACTGCTCCTCGGTCTTTTCGCCTTCGTGCAGGTATTGCACCAGCACCGGTTTGTGCGGACGACGTTCGGCTTCGCCGCCTTCGCCCTTGAACACCGCCATGTGCTTCTGACCCAAAAGGGCGGCGGTGTCGCGGTGGACGTCGCGGTAGTTCGGGTGGAACACGGTCTGCAGTTCGTGGTCGGCGCCAAACGGGTTGAGAATGCGGGCGAATGTGTTCACCGGGGAGCGCACGCCCAGGATGCTCTTGAGCTCGATGATGTCCTGGAGTTTGGGCACGAAGTTGCGCAGCGGAAGATAGGCGAAGTTGGTGGCGTGGATTTGCGCGGAGGCCTCGGCGAGCGATCCCGCCAGCGGCACCCCAAGGGCGGCCAGGGCTTCGCTGGAGAACAGCCGGCCTTCGGTGTGTCCTTCGGTGCCTTGCATGCAGATCTTGATGCCGTTCTGCGCCAGCAGGAACGCCGACAGCAGATACCACGGCAACTGACGCTTCTTGCCTGAATAGGTCGCCCAGTCCACGTCGACCGTCGGCGCGTCCGCCGGGAGCGTCAGACCGTCGCGTACCGCGCGCACGAAACCCGCGCCTTCCTCGGCCACTTCGGTGCGCACCCGCAGGATGCACAGGAACGCGCCAAGTTGGAGCGGTTCGACGTCGCCGGACAGGATCATCTTCGCGGCTTCATACATTTCCTCTTCATCGAGCGGACGGGACAGGTTCGGACCACGACCGATGATGCGGATGAATTGGGCGAAGGGATGTTCGGTGCTCATGGATAGGGCGTCCTCGTGTTGCGTCGGCGTCCCCCGGTTTGGGGCCTCAAACGGCGGGACCCGGACCGCATGGTCCGGGTCCCCCCATAGCAATGTAGTGCCTTTTGCCCAAGCCGCAAGGGCCGGATTATTGGCTTAGTCCTTGGCGTGGTGCGGGTCCACCTTGGCGTCGGACAGGCTGAGCGGCAGCAGCGGCAGGTACTTCACCGCCACGGCGATGATCAGCACGGCGGCCGCCATGCCGGCGAGGCCCAGCATGATTTCCCAGTGGCTGGGGGCGTAGGGGTGCACCGAGCCGTCGAAGAAGGCGGAAGAGACTTCCATCCCCGGGAACAGTTGCAGCGGGAACGCCTGGCCGCCGATGATGATGATATACATCTGCGCCAGTCCGCCCAGGATCACCAGCACCGAGGCGATGTTGATGCCCGTGCTCGTGCGCCCGGTCGCCGGGTTGAACAGCAGCGCCAGCGGGAACAGGCTGCCCAAGCCGACCCAGATCACCCAGAACAGGAAGGTGTAGATGCCGCCGTCCATCAGGATGAAGGCTTCCACCCCGCCATGCTCGGCGGCGTACAGGTTGGTCACATGCTGCACCGCGTTGAAGTACAGCGCGGCGGCGATGAACACGCCCAGCAGGTTGCGCATCTTGAACAGAATCTTGTCGCCCAACGGACGGCCGCTCGACCTGTAAGCGGCGTTGACGATCAGGATGAAGATCGCCAGACCGAACGAGAACGACATGGCGATGAACATCGGGGCCATGATCGCCGCGTCGTAGCCCGGACGCGCCACCAGGAAGCCGAAGATCGATCCGGTACCGGTGGTGAGGACCAGACGCCACAGGAAGGCGGCCATGCCGACCTTGCTGGAATGCGGGTTCATGCGCCGTTCCATCATCACCCACAGATAGGCCAGAACGATCACGAAGAAGCCGTTGTAGAGGATGATGTTCCACGCGAAGATGGATTTGAAATTGTAGTGCGTCATCGCCACGATCAGGCGGTCCGGCCGGCCGAGGTCGAGAACCAGGATCATCAGCCCGCCGGCCAACAAGGCCACCGCCGTGACGGCGGACAGGCGCGCCAGCGGCTTGTAGTGGTACTTGCCGAACACGGACGAGATGGAGGCCACGTTCAGCGCGCCGGACGCGGCGACGATCAGGAACACGGCGAACACATGGGGCGTGCCCCACACGACGGCGTTGGTCATGCCGGTCACGACGTGGCCGTGGTGTTCCATGTTGAAGACGGCGTACAGACCGGCGGCGATGATCACGCCGAGCCAGCCGATCAGGGAATAGTAATCGCCGCCCTTGCCTTCAATTTCCTTGTAAACGGTAGTGTCAGCAGCCATGACCCTTAAATCCCCCGATAGTGGATGCCCGGGCCGACGTTGAGATCGGCGCGGATGCGCTGGGTAACGTATTTGGAAACGGCGCGCGAAATGTCGCTGTTCGGATCGTTGAGGTCGCCAAACATCATGGCGGTGGATCCGGAGGCGGCGAGAGCCTCGACGCAAGCCGGTTGCTGGCCGCGGTCGACACGGTGAACGCACATGGTGCAGGCTTCGACGGTGCCCTTGCCGCGCGGCATGTGCGGTTTCTGGCCCTGAACCGGTTCGTGAACGAACGAACGGGCGGCGTAGGGGCACGCCATCATGCAGAAGCGGCAGCCGATGCAGATGTGCTTGTCGACAAGGACGATGCCGTCGGCGCGTTTCATAGACGCGCCGGTGGGGCAAACGTCGACGCACGGCGGTTCGTCGCAGTGCTGGCACATCACGGGCATGTTGGCCGTGGCGCCGGTTTTGGGATTCTTGACGGTGACCTTGCGGATCCACTGCGGGTCCGTGGCGGGATTTTCACCACCGCCCCAGCCCTGTTCCTTCTGGCACGCCGCGACGGCAACGTCCCACACGCCGGCGTCGGCGTTGGCGTCGATCAACATGCCCCAACGCTTGGCGCTGGTGGCGGGGCCGGTCACGGCTGCATCGGCGCCGGTGGCGTACAACGTCACCCCCGGGGCCAGGGTCACCACGGCCGCGGCCGCGGCGCCACCCTTGAGGAAAGCCCGCCGCGAGGCGTCGGGCGTGGCGGAGTCAACGGTACTCATGTCGTCCTGTCGTCTGTCGGTCATTGCGCCCGTGCCCCCGCGTCAAGGTGTTTCTCCAGGGCAGCGGTCAAAGCCTTCTCGGCATGGTCGGCGGGCAGTTCGGAGGTCTTGCCGATCCCCGGGACGGCGGCGCCGGTGTGACACGAGAAGCAATCGATGGAAACGGCTGCGTAGTCGTGGCATTCCTTGCAGAAGGGTTTGAGCGTGCGCACCTTGCCGCCCGCCACGTCCGGAGACGTCACGGCGTGGCAGTCGATGCATTCGTTCAGGCTATACTTCTGACCACGGATGCCCTCGCGCAGCGTTTCGTCACGCTGGTGTTTGAGGAACGACATATGGTTACGGCGCATCACGTCCGTGGGTTCGACGCATTGCGTGCCCTTGAAGGCCTTGGCCGGGTTCGGCAGAGGCACTTCGCCGGCGTGGGCGGGGGAGGCGGAGCCCCCCCCGAAACCCAGCGAAACAATCGCGAACGCAAGAACAGCGAGGCTCAGAATTCGAGAAGCCGATCGCATTCGACGTTCCTCCTTACCTTTCCTTGTCCCGATTATTCACCGAGACCCATCTGGATGTAACCCGTCGGGCACACATCGTGACAGATATGGCAACCGATGCACTTGTCGTAATCGGTCTTGACGTAGCGGCCCACCGTGCGTTCGGCGACCTTCACGCGGTCGACGGCGTCCTGCGGGCAGAAGATCACGCAGTTGTCGCACTCGAAGCACATGCCGCAGCTCATGCAGCGTTCGCCTTCGTGCTTGGCCTGATCCTCGGTGAACGCGATCAGGCGTTCCTCGAAGTTGCCCAGCACCTCGTCGGCGCCGATGTGCTTTTCTTCGCGCTTCTGCACCGGGTCGTACTTGAAGTGGCCCAGGAACAGGTCGGTGTGCGGGATGATCTGCGAAGCCGAACGGTCTTCGTAGTTGTGCACCGCGAAGTTGGCTTCGGAGGTGCCGCGCACCGGGGTCTTGTCGTAGGCCGCCGGGCCGTGGCCGCGGTTTTGCAGTTCGGACAGCAGGTTGAAGTGGTGGGCGTCGACCTTCGGACGGCGTTCGTCGGGCTTGCCGGCCAGCATGTGGTCGATGCTTTCCGCCGCAATGGCGCCGTGGCCGATGGCGGTGGTCAGCAGGTGCGGGCGGATGATGTCGCCGCCGGCGAAGTGCTTGTCCTTGCCCTTGACCTGGTACACCGCGTTGACGTCGATGAAGCCGCGGCCGTTGTCGATGGCTTCCAGGCCGTTCGCCAAGTCGCCCATCTGACCGATGGCGGACACGATCAGGTCGCATTCAATGTCGTATTCGGTGCCTTCGATCGGAACCGGGGTCATGCCGTTCATGGTGCACTTGCACATGCGCAGCGCGGTGGCGCGGCCGTTGGCGTCCTTGATGATGTCGATCGGCATCACGCCGCCCTGGATTTCCACGCCTTCGCGGGTGGCGTCGTTGCGTTCGCGTTCGGAGGCGGTCATTTCCTCGATCGGGAACAGCGACGTCAGGACGGCCTGCACGCCTTCGCGCTGAGCGGCGGACGCCACGTCATGGGCGGTGTGGCCCAGCACGATGGCTTCCGGACGGTCCTTGTCGGCGATGGCGGTGATGGCGCCCAGACGGCGGGCGACGGAGGCCACGTCGATGGAGGTGTCGCCGCCGCCGACCACGACCACTTTCTTGGTGGTGTAGTGCAGACGGCCCTGGTTGAAGGCTTCCAGGAATGCGACGCCGGAGATGCAGTTTTCGGTGCCTGCCCAGGAGTCCAGGAACAGGCCGCGGCCCTTCTGCGCGCCGACCGCCCAGAAGATGGCGTCGAAATCGGCTTCCAGCTTCTCGATGGTGACGTCCTTGCCGATGGTCACGCCGGTCTTGGCTTCCACGCCGGTGTCCAGGATGCGCTGGATTTCCGCGTCCAGGATGTCGCGCGGGACGCGATAGCCCGGGATGCCGTAGGCCATCATGCCGCCCAGCTTTTCCTGCTTTTCGAACACGGTGACGCTGTGGCCCTTGCGGCGCAGCTGCCATGCGGCGGCCAGACCGCCCGGTCCACCGCCGATGACGGCGATCTTCTTGCCGGTTTCCTTTTCCGGCTTCGGCAGGGCCAGCTTGTTTTCGATGGCGTAGTTGCCGACGAACTGTTCCACGCCGTTGATGCCGACCTGGTCGTCGACTTCGTTACGGTTGCAGCCGTCCTCGCACGGGGCGGGGCAAACGCGGCCCATCACGGCCGGGAAGGGGTTGGCTTCGACCATGCGCGAGAACGCATATTCCTGCCAAGGCATGCCTTCGACGGGGGGCTTGTCCATGCCGCGCGCGATGGCGAGCCAGCCACGGATGTCGTGGCCGGACGGGCAGCTGCCCTGGCACGGGGGCGTGCGGTGCACATAGGTCGGGCACTTGTGCGACCAACCGGCCTGGAAAATATTTTCCTGAAAGTCGTCCCACTTGTTATCGCCGTCTTCGTAACGACGCCAGCTCAAAGCCTTTTCCGCAGTCATTGTTTTTCTTCCTTCCTCGCAAGGGGGCTTATGCCCCTCTGTGATGCCCTGTATTCGTCGGGGGCGGGTGTTCGTCATCCCGCCTTCATTTGTCTTCGGTTATTCCTTCGCGCCAAGCTGGAGGGCGTCGCCGACCAGTTGGTGCACGCTGATGACCATGTCCATGGAGAAGCCGTAGTACGGCATCACCTTGGTGAATTGGCTCTTGCAGATGGCGCAGATGGCGGCCAAATGCGTTACGCCGTGGTTGTCGACCACGTCCTTGAGCGCCTCCATGCGCGGCAGCGCGCCCTTGACGCGCAGCTCCATCAAGTCGTCGGTCAGAAGGCCGCCGCCGCCGCCGCAGCAGAAGGTCTTTTCGTGGATCGTCTGAGGATCCATATCGACGAATTTGTTGACGGAGGCCTTGATGACCTCGCGCGGGATGATGAACTGGCCGTCCGGCATGTCGCCCATGCGGGTGGCGCGCGCCACGTTGCAGCTGTCGTGGAAGGTAACGACCTTGTCGTCGTTGGCTTCCGGGTCCAGGGTGATCGCGCCGCGCTTGATCAGGTCGTTGGTGACTTCCAGCATGTGCTGGGGAACCGGGTATTTCGGATCCAGGAAGTCCCATGGGCCGGCCAAGGTGTTGAGGAACGCATAGGCGACGCGCCACGCGTGGCCGCATTCGCCGAACACGATGCGCTTGACGCCGAGGTCCAGCGCGGCCTGACGGATGCGGTTGGAAATCTTGTGCATCTGTTCGTAGGAACCGATGAACATGCCGAAGTTGGCGGCCTCGGACGCATAAGAGGAGATGGTCCAGTTGATGCCGGCCTGGTGGAACACCTTGCCGTAGCCGATCAGGCCGTCCACGTGCGGTTCGGCGAAGAAGTCGGCCGACGGCGTGACCAGCAGGACGTCCGCGCCTTCCTGGTCGAGCGGATACTTCACCTCGACGTCGGTTTCGTCCAGCACGTCTTCCTCAAGACCTTCCAGCGTGTCCAAAAGGGCGGGCTGGGGCAGGCCGAGGTTGTTGCCGATGACGTGAACCTTGCAGATGATTTCGTTGCAGTACTTCTGGCCAAGGCCGATGTGGTCCATGATATCGCGCGCCGCCATGGAGATTTCGGCGGTGTCGATGCCGTAGGGGCAGAAGACCGAGCAACGGCGGCACTGCGAGCACTGGTGGAAGTACTTGTACCAGTCGTCCAGCAATTCCTTGGTCATGTCGCGCGCGCCGACCAAGCCCGGGGCGATCTTGCCCGCCAGGGTGAAGTGGCGGCGATACAGCGAACGCAGGAGATCCTGGCGCGCCACCGGCATGTTTTTGGGATCCTTGGTGCCGAGGAAATAGTGGCACTTGTCGGTGCACGCGCCGCATTTCACGCAGGAATCGAGGTAGACCCGCAGAGCCTTGTTCTTTTCCAGCAACTCGCCCAGCTTTTCGACGGCCTTCTGTTCCCAGTTGTCCACCAATTCGCCCGGGAAATCCAACGGCTTGTTGTGATCGGGTTTGGCGACGAACGGCTGCAAATGCACCATCGAGTCCGGTTGCAACGCAGGGATTTCGCGGTATTCGCGGAACGCCGGGGTTTCGAATTTTTGGTCAGCCACGATCAAACTCCTCGATCGATATGTCTAGCCACTCAGCCGCGCGGGCTCAGCGATTGTCGTCCATGAATGCCGCCCAGGGGGCCAGGTGGCGTTTTTCGCGGGCGTCGTCGACCTGTGCGCGGGACGGCGCGAAGAACACCCCGGCGACGTGCAGCAGCTTGCTGAACGGGAAGATCATCATTAGCACGGCGACGGACACGAGATGAACCATCAGGTTGGGGTCGGCCGGCAGTTCCTGGATGTTGAACCGCATCAACCCGAGGAAAAAGGCCTTCACCTGAATGATGTCGGTGTGCGCCACGAACTTCATGCTGAGGCCGGAAACGCCGATGAGGACCAGCAGCGCCAGCATCAGGTGGTCGGAAACCCCGGAAATGTAGCGGATGCGTTGCTGCACCACGCGGCGCGCCCACAGACCCAGAAGGCCCGCGACCATGGCCATGCCGCCATAGATGCCGAACGGCTGCGCCAGTTCGATCACCAGCCACACGTCCGCCTGGAAGTAGCGCACGTGGCGCAGGATGACCAGGGCGAGGCCGGCATGGAACAGCACGGCGAAGATCCAGATCCAGCGGTTGGACTTGAACAGGCTTTCGAAGAAGGCGACTTCACGGAACAGGCGGAACGCCACGCCGGACTTGGTCAAGGGGGCCGGGGTGACGGGGATCTTCAACCACGTCGGCGTCGCCACGTATGTCTTGATACGCAGTGCCAAGCCGACCACCAGGACAATGGTCGCCACGTAGAAGAGAATAGCGAAAAACACCGACATCTCTTTCAGTCCTCAAGCCTCGAAATACAAAAGTTCAAAACGAATGCGATAAACAAAGTTCGTCTGAGCGGCGGAAATTGCCGGACGATGGGGTCGAGAGAAGCCCAGGGGCGGGCGGAGCCGAATACGGGACGGCCCGCCCCCGGAAGTCTCGTGGTCTTACACGCAGCCCGTCGGCTTCGGCAGACCGGCGATTTTGCAAGCCTGCTTGGCCGGGCCGTACGGGAACAGCTCATACAGGTACTTGTTGGAGCCCTTTTCCGGGCCGAACTTCTTCTTGATGGCCTTGACCAGCACGCGGACGGCCGGGGCGATCTGGTATTCGTTGTAGTATTCACGCAGGAAGTTGATGACTTCCCAGTGCTCGTCGGACATGTCCAGGCCTTCGTCGTTGGCGATGACTTTCGCCAGGTCCAGGTTCCAGTTGTTCACGTCGAGGATGTAGCCTTCTTCGTCGTGTTCGTAGTTGTTACCGTTAACGGTATATGCACCCATGGTTTACTCTCCTTGCTTTCCGGTCCCTGGTCGGACCCGGGTAACCTAATTGCCCCGTTGAGGGCGATGCGGATGCCCCAACGGGGGCGGTGGTTTCGGCTTAGAGCCAGGCGTTGTGAGCCCCGTGCTCGACGGCCAGGTCCACGAAACCGGCGTAGTCGACAACCTTGACGCCGTCGATCACGTTGTCCTCGGCCAAGCCGCGGGCCTTCAGGTCCGGACCCAGCACGAAAACGGAATGGTCGGCCAGCGCGCCTTCGATCTTGGCGGACTGGACCGTGCCCTTCATCGCGGCGATGACGCCGTCTTCGATGAGCAGGATGGCGGAACCCTTCGCGGACAGACGCAGGCAGCTGTCCAGCGTGTTGCGTTCGAAGGGCGACTTGTTCACGGTGTGAAGCATGGTGTGTCTCTCCTTCGTTAGCCGCTGATGACGCAATCGGAACTGTCGATCAGCTCCGCCAATTCGGCGGCGCTCAGAACTTCGACTTCGACCTTGAAGTCGTCTTCGGTGAGGCCACGAGCTTCCATGGATTCCTTCTCGACGATGATGCGCCACACCATGTCGATGTCGTCATCCTCGTCGGCATCTTCCTTTTCCATTTCGATGATGCCGAAGGTGGGCGAGAAGTTCTTCATGTTGATTTCGGTGGTGTCGTGTCCGCTTTTCAGCTGGTAGACGCCGTCATCGGCGAACACGATGTTGGCGTGCTGTTCGAAAGCCGCCGAAATCAGAACCGTCTCCAGAACTTCCAGAGCGTACACGGTGCCATACGGCGCCTTGCGGTTCATGAAGGTGAAGGTCTTTTTGACGCCTTCGGTGTCGAATTGATACTCAGCCATGGCTCAGTCTCCAAACATCATGAGACGATCGCAGCCCATGCCGGCTTCGACCAACTGACCAAGGCCAGAGATACGGAAGCCGTCGGCTAGGGTCCCATCCGTGATGCCGCGACGCAGGCCGGCGGCGACGCACACCACCAGGTCGACGTTCTTTTCGGCGGCCAGTGCGCCCCACAGCTTGATCAGATTGCGATCGTCGGCCTGGGGAGCGGAGAACTTGTTGGCGTTGTTCACGCCGTCATAATAGAAGAACACGCGCGGCACATCGTGACCGGCTGCCAGGGCGGCTTTGGTGAAATGATAAGCCGTGTCGGAAGCCTGGTGCGTGAACGGTCCTTCGTTGATCAAAATCCCGAACTTCATGAAACAAACCCCTGCTTTCCAGAGGGGGCGGCCGAAACCGCCCCCACGGAAATTTAGCTTTTAGATTGACCTTAGAGGTGCACGTGAGCCGACGCGTTGAGCGAACGGCGAGCGCCGCGCCAGTCGTCGATGTGGAACTTCGTGAACGGCAGGCCCGTCACTTCGAAGAACTTCGGCCAACCGATGCGGTCGATCCACTCGCTCATGCGTTCCCAAGGACGGCCACCATCCTTGTAGGCCTTCAGGATGCGCATCACCACGTCGGCGGCTTCCGGCCAACGCGGGGCGTTGTTCGGCAGGCCGGCGGCGACCAGCTTGTGGAAGCTCGGCTTGGTGCGGGTGGAAGAGTGCTTGCCACCAACCCAGATGGCGATCTTGGAATGAACCGGATCGTTGATCTGCATCGGCGGGCACGGCGGGAAGCAGGCGCCGCAGCACACGCACTTCTTTTCGTCGACTTCGAGGGTCGGCTTGCCGTTGACCAGGGCCGGACGGATCGCCGCAACCGGGCAGCGCGCCACGACGGCCGGGCGTTCGCACATGTTGGACACCAGATCGTGGTTGATCATCGGCGGCTTGGTGTGCTGGATGTTGATCGCGATGTCGCCCTGGCCGCCGCAGTTGATCTGGCAGCAAGAGGTCGTGACCTTAACGCGGTTCGGCATCTCTTCGTGCTTGAAGTCGTGATAGATGAGGTCCATCAGGGACTTCACAACGCCCGAAGCGTCCGTGCCGGGGATGTCGCAGTGCAGCCAGCCCTGGGTGTGGGAGATCATGGACACGGAATTGCCCGTGCCGCCGACCGGGAAGCCTTCGCCTTCCAGACGTTCGATCAGGGGATCCACCTTGTCGGCGCTGTCCACCATGAATTCGATGTTCGAACGGGTGGTGAAGCGGACGTGGCCGCCGGCCATCTGGTCGGCGATGTCGCACAGCTTGCGGATGGTGTAGACGTCCATCTGGCGCTGCGTGCCGGCCTTGACGGTCCACACTTCGTCGCCGTTCTTGGCGACGTGGTGCAGGACGCCGGGACGCGGGCGATCATGCCAGTCCCAGTTGCCGTAATTCTTCTTCAGCAGCGGATGCATGAAACCCATTGCATCGGGAACGCCGCATTCATCGGGCATACGCGGAGCGTCACTCATGTTTTTCCTCCAAAATTCTCGTGTCTATGAACGCCCGCCGGGACCGGGCAACGATCCCGGCGGTCATTCGTTTTCTCAATCAGCGCGTCAACCAGATTACTCGGCCGCGGCGGAACCCTTGCGGGCGGCCCACTTTTCGGCTTCTTCATCCCACGTGTCCATGCGGACGTAGGAGCTGGTGCGCGGGTGGCTGATCATGTTCGGATCGACTTCGATGTCCAAGCCGTCCAGGAACTCGACGAGACCGATGCGCTCGATCATTTCGCCCATACGTTCGTGTTCCAGGGCGTTGTCGGCGAAGAACTCGAGGGCGTTTTCGGCCATTTCCACGAGCCAATCGTAATCGTCTTCGTCTTCCATCTTGTGGAACGGAACGACCACCGTACCCATCAGATCACCGATCTTCAGGGTGCGCTTGCCGCCCACCAGGATGGTCACGCCCTTCTTGTCGCCGACCGACAGGGCCTTGGTGCAGACGTTGATGCAGTGCATGCAGCGCACGCAGCTTTCATTGTCCACATCCAGGGTGTCGTCGTCGTTGAGGCTCAGCGCGCGGGTCGGGCACATGTTGACGACCTGGTCGTTGAAGCCCTTGCGGCCCAGTTCGGCGACCTTTTCCTTGATCTTTTCCTGGTTGACCTTCATGTCGTCAGCCCAGGTGCCGATCACGGCGAAGTCCGAACGGTGCGTGGCGTTCACGCAGTCGTTGGAGCAGCCAGAGAACTTGGCCTTGAACTTGTACGGCAGGGACGGACGGTGCATGTCGTCCAGCAGGGCGTTGATGACCATGCGCATGGCCTTGGCTTCGTCGTAGCAGGACTGCTCGCAACGGGCCGAGCCGACGCAGCTCATCGAGGTGCGGACGCCGGCGCCGGCGCCGCCCATGTCAAAGCCCATTTCGTTCATCTTGTCGAAAGCCGGCTGGATATTGTCCGTGTCGCAGCCCTGGAACATGATGTCGCCGGACTGGCCGTGGAAGGCGATCAGGCCGGAGCCGTGCTCTTCCCAGATGTCGCAGAACTTGCGCAGCGTGCCGGTGTCGTAGTGCATGCCGGCGGGCGGCATGATGCGCAGAGTGTGGAACTCTTTGCTTTCCGGGAACTTGCTCGCAACTTCCGAGAAACGCGGGATCACGCCCGCACCGTAGCCGATCACGCCGGCGGTGCCGCCTTTCCAATATCCCTTGCGGGTTTCGTAAGAGTGCTCGAGCTGGCCGAGCAGGCTCTTCATCATATTGGCATAGGGCTTGTCTTCGCTGTCAGCCAGGCGCTTGAGGCCGGTCACGAAGCTCGGCCAGGGGCCGTCTTCGAGCTGATCCAGAAGAGGAGTATCAGGTTTATTCGTCGCCATTTTTTTCATTCCTCCGCAGAGTTCGTTCGATCCCATAAGGACACAAAAGGGTCCCCCGCCCCTTAACCACAAGGAGCGTACGGTCCCCCCGTTCTCAAGCCGGTGCCTCCGGCCAAAAAACTGCGTGTCCCTCAAGGGACACACCAGGACGCGCTGTGAAAAGGTTATGCCAGTAAGATATCCTTACCCGACACAGCCACCGCCTGTTAATGCATTATACACACGTGGCGAAAAAATTCTGTGGAGAAAATTTCTCACGTATGCGCATGAGTTGCCCCATGTCTGCTTATTGATTTTCATGGATTTTATATTACGCCAATCTAATATGTCCAATATGAATTTTCATTCTCCTTTAGGATTTTTTCAAAAGTTAGTAAAAACAAATCGTTACATCGCATTCACACCCCATCCAAAGTGATGTCGCGGCGCGTTCCGCGCAGCGGGATACGTAAAAAGGACTGGAATCAGGAAAGGAATGAAGATGACGGACCAGAAATCGGCAACGGAGTCGCTTTCCGAATTCGACCGGGAAGCCATCCTTCTCGCCCCGGGTTTGGGACAGAGCGGTCCGTTTTCCCTGGATGACGACGCGGCATACCAGCGTTGGCGCGCCCGCAAATTGGAGGAATTTCCCAAGTCCGTCGGGGACTTGGTGGTCGAGGTCGGAGACATGGTCAACCTCACCCCGGCCGAGACGGAGGCGATTCGCGATCGCGTTCGGCGCGCCGGAATGGCGGTTTACAAAAGCCCCGCCCAAGACGATGTCGACCGCGCCAAGGACGACGTGCGGGCCTTGGCCGGCCAATTCGGCATGACGCGCCTCGATCGCAACCCTTACGCCGACGAGGACGCCATAACGCCGCTTCACGTCGCGGCGGGGCAGGAGCGCCTGGAGCAGGGACGCAAGATGTACATCCCCTACACCAACCGGGCCATCAGCTGGCACACGGACGGATATTACAACACGCCGTCCCGGCGCATTCGCGCCATGGTGCTCCATTGCGTCCGCCAGGCCGGCGGGGACGGGGGGGAGAACGCCCTGTTCGACCCGGAAATGGCGTATCTGCTCATGCGCGACGTGGATCCGGCCATGGTCGCCGCGCTGTGCCGGCCGCTGGCGATGACCATTCCCGCCAACGACATGGACGACGAAGTGGTGCGCGGCGACGTGGGCGGGCCGGTTTTCTCGTTGAACAGCGCCGACAATTCCCTCTACATGCGCTACACCGCCCGCAAACGCAACATCGTTTGGGCGGACGATGACGACACCCGGCGCGCGGTCGATTTTCTGACCCGCCTTCTTGACGGCGAAGAGGGCGGCGAGCCCTATATCTTCCGTCACCGCATGTCGTCCGGCGAGGGGCTCCTGTGCAACAACGTGCTGCACACCCGCACCGGGTTTGCGAACGGCGGCGAGCCCGGCGGCGAGCGCATGATGCTGCGCGCCCGCTACCTTGACCGGGTGGCCGGCACGGCGTAGACGGCCACACATTATATGTATATGTACGAGACACTCTTGGAAGGACCGAACGCATGAGCATGCACGAATCCGTGACCGACATGGAAGTCATCGACGCGCCTTGGAACAAGGAGCTCACCATCAGTGAAACCGTGTTCGAAGGCGGCTTCAAGATGATCCGGGTGCGCATCAGGGAAAAGAAGCGGTTCACCGACCTTGAGCTGGATTATGTGACCGCCGGGCATCTGGCCCAATTGCTGGGCGACTGGGCCAAGGCCAACACGCCCGCCGAGGGTTGAGTGCCGGTGGTTCCGCGGAGAGTCGACGCGTGAGCGGTTTTCAGATTTCGCATTCGCGCCCAAACGCCAGCGCCCGGGACCGCCGCCGGGCGGAACGGATGGCGCATGGCCTTCTCGGCGTTGCGGCGATGACGGTGTTGATGGCCATGCTGGGCGGCTGGGTGCGCTTGACCCAGTCGGGCTTCGCCATGGCCGGTTGGGTCGAGCATGGCGGCTGGCTTCCGCCCCTGGGCGAAGGCGAGTGGGCCCAGGCGTACGAGCGGTTCCGCGCGATCCCGGCCCTGAGCGGGGGTGGGGTGGAGGTTGGTCTGTCCGCTTTCAAGTCGATGTTTTGGCTGGAATACGCTCATCAAATGTGGGCGCGGCTCATGGTCGTGGCGTTGGTGGCGGGCATTGCCGTTTATGTGCGCCTCGGATGGGTCCGCTTCACGGATGGCGTGTTTTGGAAGCTGATGGGCGTTGTGCTGCTGGGGGTGGCGCAGGGGGCCGTCGGCTGGGCCATGGCTTTCGGCGCCGCCGACGCCGCCACGCCCTGGATCAGCCAATATCGGCTGACCGCGCATTTCGGTTTGGCGATGCTGTTTTTCTCAAGCCTTGTCGCCGTGTCCTTGACGCTTCTGCACCCGCGCCCCCACGACCGCCATCACCAGTCGCCCGGCCGGTTGCGCGGGGCCGGCGCGGCGGTGGCCGTCCTGGTGTTCATCACGGCCCTGTCGGGCGGCTTCGTGGCGGGGGTGGACGCGGGCTACGCCTACAACACCTTTCCCCTGATGGACGGAACCTTGATCCCCGACGGCCTGTTCGACCACGATCCGGCTTGGCTTGCGCCGTTCGAGCACGTCACCACCGTTCAGTTCGATCATCGGGTTTTGGGCATGGTCCTGTTGTTTGCGGTCCTCGTTTTCAGGGTTTCCGCCGCCGACCGTCACTTGGCGCCGCGCACCCGGTTGGCGCTCAATACCCTCGTGACCGTCGCCGTCGCCGAAACGGCGTTGGGCGCCTTCACGGTGGTGTACGTGGCGCCGATCCCGCTCGCCAGTTCGCACCAACTCATGGCCCTGGCGCTGTTGGCGGCGGCGCTGTGGTCCGTTCACGAATTGCGGGGCGAGGCTCCCGGTGTTCGTGGGGGTTCTTGACACGGGGGCGGGCGTACGGATTAATTGACCCAAGAAAGGTCTCGCCCGCGCCCCGGTTTTTGCAAGAACGCCTTGTGATGGCTTTGCGATTTCCGATAGAATGGGCTAAATGATTCTTCGTCCGGCGCGCAACGGGATTTGCATCCGTCGCCGGGTGTGTGTTGGACGAGGTGATGGCGGCTCGACAGAGCTGACGCCGTTTGTGAGTTAACGCCGCTTGAGGGGTGAGGTTGATGAGTGACCATAAAAAATTCCGCTTGGTGACCCGGAGCGATTTTGACGGTCTGGTGTGCGCGGTTCTGTTGCGGGAAATGGATCTGATCGATGAGATCAAGTTCGTGCACCCCAAGGACATGCAGGATGGCACGATCCTGATTTCCGAAAGCGACATCACCACCAACCTGCCTTACGTGCCCGGCGTTCATCTGGCGTTCGACCACCATGCCAGCGAAATGGAACGTCTCGACGATCGTCCGCCCAATCACGTCATCGACCCCGAAGCGCCGTCCGCCGCGCGCGTGGTGTACGACTATTACGGCGGCGCCGCCGAATTCAAGAACATCTCCGAGGAGATGATGATCGCCGTCGACAAGGCGGACAGCGCCCAATTCAACAAGATGGAAGTCCTGCACCCGGATGGCTGGGTGCTGCTCAACTACATCATGGATTCGCGCACCGGTCTTGGCCGTTTCCGGGATTTCCGCATTTCCAACTACCAGTTGATGATGGAGCTCATCGATTACTGCCGCGACCACTCGATCAACGAAATTCTCGAATTGCCGGACGTTTCCGAGCGCGTCGAGCTGTACATGGATCACGCCGCGCGCGCGGAAGACCAAATCCGGCGTTGCACCACGGTGCACGGAAACCTGGCGTTCCTGGATCTGCGCGGCGAAGACACCATTTTCGCCACCAACCGCTTCATGATCTACGCCCTCTATCCCGAAACCAACATTTCGATTCACGCGATGTGGGGGCTGAACCGGCTGAACACCGTGTTCGCGGTGGGCAAATCCATCCTGAACCGCACGTCCAACACGGACATCGGCTCCCTGATGCTGCAATATGGCGGCGGTGGCCATAAGAACGCCGGCACCTGTCAGATCGACAACGACGACGCCGACCGCGTCCAGGCCGAACTGATTGCCCGCATCACCGCCGACGGATGAATCGCCTCAATCAGCTGATGGCCTTTGCCCTGGGCGGCGCTCTGGCCTTCACGTTGCTGCACATGTTGAGCGCCTGCGCCGATGGCGGGGGCGGCCTGGATATCGTGATGAAGGCCGCCCGCGCGCCCGCGTCCCTTGACGCCGTCGGCTTGCGGGAATTGGAACGCTTCAACGCAGCTTACGATCACGCCGTCAACGCGCCGCAAAACCACCGTCAACGCGACCACTTTCGGGACGCCTTCCGGCTGGTCCGCGCCAACTACGTCCAGAGCGTGGAGGACGCGAAGCTGATCGACGCGGCGCTGGCGGGAATCGATAAGGTCGAGGCCGCTCCGGGGGCTGCGGAGCCCCGCGTGGTGGTCGAAGCGGCCCTGGATTCGATGTTGGCGTCCCTGGACCCGCATTCGGCCTACCTGAATCCGGACGAACTGAACGAAAGCCGCATCTCCACCAGCGGCGAATTCGGCGGATTGGGGATCGAAATCGTCATGGAGGAAGGCCTCGTCAAGGTCGTTTCCCCCATCGAAGACACCCCGGCCCACAGGGCCGGCATCCAGGCCGGGGATCTGCTCACCCATCTGGATGGGGACCCGATTGCCGGAAAATCGCTCAGCGAAGCCGTCAGCGTGATGCGTGGCCGTCCCGGCACGACCATCGTCCTGACCGTGAAACGCGGAACGGAGGATCCTTTTGACGTCACGATCGAGCGCGCGGTGATTCATGTCCGCTCCGTGCGCTGGCGGCGCGAGGGGGACATCGGTTACGTGCGGGTGATGACCTTCACCGAACAGGTCGAGCCGATGCTGGAGCGCGCCATGGCGGATCTTCTCAAGGAAGGCGAGCCCCCCGTCAAGGGCGTGGTTCTGGATCTCCGCAACAATCCGGGCGGTCTGCTGGAGATGTCCCTGTACGTCTCCGACGCGTTTCTGGAGCAAGGTGAAATCGTGTCGGTCCGGGAGCGAGACCGCGGCCGCGATC
>JADGBG010000026.1:14077-29219 GCA_015231605.1 Alphaproteobacteria bacterium | reverse complement strand
TTCGCCTCCGGGGCCGGGGGCGGTGGCGGCGCGGCTGGCTCTGGGGTGGCGCGTTCCGGTTCGGCCTTGGCGGTTTCCACCGGCGCGGGCGGCAACGCGTCCTCGGCGGGCGCGACGGCCTTGGGCGGATCGATCGGCGCTTCCGGAGGCGGCAGCAGGCTTTCCAGCTGCCCCGCACCCGCCCCGGCCTCGCCGGCCATGCGGTTGTAGACGGTCTTGTCCCGATCCGGCACGTCCATCCCGCCCGGATCCGCAGGCTTTTCCTTGAGGTCGAACTGCGGCGCAAGAATCATCGGCACGGAACCGCCTTGCGCGACCGTTTCCTCGCCCCCGCCCTGAAGATAGAACCATCCGGCGGCGCCGCCCCCCAGCAAAACCATGCCCAAGGCGGCCCACAACCATACCCCGCCCGAGGTTTTTTCGGGTTGGCTGTGCGCGATGAGTTCGAAGTCCAGGAGGTCCGAGGCGTCCGGGACGGTTTCGTCGTCGTCGTAATCGTACGAATCGTTCTGCTTGTTCATGGAGCCGACGCTAGCGCAAAATGGTTAAGGAGTTCTTCTTCAACGCATTTCTTCGACCGGCGTCACGCCGAACACGGCCAGGCCCGACGCGATCACGTTGGCCGTGGCGCGGCACAGCGCCAAACGCGCGCAGGTCAGTTCCGCGTCGTCGGCGATGACGAACCGCAGGCTTGCGTCCTCCTTGCCCTTGTTCCACAGGCCGTGGAATTCGGCGGCGACGTCGCCCAGGAAAAACGCGATGCGGTGCGGTTCGTGCGCGTCCGCGGCGCTTTCGACGATGCGCGGCCACTGGCACAGCAACTTCACCAGATGCAATTCGCTGGGATCCGTCAGGCGGCCGACGTTCGCGCCGTGCACGGCGTCCTCGCCCACCACGTCCGCGCCCAACGCCTCGGCGGCCATGCGCATCACGGAATTCACCCGCGCATGGGCGTATTGGACGTAGAACACGGGGTTGTCCTTGGACTGCTCCGTCACCTTGACGAAATCGAAATCCAGCCCGGCGTCGTTCTTGCGCGTCAACATGATGAAGCGCACCACGTCCTTGCCGACCTTGTCGATGACGTCGCGCAGCGTCACGAACGTGCCGGCGCGCTTGGACATCTTCACCGGCTCGCCGTTGTCGGTCAGAGACACCATCTGGCAGAGCTTGACGTCCAGCGCACCCTCACCGCCGGTCAGCGCCTTGATGGCGGCCTGCATGCGCTTCACATATCCGCCGTGGTCCGCCCCCCATACGTCGATCATGTCGGCGTAGCCCCGCCGGTACTTGTCCAGGTGGTACGCCATGTCGGTGGCGAAGTACGTCCAGGACCCATCGGATTTCTGCACCGGACGATCGACGTCGTCGCCGAATTCGGTGGCCTTGAACAGCAGCTGTTCGCGGGGTTCCCAGTCGTCGGGCAGCTTGCCCTTGGGCGGCTCCAGGACGCCATGATAGACCAACGCGTTGTCTTTGAGGAAATCCAGGGCCTCGCCGACCTTGCCGGCTTCTACTAGGGCGCGTTCGGAGGTGAACTCATCGTGCGTCACGCCCAGCGCCGCCAGATCGGCCTTGATCATGTCCATCATGGCATCGATGGCGAAGTCACGGAACGCGTCCAGCCATTCGGCCTCGGGCGCGTCCTTCCACGTATCGCCTTCGCGCGCGGCCAGGGCTTGGCCGACCTCGACCAGGTATTCGCCGGGATACAGCCCTTCCGGAATGGCGCCGACGTTTTCGCCCAACGCCTCGCGGTAGCGCACGTGGGCGGACCGCGCCAGCACGTCGACCTGCGCGCCCGCGTCGTTGATGTAGTATTCACGGGTCACGGCGTAGCCGGCCTTGTCCAGCAACGCCGCCAGGGCGTCGCCGAACACCGCGCCGCGCCCGTGCCCGACGTGCATCGGCCCGGTGGGATTGGCGGAAACGTATTCCACGTTGACCTTCTTGCCCTGACCGGCGGCGCTGTCGCCGTAGGCCGCGCCCGCGTCCAGAACGTCCCGCAGCCGCGCGTGCCAGAAGCCGTCGGACAGGCGCAGGTTCAAAAAGCCCGGCCCGGCGATTTCCACCGCCTCGACCCCGGCCAGATCGCCCGCGCGCGCCGCCAGCAGCGCGGCGATGTCGCGGGGGTTCTTCCCGGCGGGCTTGGCCAGCACCATGGCGGCGTTGGTGGTGACGTCGCCATGCGCGGCGTCGCGCGGCGGTTCCACCGTGATGCGCGACGTATCCAGATCGGCGGGCAGTTCGCCCAATGCCTTAAGCTCCTCAACAAGAACTTCGATTTGTTCGCGGAAGTGCGTGAAAAGGTTCATTTTTATCCCAACGTAAATTCACTGGTTCGCGCCTGGAGATCGAACAGGCGCTTGTGTTCGTCCAGGGCGTGGCGGTCGGTCATGCCCGCGATGTAGTCGGCCACCACGCGGGCCGTGGCGGCGTCGCCCGGCCCCGCCGCGCCGACCTGCCATTCGGTGGGCAGCGTCCCCGGTTCGCTCAGGAACAGATCGAACAGGTCGCGAACCACGCGCTTGGCCTTCGACGTCATGCGGTTGAGCTTGTAATGCCGGTACATGTGCGGAAACAAGAACTCTTTCAGCTCGCGGTCGTTTTTCGCCATGGCCTCCGAGAACCCCACCAGCGGCGCGCCGTAGCGGCGCACGTCGTCGGCGGTTCGGGGCTTGGCGTCCGCCAGACGGGCGCGGGTCTCGGCCAGGATGTCCTCGACCATCATGCCGATGGTGCGGCGCACGACTTCGTGGACGGTGCGCGAGAAGTCGAGATCCGGGTACAGCGTCTCCACCTCGGCGAAGGTGCGGCCGACGAAATCGACCTCGCGAATATCCTGGACCGTGAACAGCCCCGCGCGCAGGCCGTCGTCGATGTCGTGGTTGTTGTAGGCCACGTCGTCGGACACGGCGGCGATTTGCGCCTCGGCCCCGGCGTAGGTGTCGAGCTCCAGGTCGTGCTCCTTGGCGTATTCCCGGATCGCCCAAGGCAACGGCTTCGCGCCCGGGAACCCGGTGAGCGGCCCGTTGTGCTTGACCACCCCTTCCAGCGTTTCCCATGTCAAGTTGAGGCCGTCGAAATCGGCATAGCGCTTTTCCAGCTTGGTCACGACGCGCAGCGACTGGGCGTTGTGATCGAACCCGCCGAACGGTTCCATCAGTTCCTCAAGCGCGAATTCGCCCGCGTGGCCGAACGGGGTATGACCCAGGTCGTGAGCGAGCGCCAGCGTTTCCGCCAGGTACTGGTTCAGCCTCAGGTTCTGGGCGATGGAGCGCGCGATCTGCGAGACTTCCAGCGAGTGGGTCAGGCGCGTGCGGAAAAAATCGCCTTCGTGGTTGACGAAGACCTGGGTCTTGTACTGCAGGCGGCGGAACGCGGCGGCATGAATGATGCGGTCGCGGTCGCGTTGGAAACAACTGCGCGTCGCGCTTTCCGGCTCGTCGTGCAGACGACCGCGCGAGGCTTCGGGCTTGCAGGCGTATGAGGCGAAATCTTCCATGGGGCGAACCTACCCCCAGCCACCCCGCGCCGCAAGCATTTGACATCCGGGCGGGGTGTATTACATCTATGCCAACGCAACGAACCTCGAGGATCCCCCCCCATGTCTGCGACCACGGATACCCAGCAAGGCCTCCAGATCGGCGAAGGCGCGGTGGCGCGCATCCGCCAGCTGATCGAAAACGAAGGCAATCCCGCCCTGAAGCTCCGCATCGGCATCACCGGCGGCGGCTGCTCGGGCTTTCAGTACAATTTCAGCCTGGACGACAAGGTCGGCGACGACGACCTGGTGTTCAGCGAGGGCGGCGTCGGCGTGGTGGTGGACGAAACGTCCCTGCCCTTCGTCGCGGGCGCGGTGCTCAACTTCAAGGCCGACATGATGGGCGCCTACTTCACCATGGACAACCCCAACGCCAGTTCGACCTGCGGCTGCGGGTCCTCGTTCTCGGTTTAATCGTCTTCGAGAATCGTGTTACCAAGGGGCCTGCATCCGCGGGCCCCTTTCATTTGGAATTCCGGACATGAAAATCGCTACATGGAACGTCAATTCGTTGAACGCGCGGCGTGAACACCTGTTGCGCTGGCTGGACGAATTTCAGCCCGACGTGGCGTTGTTGCAGGAACTGAAGGGCGAGGACGACAAGTTCCCGATGATGGAGGTCAACGCGGCCGGATACCAGGCCGCCGTGGTCGGGCAAAAGACCTACAACGGCGTCGCCATCTTGTCCAAAACGCCCATCGCCGTCACCGCCACGCGTCTGCCCAATCTGGTTGAGACGGATGGCGAGGACGACCAGGCGCGTTATGTCGAGGGCATCGTCTCTTCTGACCATGGGGGCGTGCGGGTTGCATCCATATACCTGCCCAACGGCAACCCCGCGCCGGGGCCGAAATATGACTACAAGCTGCAATGGATGCGCCGCCTCTACGCCCACGCCCGCGAGCTTTTGAAGGCCGAGGAGGCGTTCGTGCTGGGCGGCGACTACAACGTCATCCCCGAACCCCAGGACGTCTACGGCCCGGAAAACTGGACCGGCGACGCCTTGTTTCTGGAACAAAGCCGCCGGGCGCTCGGGGCCATCGTGAATTTGGGTCTGACGGACGCGTTCCGCGCCCGCAACGCCGAAGGCGGCCGCTATTCGTGGTGGGACTATCGCGCCGGCGCGTGGGAAAAGGACCAAGGGTGCCGCATCGACCACCTGCTGCTCAGCCCCCAGGCCGCCGACCGCCTCGGCCAAAGCGGCATCGACCGCACCCCGCGCGGGTGGGAAAAGCCATCCGACCACACGCCGGTGTGGTGTACGCTCGATTGATCAGTCCAGGCGAACCGTCAGCGCGGCGCGGGCGATGGTTTCGAGCAATTCGCGGGCGCGCACCGGTTTTTCGACGTAGTCGAAAACCTTGAGGCCGCGAACCCTCTCCCGCAGCACCGCCTTGGAATAACCGGTCAACATGATGACGCGCGACGGCAGCTCCATGCGGTCGACGTATGCGACGAATTCCTCGCCGGGCATGCCTTCCATCACCCAATCGCACAGCACCACGTCGGCGGGACGCTTGGCCAGCAGGGCGGCCGCCTTGTCGCAGGAATCGACGAGTTCCAGATGCCTGACGCCGATGGCCTTGAGGATGGTCTGGACCAGCTTGCGGAAATTGGGATTGTCGTCCACCAGCATGATCCGGATATCGCTCCAGTCCAACCGGGGCGTGTCCGCGTCTCCCAGAAAGCTCACGGCATGGGCCGCATGGGCGGCGGCGTGACCGACACAAAGATCACGATAGGCGAAGTCGTCGCCCTTGATGTGTCCGATCAGCCAAGAATTGAGAAAATCCCGGACGTCCTCGGCGTGGATGGCGGCGGGATTGGCCTGGAAATCGCGATAGATCGAACTCACCTGACCGCTCAAATCCGCGTGGCTGGCGCGATGCGCGTCGAGGGCGGTGTAGCCGCTCATCGCCATCATCTTTTCCTCACGGCGGAAATGGAAATCCGTGTATTCGGTCAGGGCGTCGAGGACGCTCCCCAGAATGAAGGTTTCCTCATTCTGATGGATGCAATCGTTGGCCTGATTCAACAGGTTGATGAGGATCTTGTGATCGGAATCCACGAACGGAACCCCGGTCTCAAGCTCCTTGGACCACTGGACGTACACTTCACCACTCTCGTTTTCCGGTCTTGCGCCGGGGTTTTGTTGGCGCGAAATCTAACCGAAATCCACACTGGCGTCATGGATTATTTCACGTCGAAACGAAAAAAATAATCACACCTTTGCCCGCAAGGGCAAAACGCGAAAGAGGGCGTGAAATCGTCACTTTTCCACCTGGGACACGTCCCGCACCGCGCCGCGATCCGCGCTGGTGGCCATGGCGGCGTAGGCGCGCAGCGCCGCCGAAACCTTGCGGGGGCGCGGCTTGGTGGGCTTCCAGGCGTTGGCGCCCCGCGCTTCCATGGCGGCACGGCGGCGCGCCAGCACGTCGGCGGAAACGTCCACGTCGATGGTGCGGCCCGGAATGTCGATGACGATGGTGTCGCCCTCTTCGACCAGGGCGATGGTTCCGCCCTCGGCGGCTTCGGGGGACGCATGGCCGATGCTCAGCCCCGAGGTCCCGCCCGAGAACCGCCCGTCGGTGATCAGCGCGCACGCCTTGCCCAAACCCATGGATTTCAGGTAGCTGGTGGGATAGAGCATTTCCTGCATGCCCGGTCCCCCCTTGGGACCTTCGTACAGCACGATCACCACGTCGCCCGGCTCGACCTCGCCGCCCAGGATCTTCGCCACCGCCTCGTCCTGGCTTTCGCAGATGCGCGCGCGGCCGGTGAACTTGAGGATGCTGTCGTCGACGCCCGCCGTCTTCACGATGCAGCCGTTCTCGGCGATGTTGCCGAACAGCACCGCTAGGCCGCCGTCCTTGCTGTAGGCGTGCTCCAGGTCGCGGATGCAGCCTTGGGCGCGGTCGGTGTCGAGCGAATCATACATGCGGTCCTGGCTGAACGCGGTCTGGGTCGGCACGCCGCCCGGTGACGCGCGGTAGAAGCTTTGCACCTGGGCGTCGGCGCCGCGCATCACGTCCCAGTGGTCCAGCGCGTCGCCCAGGGTGGCGCTGTGCACGGTGGCGACGTCGCGATGGATCAGGCCCGCGCGGTCCAGCTCGCCCAGAATGCCCATGATGCCGCCGGCGCGGTGCACGTCTTCCATGTGGTAGAGCTGCGTCGCCGGGGCCACTTTGGCGAGGTTGGGCACCTTGCGGCTCAAGCGGTCGATGTCGTTCATGGTGAAATCGATGCCGCCTTCGTTGGCGATGGCCAGGATGTGCAGCACCGTGTTGGTGGACCCGCCCATGGCGATGTCCAACGCCATGGCGTTTTCGAACGCCTTTTTGCCGCCGAGATTGCGCGGCAGCACGCTTTCGTCGCCGTCTTCGTAATAGCGCTTGGTGATTTCCATGGCGACGCGGGCGGCGGTCAGGAACAGCTCCTTGCGCTCAGAGTGCGTCGCCACCAGGGACCCGTTGCCCGGCAGCGCCAGACCCAAGGCCTCGGCCAAACAGTTCATGGAGTTCGCCGTGAACATGCCCGAGCACGACCCGCAGGTGGGGCAGCTGGAGCGTTCGAATTTCGCCACGGTTTCGTCGTCCACGTCGGGATTGGCGGCCTGGATCATGGCGTCGATGAGGTCGACCGCGATTTCCTTGCCCGCCACCGTCACCTTGCCGGCCTCCATCGGGCCACCGGATACGAACACCGCGGGGATGTTGAGGCGCATCGCCGCCATCATCATGCCGGGCGTGATCTTGTCGCAGTTGGAGATGCACACCAGCGCGTCGGCGCAGTGCGCGTTGACCATGTATTCCACGCTGTCGGCGATGATTTCGCGAGACGGCAGGGAATACAGCATCCCGTCGTGACCCATGGCGATGCCGTCATCGATGGCGATGGTGTTGAATTCCTTGGCCACCCCGCCGTGGGCTTCGATCTCGCGCGCCACCAACTGCCCCAGGTCGTGCAGATGCACGTGGCCCGGCACGAACTGGGTGAAGGAGTTCACCACCGCGATGATGGGCTTGCCGAAATCGTCGTCGGTCATGCCGGTGGCGCGCCACAGACCGCGCGCGCCCGCCATGTTGCGGCCGAAGGTGGAGGTGCGGGAACGATATTCGGGCATGATCTCGGCGTCCTGGTCCAGTGGGAAACGACAATGGTTGGCCGGAAAAATACCGCCCCGGGGCGGCAAACGCCAGCCTGAATCCCGCCGTCAACTTTTCGTGAGCCCCCTGGAAAGCCCATCGGCCACCGCCAACGTGTAAGGGCGTGATAACGGAGGCCCTCCCCCGCCTCCCCTCTGAGAACAGGAGGAAGACATGGCCGCGAACCTGAAAGCCGTCGCCGACGGCCCAAGCAGCCTCAACGAAGCCGACACGATCCGTCCCAGCGACCTGCACGAAAGCACGCACGCGGAGATGCGGATCCTCTATCACGAAGCGACCGAGAACCTGCGCTTCATCAAGACCCACCAATGGCATACCGTGGGCTCGACCTTGATCGCCGATTTCGGCGTCGTCTACATCGCCGACATGATCGGGGCCGGCAAGACGACCGCCGACACCTTGACCATACTGGTGATCGTGATGGCCTGCGCGGTCATTTTCACCTTGGTGCTGTACCAATTCTGGGCGCAGAACGAATATGACAAGATCCGCAGGATGGAAAAGCATTTCTCCAGCCTGTTCCGGAAAGTCCGCGCGGTGAAAAATCGCACCGAAAGCCTGGTCCACCGCTACACCTTGTGGAGCTTCATGGCCGGCAGCGTCGGCATGGGCGCGTATGTGGCGTGTCTCGCGCTCGGCGAAATGGCGGCCCGGGTTTAGCCGCCCAGAAGCCGGGGCAACAGGACCGCGGGGTCGAACGGATCGCCGGCTCCGGCCCGTTCCTCCTCGTAACGCGCGGCGTCCGTGCGGTAGGTTTCGAGCGTTTCCACGGCGTACTGGAAATCGAAGAACGACGCGGCGATGCCGCCGTTCCACGTGACCGCGACGGGCCGGCCCGCTTTCGCCTTGAGCACGGCCAAAAGTCCCAGGGGCAACCCGCCGTTGGGATATTCGTTCTTCACCACCGCCTTGGCGATGAACTCGGCGACGCGCTCGCGGAAATCGTCCCAAGACACCAGGGACACGCCTTCCAACGTGGCGTAGCTTTCCATTTCCTGGATCGCGGCGGGGTGGGTGTCGGCATCCACGCCCTGGAACACGACGTAGGCTTCCTGGCGGGCATCGATGAACACCCGTTCGGGATCGGCGGCCATGGCCCTGCCCGAAACGAACGCGCACGCGGTCGCTACCAGCAGCAATCCAAAAAAACGCAAGGCCGGGATCATGCCATTCCTCATCATTCGCGCGGATCATAGCACAGCCCTCGAAAAACGGGACGCACAACAAAACTGAATTTTTGCACATTGCGCTGTTGATCGGGCGCGGGCGGAGAGATACGCTAACCCCATGAGCGCGAACGTCGAATCTTATGGCGATCTCCAGATCATGGCCCGCTATAACCGCTGGGCCAACCGGCGGGTCTACGACTGCGTCGCGGGCCTGGACGACGACGCCTACCGCCGGGACCGGGGGGCGTTCTTCGGTTCCATCCACGCCACCCTCAACCATCTGCTGGTGGTGGACCGGCTGTGGACCAGCCGCATTCTCGGCGACTACCACGGCATCAAGAGCCTCGACCAAATCCTCCACGACGAGTTCGACGCGCTCAGGGGCGCGCGCAGCGCCATGGACGATCACATCGTCCGGGTGGTGGACCGTCTGTGTGTCGGCCTGGACGGCGGCCTGGACAAGGAAATCCTTTACCGGATGATTTCGGGCGGCGACAAGCACGCCTCCCCCGCGCGCCACATTCTGCTCACGCTGTTCAACCACCAGACCCATCACCGCGGCCAGGTGCATTGCCTATTGACCCAGGCGGGCGTCGAAAACCCGCCGGAATTGGACGTCATCGTCATGCTCGGCGAACTCAACGACGGGCACCCCGAATAACCCGCACGCGAAGCGCGGCCATTCCGAACACAAAATTTAGGCCGGTGTTTTCAAAAAACTCCTTGACGTCCGTCAATACCTGACTTATTTAGTAGGTTAAGTTGGTTTTGAATAATTCCAGCCAACACCCCGAACAGATAATGACGACCAGGAGGGACGACCCATGAACATCGAAACGGATTTAGAAGGCTATTTGATCAACCGCGATATCTGGACGCCGGAAGTGGCGGCCGAAATCGCCGCCCGCGACGGGCGCGAGTTGACGGATGAGCGCATGCACTACATCAACGAAGCGCGACGCTACTACGAGGAATTTGGCGTGGTTCCGACGCTTCGCACCTTCATCAAGGAACTGGGCGTGGACAAGAAGGAAATCTTCCGCGTGTTCGAGACCGGCCCGCTCAAGGTCATCTGCAAGTGGGGCGGCCTGCCCAAGCCCACCGGTTGCGTCTGAGCCCTACTCTCCGGCCCACGCACCCCGCGGAACCAACCCCTCGGTTCCGCGTAAAACGGGGGGACGCCACCAAGGCGTCCCCCCATTTTTATTTGCCTGCCGCCCCTTCCTTGTGGGGCGTCCGGTGCTGGACGGGGGCAGGACGGCCGAGTACATTCGAGACATGGTTGCAACATATTCGCGTCTATCCGGATTGCTTGGGATGCTGGCTTGGGTTGCGGTGGCGCTCGCCCCCTGCACGGCGGGGCGGCGGCGCAGACGTCGTCGATGCAGGACGCCGAGCGCCGCGTGGCCGAGGGCGTGACGGCATACGACGCAGGGGTCTACGAAACCGCCAAGGCCATCCTCCTGCCGCTGGCCGAAACCGGCCACCCCAAGGCCATGAACATGGTTGGGTTGATGTATTCGAAAGGAAACGGCTACCCGACCAATCGCACTATGGCATGTGATTGGTATGAACGCTCAGCAGAAGCGGGATATGTTTCCGGACAAGCCAATTTTGCGACCTGCCTGTATTGGGGGGATGGCCGCCCCAAAGACGTTGGGCGCTCGATCCATTGGGATACGAAAGCGGCCGAACAAGGCTATAAACTGTCACAAGCCGACCTTGCCGGGTATTTTGTCGATCGTGACCGAAAACAGTATTTGTATTGGGCGCAGAAAGCGGCCGCCAATGGCAGCGTCAGGGCAAAGGCCCTAATGTGGCTGAATGGCGACCGCGATCTGGTTTCCGACCTTCCCTGGACAGACATCGTCTGCGTCATGGTGATGATCGGGTTGCTGAACGAATCAGGCGATTACTGCGACTAGATTATTGAGGTTCTCTCTCCGTATCGCGCCGGTAGTCACCAACCTTCTTCACCGCCCCATCGGCCCCGACGGAGATGCCGTAGTCGGCTAGGGCTTCAGCGAGATCGGCGAGTTCGCGTTCGGTGAGCTTCGCCAAATCCTGGCCGAAGCGTTGGCGCAACACGGCGTCAACGCCTTCCCGCGCGCCCTTGCCGCCCAGCTGGTTCAGCGTGAACACGATCCCCGCGCAATGCCGCCCCGTCAGAATACGAAATCCACGCCTTCCACGTCTTTGCACAGCACTGAAATCCCGTGTTCCTTTTTGGCGACGTCGGAATCGATCCAGGGCGGAAGTCCCCGCGCGATGTATAGCGCACGTCTGGTCGAATTCATCATGATCGAGGTGTTGTCGAAATCCTTGGGCGCGACGAGAACCGGCGTCGGGTTCGGGCGATCGGTCCCATCCTCGAAGCGCTTCAAGTAGGAAGCCTTCATGGTTACGTCATAATACCCCATGATCTTCACGGCGGCTTCCAAGAATTCTCGTGAAGTCTCAACCCCCTCGGCAGGTCGAAACGGATCCCAGTTGGACACCGTATCGCAAAAGGGTTGGAAGGGAATGGACGGGGTTTCCCAATACAGGCGTTCGCGGTAGTGGAGATTGCCATACGCCAGAACCGCCAGCCCAATCCACAAGACCGGATGGCCCGCTTGGCGCATCTTCGTCCAGATATATAGGATCGCCCGTTTCATTCCCTTCCTCCTCTCGCTTACGGTCCCGGTTCAATGTGACGCGGCGCCCATTTGAGCTCGAAGCTCCCCAAGCCGCCACCGGGTTTCAAGGGAATCTCGCCGCTCACCGTGCCGGGCCAGTCCCCGTGCATTTTGAAACGTCGGGCCTTGCCATGGGTTTCGAGCTTGTTCATTTCGTCGCCGGTGACCATCCCCTTGAAGAACCGTGTCCCCGGTTGCCAATCGTACGGATCGAACCAGTTATAGTTTTGCGTTCCCGTCACCAACAACCTATCACCTTTTCGCGTCACATTTAAGTTCGCCTGCGTTTCCAGGTTGCTTTTGCCGCTGGCGTAATGCAGATCGCTGCCATCACGCGCGTAAATGTCCTCGTAAGTATGGTTGAAGGGGATGGTCAGCGTCTGGCCATCCCTCAGGCCGGTGAGGCGTTGCGTCCACTCAGGGTTGGTCTGCAGCTCATTTTCCACCCACTTGTGGTTGCTCTCTTCCGCGTCGGTGATCTGCCTGTGTCCCTGCAACCATTCGGCGGGCATGCGCAGGTCCTCGCCGCTACCGGCACGGTAGTGATTCAGGGCTCGCGCCGCCTGCTCCCGCCCGAAATTCCTGCCGCCGAATTCCAGCATGTCCGCTTTGAGTTCCGTCGAAAGCGGCACCGGCGGCATGCCCGACTGACTTTCAAAATGCGTGTGAAGGTCGTCCTGGTATGTGGATTGAGGCCGTTTTGCCGGTTCGGCGTCGGCTGCCAGATGGCTTTGAATATTTTGTTTTAACTCATTGGCCGATGGTTTTCGGACAAGTTTCCTCGCCGTTTCCAGGGGTTGGGCGGACCGAACGCCTTGAGCCTGGGCCACGCGGTGCGCATCGACTTTTTTCACCAGGTCCGTCGCCGTCATGGGCTTGTTGGCCCAGGCCGTGGACTGGGGCTGGGCCGGGGGCCGAGGCTGTGTTTTGGCCTGGAGTTGCGGTTGCGCTTCGGCCTGTGCGGGCGGTTTCGTGGACGTGCCCAGGGGGTTGAGGGGGTGTTGGTCCCTGGCGTCCGGCGACAGGGCGCTGAAGCCGTTGCCCGGCTTGGTCGTTTGGGCGGGGACCTCCGGCTGGGGCTGAAGTGACGTGGCGGCCAGGGGGTCAGGCAAATCCATGGTGAAGGTGGGCTTGGGCGTGTCGCCGTTCCCGGAGAAGATGCTCCCGATCCCATTGCCGAAGGACTGGAAGGCGTTCGACACGTCTTCGCCGATCCCGCTGAAAATGCCGCCGAAGTCGAAGAATTCCGGCAGTCCGGTAGCCGGGTTGATGGTGCCGCCGTCGGTCACCCTGTGCAGGAACTCGGCCTCTTCGGGCGTGATGTGGGCCAGGATGGTGTCGCCGTATCTGCCCAGTTCGCGCAGGCGTTCCGCCACGGCGCTGAGATCCCCCTGGATGGCGGTCTCGGTCTCGCCCTCGGGACGCATGGCCCCGTCGACGCGCAGACCGCGCGCTTTCTGAAACGCCGTGATGGCGTCCATCAGGCGGCGGTCAGGGAAGTCGGTCAAGCCGTAGTCGGGCATCTCGTAGAAGCCGAGACGGTGCAGCGCGGTCTTGGCCGCTAGGATGTCCTGGGGGAAACAGTTGGAGGACGCGCTGATCCTCCCGTTCACGTGAAACGGTGACATGGTGGTCTCCTTGTTTTTGGGAATAAAAAAGCCGCCCTCCGGCATGGGGGCGGCGCGATAAACTCCCATCCCAGCCAAGCTCCTGCGGACCTTGGGGGATGAGGGGGGGAACGACAAACGGGACACGCGGTTCAGGCCAGGAAGAGGCCGGACGCACGTGTCCCGTTTCGTTAGGCGGAACTATATGGGAAGCACTTCATTCTGTCAAGCGTTTCCAGACACGCGAAAATGATCGCGGTGCGTGTCACATGTCCGCCAGGCGTTTCAACGCCTCGTTCAGCTTGGCGCGTTCGGTCTGCATGGCTTCCAGGCGGGCGCGTTGTTCCTCGACCACTTCGGGCGGGGCCTTGGCGAGGAAGCCCTGGTTCGACAGCTTCTTGTCGTACTTGGAGATTTCCGGATCCAGCTTCTTGATTTCCTTGTCGAGACGCGCGCGTTCCGCGTCCACGTCGATGACCCCGGCCAGCGGCAGCACCACGGTGGCTTCGTCCAGAACACTGGTGACGGAGCCCTTCTCCACCGCGCCCGCGAGCGCGCCGGATTCCGCAATGCGCGCCAGGCGGTGGATCAGGTCGCGGTGCGTGTCCAGCCGCGCCAGCGTCTCGGCCGACGCGTCCTTGAGGCGCAGCGTCAGCTGGGCCTTGGGCTCGACGTTCATTTCGGCGCGCACGGCGCGGATGGCGCTGATCAGGCGCACCACCCAATCCATTTCCGCCTCGGCCTCGGCGCTTTCCAGGCCCTTGAGATCGGGCCAATCGGACACCATCAGCATGCCGCCGCGGTCCGCGATCTGACTCCACAGCTCTTCGGTCACGTAAGGCATGATCGGGTGCAGCATGTGGAGAATCCGGTCGATCGTCCAGGCCATGGCGGCGCGGGTCTCCGCCTTGGCGGCCTCGTCGTCGCCGGTCAGGATCGGCTTGGTGAATTCCAGATACCAGTCGCAGAACGTGCCCCACACGAAATGGTAGGCCGCGTCGGCGGCTTCGTTGAAGCGGTAGCCGTCGATGGCGGCCTCGATCTTGGCCACGGCCTCGGCGGTCTTGCCGACGATCCAGCGGTTGACGGTCAACGCGCACGACGCCGGGACGAAGTCCGCCACCGGCTTGCAGTCGTTCATTTCCGCGTAGCGCGCGGCGTTCCAGATCTTGGTGACGAAGTTGCGGTAACCTTCGATGCGGCTGACCGACAACTTGACGTCGCGCCCCTGCACCGCTTGGCTGGTCATGGTGAAGCGCACGGCATCCGAACCGAACTGATCGATCAGTTCCAGCGGGTCCAGCACGTTGCCCTTGGACTTGGACATCTTCTGGCCCTTTTCGTCACGCACCAGGGCGTGGATGTAGACGTCCTTGAACGGCACCTCACCCATAAAATGCAGGCCCATCATCATCATGCGGGCGACCCAGAAGAAGATGATGTCGAAACCCGTCACCAGACAGTTGGTGGGGTAGTACTTTTTGACCTCGGCGGTGTCCTCGGGCCAACCCAGCGTCGAGAACGGCCACAGCGCGGACGAGAACCAGGTGTCCAATACGTCCGGATCGCGGGTGATTTCGGTGGGAGCTCCGTAATGCTTGTCGGCGGCGGCCTGGGCGTCTTCCTCCGTCATTTCGACGAAGGGATGGCCGTCCGGGCCGTACCATGCGGGGATCTGGTGGCCCCACCAGATCTGGCGCGACACGCACCACGGCTGGATGTTGCGCATCCATTCGAAATACAGGTTTTCATACTGTTTGGGATGGAACACCGTGCGCCCGTCTTCGACCGCCTTGATGGCGTCCTGGGCCAAGACCTTGGCGTCGACGAACCACTGGTCCAACAGCCACGGTTCGATCACCACGCCCGAACGGTCGCCGTAGGGCACGGTCATGGGGTTTTCCTCGACCTTTTCGAGCAGGCCCAGGCCTTCCAGTTCCTTGACGATGGCGTCGCGCGCCTCGAACCGGTCGAGACC
>JADGBG010000026.1:0-13977 GCA_015231605.1 Alphaproteobacteria bacterium | reverse complement strand
GCGTTGTGGTCCAACACGTTGATGACGTCGAGATTGCAGCGCCGCCCGACCTCGAAGTCGTTGAAGTCGTGGGCGGGGGTGATCTTCACCGCGCCCGAGCCCTTTTCCGGGTCGGCGTATTCGTCGGCGACGATGGGGATCGAACGGCCGACAATGGGCAGCACGACGTTGAGGCCCACCAGGTCCTTGTAGCGTTCGTCGTCGGGGTGAACCGCCACGCCGGTGTCGCCCAGCATGGTTTCCGGGCGCGTGGTGCCGACGGTGATGAATTGGCCGGGACGGCCTTCCACGGGGTATCTGAAGTACCACATGCGCCCGGTCTGTTCGCGGTTTTCCACTTCCAGATCCGAAATCGCGGTGTGCAGCAGCGGATCCCAGTTCACCAGACGCTTGTCGCGATAGATCAGGCCCGCCTTGTGCAGTTTCACGAACACCTTGCGCACGGCGTCCGACAGACCGTCGTCCATGGTGAAGCGTTCGCGCGACCAGTCGCACGACGCGCCCAGGCGGCGCAGTTGGCGGGTGATGGTTCCGCCGCTTTCGGCCTTCCAGGTCCACACGCGTTCGATGAACTTGTCGCGGCCGAGGTCGTGGCGAGTGAGCTTTTCCTTCTCCATCTGGCGTTCCACCACCATCTGGGTGGCGATGCCCGCGTGGTCGGTTCCCGGCTGCCACAGGGTGTCGAAGCCCTTCATGCGCTTGTAGCGCACCAAAATGTCTTGAAGCGTGTTGTTCAGCGCGTGCCCCATGTGCAGGCTGCCCGTGACGTTGGGCGGCGGAATGACGATGGCGTAGGCGTTTTCGCCCCCCTGGCCGCATTTGAAGGCTCCAGCGTCTTCCCACATCTGGTAGATGCGCTGTTCAACGTCCTGGGGGGTGTAGGTTTTGTCCAACATGGGGCGGTGTCCGTAACAAATAATTCCGTGCGTGCGTTCTTAACGCAAAACCGCCGCCCGGGAAAGCCTGGGCGGCGGCTTTGATGTCGAGAAAATCCGATCAGTCGTCAAACCGTTCCGCCCGGTTGATCATGCGGTCGATTTCCTTCTTGACCAGACGTTCGATCATATAGGGCAGATTCTGATCCAGCCACTCCTTGAGCAGCGGGCGCATCATCTCGCGCACCATGTTTTCCAGGGTAACCTCGCTGCCGCCCACGGTCAGCTCGCGCTGGCTCAGGATGGCGCGGGCCAGATCGGCCAACACGTCCGTGGAATGACGGTACGCGGCCCCGGACAGCAACGACGTCTCGGACGTCGTGCCCTCGGGAAGCGTGGTGATCATTTCCTCGGTCAACTGGAGGATCGAGGAAATATCCGGCTCGCCCCCCGGCCGCCGCGGCGGAGGCGGAGGCGGCGGAGGTGGCGGCGGAGGTGGCGGCGGAGGCGCCATGACAGGCTCCGGAACAGGTTCGGGTTCAGGTTCGAAAATCGGTTCGGGTTCGTACTCGGGCTCGGGCTCCGGTTCGTACTCGGGTTCGGGCTCGGGTTCGGGCTCGTACTCGGGTTCGGGTTCAGGCTCGAAGACATCTTCGGCTAGCTCGATTTCCGGTTCGGGCTCGGGTTCGTAAACGGGTTCAGGCTCGGGTTCAGGCTCGGGCTCAGGCTCGGGCTCGGAGTCCATCATGGCCATGGCGGCGGCCATGTCCATTTCTTCCTCGACCGGTTGCTCGGCCTTCGGCGGTTCTGCCGGCGCCTCCTCCTCATCCTCGGAAAGGATGCGACGGATGGAGGCCAGGATATCCTCCATCGAAGGCTCTTCGCCTTGGTTTTGTCCCTGCGCGTTTTCTTCGCTCATGAAAAACTCGCTACCCCCAAGTGTCAGTTAACATTTATTGGCCGACGCCGTCCCCGGCGGACCCGCCAAACCACTTGCCCCGGACCTCACGATAGTGCGCATTCGGATCGTACGCATCCACCGCCAACCCCAGATCGGACGCGGTCAACCTGCCCACCGAAGATATCAGGGTCAGGGCCGCAACCATTTCATCTCTCTTAGCTTTAACCAGATTTACGCGGGCATCAAGCAATTCCTGTTCGGCGTCCAAAACATCGAGCACGGTACGCGATCCCACGCTGGCTTCGCGCGCCACCCCTTCCAGGGCGGTTTCGGCGGCGCGGACCTGGGTTTCTATGGATCCGATGCGCGCGCGCACGACGGACAATTCCTCCCACGCGCGGGTGACGCCTTCGGTCACGTCGCGCCGGGTCTGATCGAGCGTCAGGCGCGACGCCGATGCGCTTTGCTTGGCTTGGCGCAATTGGGAATAGACCGAACCGCTTTGATACAGCGGCACGTTCAAGGTCACCTTCCCTTCCAATCCGTTGGACCAGTACTTGTCAACCGTGGTCGTGGAGAGAGCGCGCGATGCGCTGGCGCTCAGATCCACGGTCGGCAACAGCCCCGCCGCCGTGCTGTCCACGGAATCCCGCGCCGATTTTTCGTCGTACGCGGCGGCCACAATGCTGGGGTTGGCGTCCTCGGCCTCGGCCAACGCGCCGCTCAGGTCGCCCGGCAGGGCCAAATCCAGGTTCGGGGCCTCCAGCAGCTCGGGGGCTTCGCCGATCACGTTCGCGTACGTCGCGCGCGAACTTTTCAAGGCGCCTTCGGCCTGGATGCGTTCCGCCGTGGCGCCGGCCAGACGCGATTCCGCTTGGTGCACGTCGGTGCGGGTGATTTCACCGACGTTGAAACGGTCCCGCGTGGCGTCCAGGTGGCGCGACAGCACCTCCTCGTTCCGACGGTTGAGATCCAACACCGCCTGGTCGCGCTGGACGTTCAGATACGCCGTCGCGGCATCCAGCAACACGGTCTGTTCCGTCGTGTGCAGGCGCGCCCGTTGGGCCTTGACCTCGTTTTCCGCCGCCGAGGTGTCCGCCACCGTCTGCCCGCCCGCGTACAGGTTCTGCGTCAAGCTCAAAGACATCGTGCGCGGCTTGGTATCGACCCAGTTGTCGCGGTTGGTCGTGGTGGATTTGGTGCGGTTGGTGGACGACGTGCCGGTCGCGGCCAGGCTGGGACGCCAGCCGGAAAGCGCCTGGGCCACGCCTTCGTCCGTGGCGCGCAGGGTGGCGCGCGCCGACTGCAACGTGGGGTTGGCGCCGTAGGCCTTGGCCAGGGCGTCGGTCAGGGATTCCGCCAGGGCGTGCGACGCCACGCCTCCCGCCATCAAGACGGTGGCGGTCGCGCCGAAAAGGGTTCGCCTGAAAGTCGTCATACCAATGTCACCCAAAAGACTGAAGCGTTGCATCAGTCTATACACCCTGGAGTGCAAAGACCATACAACGCTTATGATTAACGATTGGTTTCGCCGGTCCCGATCCGCCCTCAGGCGGCCATTTCCTCGTAGCGGCGCCACGACGCCATGCCCCCCATCAGGGACTGGGCGTTGGCGAAGCCGTTCTGACGCAGCCAGTGCGCGGCCATCAGGGAACGGTTGCCATGCGCGCACACGATGACCAGATGGTCGACATCGCGGGGCAGTTGCCCCAGGTGCTGGGGCAACTGGTTGAGCGGAATGCAGTCGCACCCCACCGCCGGCATCCGTTCGATCTCCCAGGGCGTGCGCACGTCGATGAAGGCGGCCGTAAGGTTTTCCTCACGAATCCGATTGAGGCCGTGGGCATCGATTTCAAGGGGAAGCGGGGCGGTCTGCATGCGGGGTCTCCGTTGCTTGGGGGGGGCGATTCAAGCCTTGGCGTTGATACATATGGGGTCCCGGGGAATGATCCACCAGAATCGTTTGAATATTAGATAATTCTAAAGTATAGAAAAATCAAGCCCCCATGGCGGCCAAGAAACCGGCCGAATATCGGATCCGGTCAGAACGAGAACGCGGGGGGAGTCTTGAATTCCGGCAGGGCGGGAATGTTGGCGTCGAACACGTCCCGTTCGGACACCACGCCGCCCGATTTGGTAAGCAACACGGCCTTTCCCGAGCCGCGCGCGGATTTCCTGACGCACACCAGACGGCCGCCCTCGGCCATCTGATCGGTCAGCGCTGCGGGAACGGTTTCCACCGCGCCGTTGATGAAAATCACGTCGTAAGGGGCCTGATCCGGGTGCCCCGCGGCCACGTCGCCCTGGACGACGGTGACGGTGTCGGCGCCCTGCTCGGCCATGCGCGCCTCGGCGGCGGCGGCCAGTTCGGGATTGGATTCCACGGCGATCACGGCGCCGGCGATCCCGGCGATGGCGGCGGCTTCGAAGCCGGTGGCGGCGGCCACCACCAGAACCAGATCGCTGGCCTGGATGTGGGCGGTCTGCATCAGGCGCGCGGCGACCATCGGCTCCATCATAATCCGCCCATCGGCGACCACATGGTCCTCATCGACATAGGCCAGGGTCTTGATGGCGTCGGGGGCGAAGGCCTCGCGCGGGAGCTTTTCCAACACCTCGATAACCAACTGGTCCGTCACCCGATTGGTGCGGATTTGTCCCTCGACCATGTTGTGCCGGGCCAATGCGAAGTCCATGGAGCTCTCCCCTGCTCTTCCCGGGGCCGAGCCCCGTCGATCTGAATCCCATGGCCGGGTCGGGAATCGTGCTCCGGCCAGGGCGCACTATAGCCCGATGCAGTCCCCCCAGACAACGCCCATGATGCGCCGCGCCGCCCGGCCCGCGGCCGGAAAAAAATTGCGCCCCGGGCGTCGCGGATGCTTGACCCCGCCCGTAACACCGGTCTATGTTCCGACCGCTCTCGCGAAGAGAGGCGAAGCCTCGTGGCTTCCGTCTGCTTTCGGCCCCCGGGTTGAAACATTTCTGAGCTAGCTGGCGCGGTGGCGGAGTGGCTACGCAGCGGCCTGCAAAGCCGTGTACACCGGTTCGATTCCGGTCCGCGCCTCCAGCGCCAGATCTCGCGATTGCGCTTCCCCATCCCGGATCCCCCCCCATGGGACGGTCCCGAGCGGCCGCGTCCAAGAAACACGCCCGGCATGTTCATTTCGGGGAATTAGCTGTTGACACCGTGCCGGGCCAGACATAAAAACAGCCCCGCAAAGACTACTGATCCGGTGTAGCTCAGTGGTAGAGCATCCGACTGTTAATCGGACGGCCGTAAGTTCGAATCTTACCACCGGAGCCAATTCAAAAACAGCCTAGCCGGCGCTCCGCCGCTAGGCTGTTTTTTGTTGGCGTCCCGCCCCGGATTTTGCCGCCTTGTCAGGTATTCGTCAGGTTCCTTTCCTAAGCTTTCGACAAAGGAACCCTCCATTGTCACGGAACCAGACAGATGAACAAAATCTTCGCCCTGTTCGGCTTCATCGCCTTGAGCGCGCTTCCCGCCGCAGCGGAAATTCCCGCCGCCCAGACATCGGCCCCCGTGGTGGAGGTGCGCGTCAAATGCATGGAGTCCGGAACCCAGTTCAAGGTCCAGAACTTCGGCGCAAAGTGGGACGAACTCGGAGAAATCTCCATCCGGCGATCGGGGGACGGCGCCGTCGTCTCCAAACGCAAGGTGCGCATGATGGACGGCCAGGTCATGACGTTCAAGATCGCCAAGGAAAAAAGCGAAGGCCAGCAACTGACCCTGGACATCACGCCGAAACGCTACACCACGGCCATCATCCAGGACGCGAACAGCGGCTGTTAACCTCCATCGCCATGAAAAAAGCCAGCCCCGCAAGGCTGGCTTTTTTTTTCGCATTCCGTCACTTCCCGGTGGCGGGCCGCGCCACAGGCGCGGGCGGCATCGGCGGCGCATAGCCATATGGCGCGCCGTATCCATAAGGCGCATAACCGTAAGGCGCGCCATATCCATACGGACGGTAGCCGTTGTAGCCGTTCCAGCCGTTGGTCCAGCCGTTGCGGCCGTCCCACCCGTTGAACATGTCGCCGAAACCGCGCGCGCGGATGGTCAGATCGAAATCGCCGAACACATCGCCGAGCGCGTCGCCCACGGCGTCGTTCCATGCGTCGTAGGCATTGTTGTTCCACCCGCCGGGACCCCAGCCACGGTTCCAGCCCGGACCACCCCAGCCGTTGTTCCAACCCGGACCCCAGCCATTCCAGGCGGCGGCGTCACCCGCGCCCAACGCGGCGGCGGCAAGCACGCCGGCGACGGCGAGGGTCTTCACAAACGGCTTCGTTTTCATGGTCCGGTCCCTTTATGCTGCAAACTGTCGAAGGACAGCCATTGTACGGAAAATCGCACGGAACGAAAGGGGCGATAATGGACGCGCTGGTCCGCCTGATCGAAACCGCGACGCTCGACCAGCGCCGCGAGACGGCCCGGCTGATGGGCAAAGCGCCGCGCACGGCCAAGGGCCTGTTGCGCATGGCGGAACGCGCCCTGGCCCGGGCCGAGGCCGCCATCGCCCAGGCCCGCGCGCTTCTCCCCCCGCCCCGCCCCGTCGCTTGCGGCCCCAACTGCCCGTTCTGCTGCCACGTCCGGCTGGCGGCGGCGGCGCCGGAAATTCTGCTGGTTTTGGCCTATGTCGATAGCCACTGGGACGACGATTCGATGACGGCTTTGATGCGCAAGGCCGCGAACCTCGATGCGCTGACGCGCGGCAAGAACGAGGCGGAACGCGAACGCCTGCGCCTGCCCTGCCCGCTTCTCAAGGACGGCTCGTGCGCGGTCCATCCGGTGCGTCCACTGAGCTGCCGGGCCGTGGCCTCGGTCGACGTCGCAGCGTGCAGGCGCGCCCACGCCAGCCGCATGGCCGAGGGCGCGCCCCTGTACGAGCCGCAATATCAAATCGCCAACGGCGTGGGGTACGGACTTTACGCCGGGCTCGCGGACGCTGGGCTGGGGGTGGAAAACGTCGAAATGAACGCCGCGCTGGCCGTCGGCCTCGGCAAACCGGGACTGGCGCGGCGCTGGCTGAACGGCGAAACCCTATTCCCTTTGTCATAGGACGCCGTCACGGAAACTTCAAAAAACGTTCGCCTAAGCGTTGTCGAATTGCGCCAAACTGCTTTATTGATCGCAATGCCTTCCGGGGATACCCGAATGATTCGTTTGAGCACTCTGAGCAGGCCGCTCACCATCCGCTGTAGCTTTTTCGGCCTGGCGGCGACGGCCCTGATCGTCATCACGGTGGGCGGCGGCATCTTTTTGGGGGGCAAGGCCATCCACCTGTTTGAAGAAATACGCATCGCCTGGCGTCACCACGACAGCGTATCCGAACAGAAGGTGAGATACCTCAATCAAATCAACCGCCATCTCGGCTTCACGGGCCTGTCGAGTCACCTGAAGGATTATCTGCTGCACGGGGACGAGGCTAGTCTGGCGCGCATCGACATCGACCTGGATCAGGCCAAAAACGCGGTCGAGAGCTACAAGTTGTTGAAGATTTCCGCGTCCGAACTCGACGCGCTGAACGGGCTTGGGCAAATGATCCGGGACACCCGCAAACAGGTACAGTCCATGCCCGAATTGCGCGCCCGTGGTCTGACGCCGGCCGCCATCGACACGCACACCAGGGCCAATCCGTCCATCTCGGTGGCCGCACTGGACCAGTTGCGCTGGGCATGGCGCGAACAGGCGCGCAAAACCGAGGCCGCGATGAACGCAGCCGCCGATAACGGCGCCAATCTGCTGTATCTGGGCTGGGGGTTCCTGCCCGCGATGATCGGGGTCATGGGCATCGTGTTCAGGTTGGTGAACCGGCTGCGCCAACAGGTGGTGGCCTATGAACGGGAACGCGCCGCGCTGGAACGCTCGGAACGGAAATTCCGCGACATGGCGGACACCATTCCCGGCGTGGTGTTCCAGTGGGTGGAAAAGCCCAGCGGCGAACGCGGCTACATGTACGTCAGTCCACGCTGTCAGGAACTGTACGGCGTCGCGCCGGAAGAACTGCAACGCAACTGGCGGGCGCTCAACATGCCGCCCGAAGACATGAAGCGCTACCTCGATAGCATTCAGGACGCGTCCCGGAACCTCAAGGACTGGTCGTTCGAAGGCCGCGTGCTGACCCCCAACGGGGAGGAAAGATGGCTGCGTGGCGTATCCAAGCCTGTTCCCCAGGACGGCGAGGAAGTCGTCTTCAACGGGGTGATGATCGACATTTCCCTGCAAAAGACCTTGGAAGAAGAGCTGCGCAAGCACGCCACCACGGACAGCCTGACCGGGGCCAGCAATCGCCGTCAGTTCCTGTGCGTGGCCGAAGCGGAGCTGCACCGGGCGTTGCGCTATGGAAAGCCGATGTCGGTGGTGATGATGGACCTGGACCGTTTCAAGGCCATCAACGACACGTTCGGCCACGGCGGTGGCGACGAGGTCCTGCGCCATGTGGTGAAGACCGTGAAGGCCGCGTTGCGCGAACAGGATATCATCGGCCGGTTGGGCGGCGAGGAATTCGCCCTGATGCTGCCGGAAACCAGCCTGCACGGAGCCAATATCCTCTCCGACCGCATCCGCGCCTCGATCGAAAAGTTGCAGATTCCATGGCTCGGAACCGTCATCCGCGTCACCGCGTCCTTCGGCGTGGCACACCTGCATGACAACGACACGGGCGTTCGCGCCATGCTCGCCCGCGCCGACGCCTGCCTGTACGACGCGAAAAACACCGGCCGCAACCGCGTCGTCACGGAGCGCGCGGAGGACCGGGACCCGCAGCCCTCCGACCCCCAGCCCCTATCGGATGCGCGCCCCGGCCTTCACGGCGTGAACTGAACGCCGCCCCGATTACAGGAACCGGTAATGCTTGCGCACCGTCTTGGTGATGTCCCAGGTGCAGGTCATTCCCTTGGGAAACGTCACCAAATCCCCTGCACCAAAGCGGACCGGCTCCCCACCGTCGGGGGTCACGGTCACTTCGCCTTCCAAAACCAGACAGATTTCGGTCATATCATATCGCCAGGGAAAGGTGCTGACCTCCTTTTCCCAGGTGGGTTCGCCCGACATATCGCGGATTTGGGCGGTGCTTGGCTTGCATACTTCAATCATCATGACATTGACCCCGTTTTAACCATTTGGCGATTAACTTGAAACTGAAGCGCTTTTTGGTGTTAAATCAAGCAACAAGATCGCGCCGCGCAACGAGACCGCCATGAATGTGACGTTACAGGAACCGGACGAACTGCTATCCTTGCAGACGGAAATCCGCCATTTGCGCAACACCATCCAGGCGTTGCGCGATGAGATGGAGCGCGTCAAGTTCGAGAAGGACGAGGCCGTCGCCAGCGCCGTTTCCGAGGCCAACAAGGAAATCCAGCAGCTGCGCGCGACCGCCATGGCGTTGCGCGATCAGCTGGAAAAATTACGCTTCGACAAGGACGAAGCGGTGCACAACGCCGTCAAGGACGGCCGGGACGAAGCCTCGCAGTTGCACCATACCATTCAGGCGGTGAGAGACGAAATCGATCAGGTCAAATTCCGTTACGAGGACCGTATCGAAAAGATGACCCGCGAGGCCCGCGACGAAGCCAAACAGCTTCATGAAACCATTCAGGCGCTCCGCGACGAGTTGGAAGCGCTGAGAAAGAAATAAAGACCTTTACGAGGTTGGGGGAATTCCATGGCCGGCACATCGTCAGCCCCGAAAGACAACAAAACGCCCCGCGCCCGGGTGAACGTGAAGCGCGTGTCGTCGGCGAAGAAGAATCCGCTGACCCGTCCCGAGGCGATCGACATCGCCAATCTCAGCGCGACCGAGCTGAAACGCCTGCAGCGCGCCGACATGCTGCTATCCATTTCGCGGCACATGGCCGGGTTCGAAACCCTGGACGAGGTGCTGCGCGAACTGGTGGAAATCGTCTCGCGCGAGACCAGCGCGGAACGCTCTTCGCTGTTCCTCAACGATGCCGAAACGGGCGAGTTGTACACCCGCGTGGCTCAGGGCGAGAACATCCGCGAAATCCGCATCCTCAACGACAGCGGCATCGCGGGTTGGGTATTTTCCACCGGCAAGGGCCGGCTCATCGACGATGCCCACAAGGATCCGCACTTCAACAAGTCCATCGACGAGCAAACGGGTTTCCGCACGCGCTCCATCCTCTGCGCCCCGATCAAGACCGTGAAGGGCGAAGTCATCGGCGTCGTGCAGTCGCTGAACAAGATGGACGGCGACAAGCATGTCCTGTTCACCCAGGACGACCTGGAATTCCTGGAAGCCATCGCCACCCAGGCGGCGGTCGCGCTGCAAAGCACCGAATTCGTCGAACGGATGCAAAAGAAACGCAGCCAGGAAATGGAATTCCTGGATATCGTTTCCGACGTCACCAGCGAAATCAACCTCAACAACCTGCTGGCCAAGGTGATGGGCGAAGCGACGCGCATGCTGAACGCGGAACGCTCGACCCTGTTTCTCAACGACGAAAAGACCAACGAACTGTGGTCCATGGTGGGCGCGGGCCTCGACGCCACGGAAATCCGCTTTCCCAACCACTTAGGCATCGCGGGCGCGGTCTTCACCGCGGCCAAATCGATCAACATCCCCTACGCCTATGCGGACCTCCGCTTCAATCCGTCGTTCGACAAACAGACCGGGTTCTTCACGCGTTCCATCCTCTGCACCCCCGTGGTCAACAAGATGGGCAAGTGCATCGGCGTCACCCAGGTTCTGAACAAGAAGGGCGGGCCCTTCTCCGACGAGGACGAACAGCGCCTCAAGGCGTTCACCGCGCAGATTTCCATCGGCCTGGAAAACGCCAAGCTGTTCAACGACGTCCAGAACATGAAGAACTACAACGAAAGCATGCTGGAAAGTATGTCGAACGCCGTGGTCACCACGGACGAGGATGGCTGGATCGTCACCTGCAACCGTGCCGGCTACGACATTATGAAGCTGGAGAACGAAAAGCAGATCATCGGGCGGCTGGCGGAGGAGTTCTTCACCGACCAGAACACCTGGGTCATGGACAAGATCCGCAGGGTCGACGAAACCCAGGTCGCGGACACGGTGATGGACGCGGAACTGTCGTTCGGCGGCGAGAAGACCTCGGGCAACGTCACCGTGCTGCCGCTCATGTCCACCGACGGGGCCAAGCTGGGCTCGATGGTGATGATCGAAGACATCTCGGCGGAAAAGCGCATGAAGTCGACCATGAGCCGCTACATGGACCCGGCGCTCGCCGACCAGATGCTTGCCGGCGGTGAATCCGACATGATGGGCGGCAAGGACACCACCGCGACCGTGCTGTTTTCCGACGTGCGCAGCTTCACCACCATCACCGAAGCCTTGGGCGCGCAGGGCACCGTCGCCCTTCTCAACGAATATTTCGAAATCATGGTGGACTGCATCACCTCCGAAGGCGGCATGCTGGACAAGTTCATCGGCGACGCGATCATGGCGGCGTTCGGCATTCCCTTGGCCCATGACGACGACGAGGACCGCGGCGTGCGCGCGGCCATCGCCATGATGACGCGCTTGGCCGAATGGAACGTGAAACGCACGGAAAAGGGCCTGATGACCATCGATCACGGCATGGGGCTCAACACCGACAGCATCGTGTCGGGCAACATCGGCAGCGCGAAACGGATGGACTACACCATGATCGGCGACGGCGTGAACCTGGCGGCGCGGCTCGAAAGCGCGTGCAAGCAGTACCACGCCCACATCCTGATTTCCGAATTCACGCAGCGCAAGCTCAAGGGCACGTACCGCGTCCGCGACATCGACGACGTCGTCGTCAAGGGCAAGACCAAGCCCGTGCGCGTGTTCGAGGTGTTGGACTACCACACGGACGAAACCTTCCCCAACCTCATGGATGGCGTCGGCCACTTCACCGAGGGGCGCAAGCACTACCACAAGGGCGATTGGGGCAAGGCCATCAAGTCGTTCAGGGACGTTCTCAAGGCCAACCCCAAGGATCAGTTGTCGGAGACCTACATCGAACGCTGCGAACTGCTCAAGGCCGAACCGCCCGAGGACTGGCAGGGCGTGTGGGTGATGAAGTCGAAGTAAGCCCACTTCAGCATGATATGGGATGCAATCTCGTGGCCTCTTGGATATGATTTGAGGACACCCGGCGCCCAGCCGCACAAGCAAAACGGATAGGTCCGCGACAGACATGAAAAAGAGCTACGTTCTTCTGTCCCTGAGCGTGACCATCGCGGTCATCGACATCCTGTTCGTCTACATCAACTACATCTTTTCCTACGACAACCTGCACGCCAATCTGAAGACCGAGGCGGAACGCAACCACGCGGCCTTCAACGTCACCGTGGATCAGATGTACACCGACCTTCTGATGGTCGCGACCTTGTACGCCGAAAACCACACCATCCAGGAGCTGTTCCACAACGGCGTCAAGGCCGTGCGCGAGGAAGAGCCCACCGGCCGCGGTCCCGGCGGCGAGAAGGCCAAGCATTGGCGCGACAAGCTGTTCGACGAAGTCGGTCACAGCTGGCTCGAGGCGTCCAAGAAATTCCGCATTCGCCAGCTGCACTTCCATCTCGGTCCCGGCTCCACCAGTTTCCTGCGCGTCCACAGCCAAACCAAGTTCGGCGACAACATGGACAACGTGCGCTTCACCATCGCCGAGGCCAACCGCACCCTGGAGCCGCAAACGGGCTTCGAAACCGGGCGCGTCTATTCCGGCTTGCGCGCCGTGGTGCCCATGTTCGCCACCGACCCGGTCAGCGGCGAACGGATCCACACCGGGGCGCTGGAAGCCGGAACCTCCTATTCCAAGCTGATCGAAAACCTCGAAGGCGGCCTGGGCGCGGCGTTCACGGTGCTGTTGACGAAGGAACACGTCCGTTCCGCCATGTGGGAATCCGCCATTCGCAAGGTGTTCGGCGAGACCGATCTGCCGTGCAATTGCGTGGTCGAAGCGACCTCGCGATCGGGCGTGGTGGACATCCTCAACACCTACCCCTACAAGCCGGACGGAACGCCCCACTTGGGCGTGCCGAAGCTGGTGAAGGCCAACGGACGGACCGTCGCGGCCACGTTCTTCCCGCTGCGCGACTTCCAGGGGGGGCTGGATCCCAGCCGGCCCAACGCGGGATCGGTCTTGGTCTGGGACGACGTGACGGACGTCCTGAAGGGGGTCGAACGGCAACAACAGATCAACATCGCCTATGGCATCCTGGGTTATCTGTTCCTGGAAACGCTGTTGGTCCTGGCGTTCTGGACCGTTACCCGGCATCTCCAGAACCTGGTGGACGAACGCACCCGCGAGCTCTCGGAATCCGTGGAACGCGAACGCAACCTGAACGACCAGTTGAAGCACGAAATCAACGTCAAGAACCGCTTTTTCTCGATCATCTCACACGACCTCAAGAGCCCCTTCACCTCGCTGCTGGGCATGACGCGCATGATGAAGGACCTCGCGTCCAAGGGCAGCACCGACAAGATGGTCACCTTCGCCGGACACATCCACAACGAAGGCGAACGGTTCTACCACCTGCTTCAGGGCCTGTTGGAGTGGGCGCGCCACCAGATGGCCGGCGAACACGCGGAATTCACCGTGTTTCCCATCCTCGACGCGGTGCTTCACGCCGAGGACGCGCTGGCCACGCCGATCCGGGACAAGAACGTGCGCCTATCCCACGCCGTGGGGCGCCTGCGCGTCCTGGCCGACGTGGACATGACCAACACGGTCATGCGCAACCTGATTTCCAACGCCGTGAAGTTCGTCCACGCCGGCGGCGAAATTACCATCGCCGCCAACGAGACGGACCGTTCCGTGGTGCTCACCGTCACCGACAACGGCGTCGGCATCCCCGAGGCCGTGGTCGATAAGCTGTTCAGCATCGACGTGAAAAGCACCACCCCCGGCACCGGCGGCGAAACGGGCACCGGGCTCGGCCTGCCGCTGTGCAAGGATCTGGTGGAACGCATGAACGGCACGATCAAGGCCGAAAACACCGGCGGCGGCGCGCGCTTCATCGTGACCCTGCCGAAGGCCGAAGCCGCCGCCGCCGACTGACTGTAAGTTTCACGGAAAGATCGCCGCACCCATCGCCCAATCCCCGAACCGGCGGTTCGCGGAGGGATGAAAAACCCACTCGTAAAAGAAATGATTTGTGACGCCGCGTCCTACTTCGACGTCGCGACGAACACCCCGTCCCAATCGGCGCCCGGC
>JADGBG010000025.1 GCA_015231605.1 Alphaproteobacteria bacterium | reverse complement strand
GTTCATCACTCATTTCGCAGTCGCCGGCCGGCCTTTTCGCCCAAGGCGCGCCAAGTGCCGAGGAAAGCGGCGGCCAAGGTGATCGCCACGGCGGCGAACAGGGTCACGAGGGCCTCGGTGGCCTCGAACGACCAGGTCATCGCCATGACGTGGCGGATCACCGCCCACGCGACGGCGGTACCGGCCAAAATGCTCACCGAACCCGCCAACAGGCCCAGAAAGCCGTACTCCAACAGGAACGCGGCCATGATCTGGGCCCGCGTCGCGCCCAGCACCTTGAACACCACGGCGTCATGAATGCGCCGGGTCCTGGCCGCCGCGATGGCGCCCGCCAGCACCACGATGCCGGCCAGAAGCGTCACCGATGCGGTGCCGGTAATGGCCCAGCCGATGCCTTCCAGGATGCGGTTGGCGGCATCCAAGGCGTCGCGCACGCGAATCGCGGAAATGTTGGCGAAGCGATCCGTGACCGCGCGTTCCAGGGCGTTTTCCGTGCCGGGATTGGCCTTGACCGCGGCGATGTGGCCGTGCGGCGCGTGTTCCAGCACGCCCGGCGCGAAAATGATCGCGAAATCGAAGCGCAGCGTCCGCCAGTCGATGTCCCGCAAGGACAGCACCGTGGCGGTGACGTCGCGGCCCAGCACGTTGACGGTGAGCGTGTCGCCGACGCCGATGCCGAACCCCTTGGCCACGCGGGCGTCCAGCGAAATCGCGGGTGGTCCCGCATAGTCGTCCGGCCACCATGCGCCCGCCGTGAAGACGGTTCCCGGGCGCGGCCGGGCGGCGTAGGTCAACGCCCGGTCGCCGCGCACCGCCCACGCCACGGCGGGATCGACCGTCACTTCGTCCACCGGGCGGCCGTTGATGTTTACGATGCGCCCGCGCAGGCTCGGCATGCGGTCGATCCCGGTGACGCCGGGCACGCTTTGCACCGCGTCGTCGAAGCCTTCCGCCTGGTGATCCAGGATGTCGATGAAAAACAAGGCTGGAGCCTGTTCGGGAATGGTGTCGCGGATCTGGCGCGACACGTTGCCTTGGATTTCCGCGACCGCCACCAGAACCGTCAGACCGATGCCCAGCGCCAGCACCACGCCCGGCGTATCCGCGCCGGGTCGATGCAGATTGCCCAGGGCCATGGCCGCAAGTGCGTTTTTGGGGCGCGGCGCGCGCTTGGCCGCCGCCATCGCCAACCGCCCGCCCAGGTGCAAAAGCAAGACCGCGCCCGCGCTGGCGGCGACGAAGGCCAGGGCGAAACGGGTGTCCGGCTCGGTCCATACGATCAGCCCGGCCAACAGCGCCGCCATCGCGCCCACCCCCAGCAACGCCGCCAGGCGCGGGCGGACGCGGGGTTCGATCACCTGGGTGCGGAACAGGTTGGCGGCGCGGGTTTCCCGCGCCACAGCCAGCGGCCACAGCGCGAAGGTGACGGCGACCAGAAATCCGAACCCGGCGGCCTTGGCCAACGCCGCGGGATAGACGGCCATGCGCGGTTGCACCGGCAACAGATCGCCCAGCAACGCCGTCCCCACCCACGGCAACGCCACGCCCACGGCCAGACCCAGCGCCACGCCGAGCCCGGCCAGGGCCAGGATCTGCAACAGATAGATGCGAAACACCAAAGCCCCCGGCGCGCCCAAACATTTATAGGTGGCGATCACGCCGGTCTTGGCGCCGAGAAAGCCGCGCACCGCCCCGGAAACGCCGATGCCGCCCACCAGCAACGCCGTCAGCCCGGCAAAAGTGAGGAACTGGGTGAGCCGATCAATGAACGCCTTGAGCCCCGGCGCGGCCTCGGCGGGGCCGTGCAGCCGCCAACCGGCCTGGGGAAAGGCGGTGTCGAGTTCCTTCATATAGGTGTCGGGGTTTACCCTTTCGGGCAGCAGGACGCGCACGTGGTGGCGAATCTGGCTGCCCGGCTGGACCAGGCCAGTCTGGTCGAGGGCGGCGTTCGCGATCATCAGGCGCGGGCCGAAATTGACGATGCTGGTGACGTGGTCGGGTTCGCGCAGAATCTGGCCGCGCACCTCGAATTCCACGCCGCCGACACGCAGAGCGCCGCCCACCGCCACGCCCAGCTTGTCGAGCAGCGATTTTTCCGCGATCGCGCCCCAGCGACCGCCGCGCTCGGCCAGCAAATCGTGAAGGGGCCGGGGTGGGTCCAGATCGACCGATCCGGTCAGCGGATAGGCCCCGTCCACGGCCTTCAGCTCGACCAGCGCGCGCGCGTCGCCCCGGTGCGCCATGGCCTTGAGCTCGCGGGTGCGCGCCGTTTGCCGGCCGGTGCGCGCGAGGTGCGCGTCCTGTTCGGCGCTGAGCGGGCGGTGCAGGGTGCGAATGTCCACGTCTCCGCCCAACAACGTGCGCGCATCCGCCGCCAGCCCGGCCTGGACCGCCCGCGACAAGGTGCCCACCGCCGCGATGGCGGCGACGCCCAGCAACAAACACACCAAAAACACGCGAAAGCCCCGAACGCCGCCGCGCAGCTCGCGCCGGGCGATGCGCCAAGCCAGGGCCGGTCCGGCGGACCCGGGGTCGGGGGGCGTCATGGTTGCGCCTCGTCCGTGTGAACTTGCCCGTCCTTCATGGTGACGCGGCGCGCGCACCGTTCGGCCAGTTCCGGCGCGTGGGTGATCAGCACCAAGGTGGTCCCGAGGCGTTGGTGCAGGTCGAACAGCAGGTCCATCACCGACCGGCCGGTGTCGCCGTCGAGATTGCCGGTGGGTTCGTCCGCGAGCAAAACCGCCGGTTCCGGGGCGAAGGCGCGGGCCAGCGCCACGCGTTGCTGTTCGCCGCCGGACAATTGGCCCGGATAATGGCTCAGGCGATGACCCAGACCGACGGCGTCGAGGTGGCGGCGCGCGGCGTCGAAGGCGTCGGCGCGACCCGCGAATTCCAGCGGCAGGGCCACGTTTTCCAACGCCGTCATGGTGGGCACCAGGTGGAAGTCCTGAAATACGATGCCGGTGGTGTCGCGGCGCAGCCGCGCCAGGCGGTCCTCGTCCAGATCGGTGATGTCCCGTCCGGCCACCCGCACGCGCCCGCCCGTGGGCCGTTCCAAACCCGCCATCACCATCATCAGCGAAGTCTTTCCGGACCCGCTGGGCCCGACCAGGCCGACGGTTTCACCCCGCCCGATGGACAGGTTCACGCCACGAAGTATGTTGACCTCGCCCGCGTCGCTGGTCAGTGTCAGATGGACGGCGTCCAGTTCGATGGCGGGCGTCACGCAAGAGTGTGGAGAATTTTGGGTCATGAAGTCAATCGCACAGGAGTCACGGGGAAGCGTCTTGTCGGCCATTATAGGGCTGATCGCCCTGTTGGTCACGGGGCAGTCCGGGGCCGGGGACGCCGCGCGATCGTGGACCGTGCTGGCGCTGGGCGACAGCCTCACCGCCGGATACGGACTGGACGCCAAGGACGCGTTTGCGGTCCGTCTCGAAGCGGCGCTGCGCGCCCACGGACGGGACGTCACGGTGATCAACGCGGGCGTGTCGGGCGACACCTCCGCGGGGGGATTGGCGCGGCTGGATTGGCTGTTGGCGGGCCGGGAGATCGACGCCGCCATCGTCGAGCTGGGGGCCAACGACGGCCTGCGCGGACTGGATCCGGCGGCGACCAGGGCCAACCTGGAGCAAATCCTGACCCGGCTGAAGACGAAGGGCGCGCGGGTGCTGCTCAGCGGCATGCTGGCCCCGCCCAACCTGGGTCCGGACTACGGCCAAGCCTTCAATGGCCTCTATCCGGCGCTCGCCGAAGCCCACGGCGTGGCGTTCGATCCGTTCTTCCTGGAGGGCGTGGCGACGGTCCCCGAACTGAATCAAGAGGACGGCATACATCCCAATTCGGACGGCATCACGAAAATCGTAAACCGAATAACTCCACTGATAATCAATGAATTGTTGATGAAATAAATATAAGGTTATAAATATGATCCAAGTATATTTATTAATGTGACGGGAGGCTAGGTTGGAAAAATCGCGCTTGGGAAGGACCGATATCCAGGTCAGCCGCATCTGTCTCGGCACCATGACCTGGGGGGAGCAGAACACCCGCGAAGAGGCCTTCGAGCAAATGGACATCGCGCTCGATCGGGGCGTCAATTTTTTCGACACGGCGGAGCTGTACGCCATTCCGCCGCGTGTCGAGACCTATGGCGCAACAGAACGGATCATCGGCGAATGGTTCCGCGCGCGGGGACGGCGCGACCAGGTGGTGCTGGCCTCCAAGGTGGCGTGCCGCAACGCCATCGGACGCGGCCCGCAGGTGGCCTACATGCGCGAAGGCGAGATGCGGCTGGACCGCGCCAACATCACCGCTGCGCTGGACGCCAGCCTCAAGCGGCTGCAAACGGACTATATCGACCTCTACCAGGTGCACTGGCCGGAACGTCCCTGCAACATGTTCGGACAGCTGGGGTACGACCAGGGGGCCGGGGACGACGCGACGCCGATCCTGGAAACGCTGGAAATTTTGGACGAGTTGGCGCGCGCCGGAAAAATCCGCGCCATCGGCGTGTCCAACGAGACGCCGTGGGGGGTGATGCGCTACCTGCATTTGGCCGAAACGCGCGGACTGAAGCGCGTCGTCAGCGTGCAAAACCCGTACAATTTGCTGAACCGGACCTATGACATCGGCCTGGCCGAGGTGTCGCTGCGCGAGGATTGCGGCCTGCTGGCCTATTCGCCGCTGGCGTTCGGGGCGCTCAGCGGGAAATATCTGAACGGGGCCAAGCCGGCGGGGGCGCGCATGACGCTATGGCCGTTTTATGTGCGCTACACCAATCCCCAGGCCGAGGCCGCCACGGCGCGGTACGCCCGGCTGGCCGGCGACCACGGCCTGGACCCGGCGCAAATGGCGCTGGCGTTCGTCACCGCGCGCCCGTTTCTCACCGCCAACATCATCGGGGCGACCACGCGCGCGCAACTGGAATCCAATCTGGACAGCGTGAATGTCGCGCTGAGCGCCGAGGTGCTGGCGGAAATCGAGGCCATCCACGCCGCCATCCCCAATCCGGCGCCATGATGGTAGACTGAAACAAGGTCCGGAGAAGGTCGATGATCCGTCTGTTCACCGCCGTCGCGATCCCTGAACGCCACCGCCAACATTTGGCGGCGACGATGCACGGGATCAAGGGGGCGCGATGGGTGGCGGAAGAAAACCTGCACGTGACGCTGCGTTTCATCGGCGAGGTGGACGAGGACGTCGCCCTCGATCTCGACGCCGCCTTGGCCGAGGTGCGGGGCGAACCGTTCACCCTCGCCGTTCAGGGGGTGGGGGCGTTCGGCCATCCGCCGCGCGTCCTGTGGGCGGGGGTGAAGGCGGAGCCCGAAGGCGCGCTGGCGCACCTCCACGCCGCCGTGGAAAGCGCCCTGGTCCGCGCCGGACTGGAGCCGGAGGGGCGCAAGTTCGCCCCCCACATCACCCTGGCCCGGTTTAAAGGCCGCCCCCCCGCGGACGCGCTCGGCATGTTCCTGGAAGATCACGCGCTATTGACGTTCCCAGAGTTTACGGTCGAAGGATTTATCCTATATCGCAGTATTTTGGGCCACGAAGGGCCACATTACGATGCCATTGCGGAATATCAGCTGTAAATGGCGCTCGTGATCTGTATTGGCGCAACTATTTAATCTTAATTATCACAACAAAAGGGACAGGAAGTCGGCCATGGTCGGGTGAATCGCGACGGCGCCGGCGGCGACGAGGGCCGGGGCGGTGGCGTCGGTGCAATGGCTGGCCCCGGTGAAGCCATGGGCGCGCATGGTGGCGGCCACCGCCCCTTGCACGCCGGCGGGGCTGTCCTCCAGCACCAGGCAGCGGCCCGGTTCGGCCCCCATGGCGGTGGCGGCGTGGAGGAACAAATCCGGCGCGGGCTTGCCGCGCGCCACCTGGGCGGCACTGAACAGATGCCCGTCGAAGCGGTCCAACAGTCCCGTGAGCGCGAGGGAGTGACGGATCTTCTCCGGCGCGCCGCTGGACGCCACGCAGAACGGCAGACCCCGGGCGCTCAAGGCGTCGAGCGCCGCCTCGACGCCCGGCACGGCCTTGAGGTCGCGTTCGAACGCCGCGCGGTCCCGTTCGCGCAAGGCCGCGGCGAAATCGGCGGGCAGGTCCACGCCCCACGCGCCGCGCACCTTTTCGCCCACGGACTGGATCGAAAGGCCGGTGAAGGCCGCGCGGCACTCCGCGCCGGTGGTGGGGCGGCCCAGGTCGGTGAGGTACGCCGCCAGTTCGCGGGACGCGATCATTTCGCTGTCCACCAGGACGCCGTCGCAATCGAAGATCACCAGATCGATGCCGTTCATCACCCGCCGCCCGCCGTCACATCACGAAGCGGTCGAGCGTGCGCTCCACCGAACCCACATAGGAGCCCCCGAACAGCCGGACGTGGACCAGCAGGGGGTAGAGGTTGTAGATGGCCCGCCGGTCTTCGAAAAAGCCCGGTTCGATCGGGCGCAGGCGGGTGTAATAATGGAAGAATTCATCGCCGAACGTGCCGAACAGAGTGGTGAAGGCAAGCTCGATCTCCGGATCGGCGTAGTAGATCGCCGGGTCGACGAAGCCGGTGATTCGCCCGTTCGCCGACAACACGTTGCCCGACCACATGTCGCCGTGAATGAGCGAGGACTGGCGCGGTTCGTCGAGCCACGTGTCGAGCAGGCCGGCGAACCGCTCCAACCGCGCCATCAGACGCGTCGGCAGACGGCCGACGCGCTCCGCCTCGCGCCCCATGTGCATCAGGCGCTGTTCGGCGAAGAACTCGAGCCAGCTGCCGTGCCACGGGTTGGGTTGGGGCACGCCGCCGATGACCGTGTCGTAATCGAAACCGAACCCCTTGTCCGACGAAATGGAATGGAGCGCGGCGACCACCTCGGCGGCGTGGCGCTGCACCGTCGCGCCCAGACCGCCGCCGGACGGCAACAGGGTTTGCAACAGCAAACCGTCGTCGGCGTGGAGAACCTCCGGCACCGGCAGTTCGGAATGTTCCGCCAAATAGAGCAGCATCCGCCCCTCGACCGCCAAACCGCTGCCGTGGTCTCCCACCTTGGCGACCAGATCCGGCCCAGACGGCATTTCGGCGCGGAACACGTCGCCGACGCATCCGCCGGACAGCGGCGTGACGCGGTTCGGCCACTGGCCGGTGATCTCGTGGATGTGCTGCTCCAAAGCGCTCGGCATGGGGGCCTGGCTCTCCCGTGCTACAGGTGCTTGGCGCGAATGTCGGCCAAAAGACCCTTCGCGGCCTCCTCGATCATATCATAAACGCCGTCGAATCCTCCCTCGTAATAGGGGTCCGGCACGTCGCGCGCGCCTTGACCGGGGGCGAAGTCGAGAAACAGGGACAATTTCCGCTCCTGCCCGGTCGGGCAAATGCGCAACAGGTCACGGTGGTTGGAACGGTCCATGGCCAGGACGTAATCGAACCGTTCGAAGTCGACGGCTTTGGCCTGACGGCCGCGCAGCCCGCCGATGTCGATGCCACGTTTGCGCGCGGCCTGTTGGGCGCGCGGGTCCGGGGCCTCGCCCACGTGGTAGGCGGCGGTGCCGGCGCTGTCGACGGCGATGCGCCCCTCGAGCCCCTCGCGGCGCACCAGATCGCGAAACACCCCTTCCGCCGTGGGCGAACGGCAGATGTTGCCGAGACAGACGAACAAGACCTTGACCATCGAATCCTCCGGTCTTCAGTTGCGTTGGTACGTCACCGGATCGAACGCGCCAAGATCGTTGGCGCGCACGGTCGCGAGGACGATATCGGCGTAGTTGTCCCGGATTTCCGAGTACGGCGTCAAGTAGGGCAGAAGTTCCTCGGCCGTCGGGTCGCGGCGATGTTCGAAGCGGATGCGCTCGCGCGCCTTGCGCAGTTCGGCGTACGCCGGGTGGGTGTTCAGGGTGCGCAGGTACGAACGCACGGACAGTTTCGGCTCGGCGAAGCGTTTGACCTTGAAGCCGCCGGCATCCCGGGGCTCCAGGCCCGGAGCGTCGGCGTCAAAGGTGCGCTCGCCGAAATAGGCGTGGCCTTCGTGGGCGAAGCGCGACGTGCCCCAGGCCGATTCAATGGCCGCCTGCGCCAAAACCAGGGAAATGGGCACCGTGTCGACGCGGCGCAGCAACCGCGCCATGTCGGGGGGATTGGCGTCGAGGCCGTAGTCTTCGGCCAATTCGGCGATCATATGCGGGCGGCCACCCTGGATCACGGATTTGCGCTCGGAACGGATGCGGTCGTTCTCCTCGGCGACGAGCGGCAGCATCTTGGCCAGGAACAGGGTCTTGCGCTCCTCGACGCCGCTGTCGACCGGGACCGGCCAGGGCATCTGCGATTGGCGGCCGTGGACCTGCTGGTTGGCGCGCGCGTGGTCCAATATGGCGTTGGCGATCTTGAGCCGCGCGTCCATGCTGGGCGCGCTTTCCCACAGACCGGTGCCCAGAAGCAGCAGGCCGATGACGCCGAACACGGCCAGAAACGGCGCCCAGACGCGGTACAGCAGGGATGGTGCGGCTTCGGTCATGATCAAAGTGCTCCTCGGTCTGGACGGCGGGATGGACGGTTGGGCGGCGCGCCCATGATGCCGAATCCCGGTCGCCCTGAAAACCCTTCTTGATGAGATCCGCGTTTGGCGGCAATGGGACGGCCGGGGCCCGGTTCATGGACAGCAGGCCCCTGAAAATTCAAGATTAAGACATGGGTATTGGCTTGTGAATTAAGATAAACTCAGTTAGTTTTACTTAAAAGAACACACACAGATCTCTGCTCTCGATGGCTTGGGGTATGGACGTGCTGCAGGAAGAACTGAAACAGCGCCTGATCCTGGACAATCCGTGGTGGGCGGACGGCAAGCCCGCTTCCGAAATTCGCAAGGCGGCCCGCCGGGCCTTCGTGCGTCCGTTTTTGGGCATGCTGAAAGCCAAATCCGGCGCTGCGGTGGTCCTGTGCGGGCCCGGCCGGGTCGGCAAGACGGTGATGATCAAGCAGGTCATCCAACTGCTCTTGGGCGACGGCGTGGCGGCGCGCAATCTCGTTTATATCCGCCTCGACAATCCCGCCTTCGCCAACATGGACTTGGGCCGTCTGGTCGACGACGCCCTGGCGACCGCGCAGGCGGCCGGGGATGCAAGGGCGTACGTGTTTCTCGACGACGTTCACAACGTTCCGGACTGGGAACACCAACTGGAAGCGGTGGCCAAGGCCCGCGCCCATTGCCGGCTGTGCGCGGTGTCCGGTTTGACGCCGCAATACGATGACGCGCCGTTCGCGGTGAGCATTCTCCCGCCCATCCTGTTCGCCGAATATCTGCACATCCTGCGCATCCGGGAAAAGCTGTTCGACGCCGATGGGCGTCTGGCGGACCTGGACGGCCTGAACAGAGCCTTCAACGATTATGTGAACGGCGGGGGCTTCCCCGAGGTCGCGTTCAAACCCAAGGACGCCGCCGCCAATCCGTCCGACGTGGTGGCCCGCGTGGTGCACCGCGACCTGGCGGGGTTGTGCGGCATCGCGGACCAGCGCGAAGTGGCCAAGCTGATGACCCGGCTGGCCCTGGAAACGGGCCTGGAGACCAGCATCGAGACCCTGTCGCGGGATATGAAGGTCGCCAAGAACACGTTGCGCAAATACCTGGAATTTCTGGAATCGGCCTATCTGATCAAGCGCATCTGGCGGGTCGACGGGGAATCCAAGCGGTTCCAGCGCCAAACCCGGTTCAAGGTCTACCTGACGTCGCCGGCATTGCGCGCGGGGTTCACCGGGCCCAGCCCGCTGGACAGCCGCGCCATGGCGCTGCTCGCCGAAACGGCGGTCATTTCCCAGTTCATGCATTCCGGCGCGTTCCAACGTCTGTTCTATGCGTTCTGGAAAAAGGGGCGCAAGAACAAGCACTTGTCCCTGGTCGAAATGCCGCCCAGGGGGGATACGCCGGTCAAATGCATCGAGCTGGACTGGGGCGATAAAACCATCGCCAAACCGGCTGAAATGCTCGAAGACATGGTTGAATTCATCGAAGCCAACAAGCCCGCCACGGCGTCCAAGGTGCTGACGCGCAGCACGGCGGGCAAACGCGCCGTGAACGGCCACGAAATCGGCTTCATGCCGGTATCGGTGTGGTGTTTCGCCGTGGGCCAGGTTCTGCTGACCGGCCAACCGGCCTGATCGGCGCGATCAACGGATGATCGGCGCGGTTTTGACTTTTTCCGTCTGACAGGCCTTGAGACGGTGGACCAGCGCCGTCACCACGTTGCGCACCATGGGATTGGCGGCGTCGAGAACTTCGGTGAAGGCGGCGGTGGTGATCGGCAACAGGGTGGTGTTTTCCAGGGCGCGCGCGGTGAAGCACGCCTTGCCTTCCTGGATCAGGCCGGTGACGCCAATGATGTCGCCTTGGCCGAGGATGTCGACGACGGTCTCGTCGTAATCCCCGGCCTTCTGCGTCAATTCGACGCGGCCGCCCAGGATCACGAACGCGCCCTTGAGCATGTCGCCCTGGGAAAAGATCCGCTTGCCGTTGGAAACGTCGAGTGTCCGACCCATCCGCCGCCCCCGCCGCCTCAGCCCTTGCCGAGCAGCGAACCCAACCGCAGGCGCAGCGCGTTCAAGCGGATGAAGCCTTCGGCGTCACGCTGGTTGTAGACGGTATCCGCCTCAAAGGTGGCGATGTCTTCGCGGTACAGGCTGTAGGGCGACTTGCGCCCGGTGATGATGACGTTGCCCTTGTAGAGTTTGAGGCGCACCGTGCCGGTGACCCGTTCGTTGGCGCGGTCGATGGCGGCCTGCAGCATCTCGCGTTCGCCCGAGAACCAGAAGCCGTTGTAGACCAGCTCGGCATAGCGCGGCATCAGCTCGTCCTTGAGGTGCATGGTGCCGCGATCCAGCGTCAGGCTTTCCACGGCGCGGCGCGCGTGGAACAGGATCGTGCCGCCGGGCGTTTCGTAGACGCCGCGCGACTTCATGCCGACGAAGCGGTTTTCCACGATGTCGGTGCAGCCGACGCCGTTGGCCCCGCCCAGATCGTTGAGCTTGGCCAGCAACGTGGCCGGGCTCATCTTCTCGCCGTTGACGGCGACGGGGTCGCCGCGCTGGAAATCGATGGTGATTTCCGTGGGATAATCCGGCGCGGCCATGGGCGTGACCATGCGGGTCAGGATCAGGTCGTAGTCCGGCTCCTGCCACGGGTCTTCCAGGATCTTGCCTTCGCTTGAGATGTGCAGAAGGTTGGCGTCCTGGGAGAACGGGGCCTCGCCGCGTTTGTCCTTGGGCACCGGGATCTGATGCTTTTGCGCGTATTCGATCAACGAGGTGCGCGACGTCAGGTCCCATTCGCGCCACGGCGCGATGACCTTGATGTTGGGGTTGCAGGCGTAGTAGCCGAGCTCGAAGCGGACCTGGTCGTTGCCCTTGCCGGTCGCGCCGTGGGACACGGCGTCGGCGCCCACCTCGGCGGCGATTTCCACCTGGCGCTTGGCGATCAGCGGGCGCGCGATGGAGGTGCCCAGCAGGTACGTGCCTTCGTAGATGGCGTTGGCGCGGAACATCGGGAAGACGTAATCGCGCACGAATTCCTCGCGCATGTCCTCGATGTAGATTTCCTTGATGCCCATCAACTGGGCCTTTTCGCGGGCGGGCTCCAGCTCTTCGCCCTGGCCGAGGTCGGCGGTGAAGGTCACGACCTCGCAGCCGTAGGTTTGCTGCAGCCAGCGCAGGATGATGGACGTGTCCAACCCGCCGCTGTAGGCCAGAACCACTTTTTTGACTTCGCCCGCCATGATGGGTGTCCTTTATCTGGAATAAACCGTTGGGGCGCGCGCCCCGAAAAGCGCGCGCAGTATAGGGCAATCGCCCGCCGGGGCAAGTGCCGTGAAGGGATCAGCCCGGGCAATCGGGTGACCCCGATCGCCCTTAATCTTTTGTCCCCCTCAAGCGCCGGGCGGGCGCGTGCGCGCCCTCGGCTCGCTCCGCCAACACTCCGCGCGGCCTCAATGGCCGTTGGAACGCCTCTGTTCAGGCGGCGGAATGGGAGAATGTTCCCTCTCCCGATTGCCCTGAGGGCTCAGCCCGCCGCCGCCTCGCGCCGGTCGCGCGCGGCTTTCAACTTTTCGTTCTCGCTGTCGGACTTGAGCTGCCCGCACGCCGCCATGATGTCGCGCCCGCGCGGCTGGCGGATCGGCGCGGAAAACCCGAGATCGTTGAGGATATTGGAAAACCGGTGGCAGGCGTTGTTGGACGACGTCGCGTACTTGGACCCCGGCCACGGGTTGAAGGGGATCAGGTTGAATTTGGCGGGAATCTTGTATTTGCGCATCAGGCGCGCCAGTTCGCGGGCGTCCTCTTCGCGGTCGTTGACGCCCGCGAGCATCACGTATTCCATGGTGATGCGCCGGGCGTTGCGCGCGCCCGGATAATCGGAACACGCCTGGAGCAGCACGTCCAGCGGATACTTCCTGTTGATCGGCACCAGCGCGTCGCGCAGCGCGTCGTTGGCGGCGTGCAGACTGATCGCCAGGTCGACGTCGATCTCCGCGCCGCAGCGTTCGATCATCGGCACGACCCCGGCGGTGGACAACGTGATGCGGCGCTTGGAAATGGAAATGCCCTCGCCGTCCATGATGATCAGCAGCGCCTTTTTGACCGCGTCGAAGTTCATCAGCGGTTCGCCCATGCCCATCAGCACCAGGTTGGTGATCTTGCGTCCGTCCGCGCCCGACGGCCATTCGCCCAGGCGGTCGCGCGCCACCATCACCTGGCCGATGATTTCGGCGGCCGTGAGGTTGCGCACCAGACGCTGGGTGCCGGTGTTGCAGAAATCGCAATTCAGCGTGCAGCCCACCTGGGACGAAACGCACAGCGCGCCCCGGTCGTCTTCCGGGATCAGCACGGTTTCGATCTCGTTGCCGTCGTCGAGACGGAACAGCCATTTGCGCGACCCGTCGACCGAGATCAGCTCGCGCACCAATTCGGGACGCTTGATGTGGAAATGGTCGTCGAGGCGCTGGCGCAGGTCCTTGGACAGGGTCGTCATGTCGGCGAACGCGACCGCGCCCCGGTGATAGAGCCAATGCCACAATTGCTTGGCGCGGAACGGCTTCTCGCCGATCTCCGCCATCGCTTGCGCGAGCTCGTCGCGGTCGAGCCCGATCAGGTTGGTGCGCGTATCCGTCATGATGGGCCCTGATATAGGGATTTTCCCGCCCGCGCGCAAAGGGAATCAGGGCAGCGGGGCCGTGGCGTACACGTTCACCCGGATGCCGCCGTGGGATACGGGCCCGCTCACGGTGGCGAAGGGCAGGGCGGTGGCCCGGGCCAGGTCGTCGGTGTTGGTGATCAGGCCCACCCGCCAGCCCGCGAAATGGTCCATGAGGACGCGGCCGAGCGATTGGTGGAGCGCGCGGAGCTTTTTCACCTCGCCGATGCGCGCGCCGTAGGGCGGATTGACGATGACCAGGCCCGGCGGGCCTTCGGGCGGGACGAGCTTGCCGATGGTCTGCTGGTGAAAGTCGGTCCACTCCGCCACACCGGCCCGCGCGGCGTTGGCCAGGCTCATGCGCACCGCGCCCGCGTCGCGGTCGAAGCCGGTGAAACGATGGACGGGGGGAACCGGCGCGGGCAGGGCGGCGCGCGTCGCGGTCCAGGCGCCGGCGTCGAACCCGGCCAGAAGCTCGAACGCGAAGGCGCGGGTCCGCCCCGGATGCAGGCCCGCCGCGATCTCCGCGGCCTCGATCACGAAGGTGCCGGATCCGCACATGGGATCCACCACCGGCTCGGTCCCGGTGTAGCCGCATTGACGCAGGAACAGGGCGGCCAGGTTTTCGCGCAAGGGGGCCTTGTTGACGGCTTCCTTGTGGCCGCGCTTGTGCAACAGCGCGCCGGACGCATCCACGCTGATGGTGCAGACGTCCTTGTGGATGCGGGCCAGGATGCGGATGGGGGCGTCCTTGGCGATGGGCGCGCCCAACGCGTCGTGGATGGCGCGTTCGATCCGTTCGGCGGCCGCGCCGGCGTGGTAGATGCGCGATCCCCGGCACGTCGCCTCGATGCGCACCGGTACGTCGGGACGGAACGTTTCGGCCCAGGGAAAGCGGCGCGCGCGTTTGTCCAGTTGCGCCAGATGATGGACCGGGAACGCACCCAACCGCGCCAGCACCCGGCTGGCCCCGCGCAGCGTCAGGTTGGCGCGCCGGACCTCGGCCCAGCCGCCGGCGACGGTGACGCCGCCGGGCTCGGCCCTGGGATTGCGGAAGCCCTGCTCGGCGGCCTCCGCGCACAACAGGTCCTCCAGCCCCGGAGCCGTGACGAGGAAAATCTCAAATTCGCTGGCCGTTTCCATGACGCATCCTTACCCGGCCCGCGCGCGGGCGTCGACATCTTTGTCGCGCGCCCGATTGGCCCTTGCCAACGGTCGGGCATGCCCCCACATTGTGCACACGTGCATGATCTGAAAGAAAGCGAGAGCAGAATGAAAGCCCTGATTTTCGACGTCGATGGCACCCTGGCCGACACCGAGGACGCCCATCGTGAAGCCTTCAACGACGCCTTCGCCAAGGCCGGGTTCGACTGGCATTGGGACCGCGCGCTGTACAAGCACCTGCTCAAGGTCACCGGGGGCAAGCAGCGCATCCGCTTTTTCCTGGAAGAAAACCGCCCCGAGGTGCTGGAGCGCGCCGACATCGACGAACTGATCCCGGCGCTGCACAAGAGCAAGACCGGGTTCTACGTCTCGCGCCTGGAAAACGGCCAAGTGCCGCTGCGTCCCGGCATCGAGGCCCTGATCCGCGAATGCCGCGCCACCGGCCTCACCTTCGCCATCGCCACCACCACCACGCCGGTCAACGTGGAGGCCCTGCTCAAGGCCAACCTGGGCGAGGACGCGCTCGGCTGGTTCGCCTGCATCGGCGACGGCGGCGTGGTGCCGGTGTTGAAGCCCGAACCCGACGTCTACACCTGGGTGCTGGACAAGCTGGGGCTGGACGCGGCGGACACGCTGGCGCTGGAAGACAGCCGCAACGGCCTGGTGGCGTGCCAGCGCGCGGGCGTGCCGTGCCTGATCGTCACCAACGACTACACCGTCGGCCAGGATTTCGGCGGCGCGCTGGACATCTGGGAAACCTACGAAGGCGTCACCCTGGAGCGCCTGCGCGGCGTGTACGGCAAGGCAAACGGCTGATTTTATTTTCACACTGGCGAATCGTCTTATTGTATGCGGCGTCTTCACGGAGTAGCATTCCCCGGCCAGATAAAAACAAGACCAAGTGGAGACGGCCTTGAGGATCAAATTTTGGGGGGTGCGCGGCAGTGTGTCGTGCGCCTATCCCGATTTTCTTGAATACGGCGGCAATACGGCCTGCGTCGAAGTGGACGTGATGGGCAGGACCGTCGTTTTCGACGCCGGGACCGGCTTGCCGTGGCTGGGCAACGACCTGCTCAAGCGCGGCGTCAAGGACGTGCAGCTGTTGATGAGCCACTTCCACAACGACCACACCGGGGGCTTCAACTACTTCAAGCACATCTACATCCCCGGCTGTTCGGTGACCGTGCACGCGGCGTTGAACTACGGCGAGCTCACCATCGACGATCTGATCCGCCGCCACATGTCCGAGGAACTGCATCCGGTGCAATACGAACATTTGGCGTCGGATTTGACCAGTCACGGGTTCGTCGCCGGGGACGCCTTCGACCTGTTCGACGGCGCGCGCGTGAAAACCGGCATGCTGACCCACCCCGCCGGCGCGACCGTCTACCGGCTCGAGGCCGAAGGCAAGGTCTTCGTCTACGCCACCGACACCGAACACACCCCCGGCCGGCCCGACCTAGCGCTGGTGGAGCTCATGCGCGACGCCGATCTGGTGGTCTACGACACCTGCTATACCGAAGAGGAACTGCCCACCAAGCAGGGCTGGGGGCATTCCACCTGGAACGAGGCGGTGAAGCTGTGCCGCATGGCGAACGCCAAGCGTCTGGCGCTGTTCCACTATTCCCCGGACTACGACGACACGATGCTGCGCGCCCTGGAGGCCGAGGCCCACGCCGAATGGAGCGGCGCGTTCGGCGCCAAGGAAGGCATGGAAGTGAACATCTGAACCGGCCGCGCCGGTTTTCTCATTTCAACAGCTTGGCGCGGGCCTGTTTGAAGCCTTCGATGATCTGGCCGCCGATGGCGTTGTTGTCCACGTTCTGGCCGCCGGCGTAGATCGCGCCCATGGCGTCGATGTGCAGCGCCACGAAGGCGATGAGCGAGCCCTTGACCCCGTCCGGATGATCCAGGCATTCGCACAACAGGTTCGCCACGGTGCCGATCAGGTGCAAGTCGTTCATGCCCGCCTCGCTGCGGACGCGGTGCCCGATGGCGTAGATGCGCTCGCGGCTGGCGGCGTCGATCTCCTTGCCCGCGACGATCTTGGCCTTGAGCTTGAGCAACTCGCCGACCTCCTCGCCCAGCATCTTAAAATAGCCGTCCTTTTCCGCCGCGATGATGGCGTTGACCTTTTTCTCCAGCTCCGGTGGGATGCGCTCGGCCCCGTCGCCCACCTTGATCTTCAGCATGTTGGGGGGGGTGTAGGTCTGGTGCGCGCCGCTTTCGCCTGCGTCGCGGTCGTTGTGCGGTGTGTCGTTGGTCATAAAGTCACCCCTTGTACATGATGTCGTCGACGGCGCTTTGCGATTGCGCCCTGGAATCGAATCCGCCGAGCCCCGCCATGCGCCCGTCGCCGCGCCGCTCCTGGCCCCGGTAGTGTTTCGGTTTCTTGCGCCGCCGGCAGGGGCCGATGAACTTGGCGGTGCGCACGAACGGACGGCGGTTTTCGATGATGGCGACCATCCGCGAATACAGCCCCGCCGCCGACAGGGGCTTGACCAGGTATTCGTCCACCCCGGCCTCGCGGGCGCTGATGATGCGGTATTCCTCGGAATGTCCGGAAACCATGATGATGGGAATGAAGGGGTTGGGGCTGTCCGGGGCGCGGCGCACCATTTCGACGAACTCGATGCCGTTCAGAACCGGCATTTCCCAATCCGTGACGACGAAGTCCACGGGGCGGCTTTTCAGCGTGTTGAGGGCGGAACCCCCATCCTCGGCCTCGACGATGTCGCGCATGCCGAAGCCCAACAGGACGTGTTTGAGGATCTTGCGCATGTACGAGCTGTCCTCGACCAACAGCACGGAAAGGCGGGAAAAGTCATAGTTCCTGTGTCCCATCGCCATGGCGTGTCTACCTCTTCAAACGCTGGACCAGCTCGCTTTGCGAGGCGGCCTTGGGGTCATGGGGCGCCGTGGCGGCAGGTTTCGGCTGCGGTGTCTTGGCGATGGGCTTGGGCTCCGGCTTGGATTTGGCCGCGGCCGCATCCGGCCATGCGGGGGTCTCGTCGACCGGCCAGCCGGCGGCCTTGGCGCCGGAGGAAATGTCCCAGGACGGTTCTTCCGGCTTGGCGTTGCCGGTGAAGACCTGGTCCACCTGGGCTTGGTCCTGGGACTTGCCGCCCAATTCGATCCGCAGGGCCTTCATGTTGTCCGAGCGTCGTTCGCGTCCGAGGTATTCGTCGGCGTTGCGCCGGCGCCGGCACGGCCCGAAATAGGATTTGGTCTGCACGAAACGCCGCCGCCGTTCGATCACCGCCACCAAACGGGTGTACAGCCCGCCCGCCGACAGGGGCTTGATCAGGTATTCGTCCACCCCGGCGTCGCGCGCGCGGACGATGCGGCCCATTTCCGAATGGCCGGTGACCATGATCACGGGGGAAAAGCGCATGGGCGAGGTGACGTCGGAACGCACCATTTCGACGAATTCGAGGCCGTTCATGATCGGCATCTCCCAATCGACCACCATGATGTCGACGGGATAGGAATTGATCAGCTTCAACGCTTGCGCGCCGTCCTCGGCCTCGATGACGTTACCGAAGCCCAGTCCGTACAGAACCTCCTTGAAGATCTTCCGCATGTAGCGGCTGTCGTCCACCACGAGAACGGAGGTCCTGGAGAAGTCGTATTCCTTTTTCTGCATGACATCCCAAGAGCAAAGGATATCCGGCGCGCCCAATTTATCCTATTTTTCTGTAGATTGCCCGCATCAACGGGGGCGTGTCAACAGAATATGCGCACACTTTTGTGTGATCACGGTGGATTGCGATGGATCGATCACCGCGCCAGGCGTTCGCTGGGGAAGATGATATGAACCTGGGTGCCCTTGCCGAGTTCGCTTTCCAGGGTCAGGACGCCGCCGTGCATTTCCATCAGGCGGCGGGACAGCGGCAGGCCCAGGCCCGCGCCGTCGTGCTTGCGCGCGAGCGACCCGTCCACCTGGCCGAACGGGGCCATGACGGTGTCGTAGTCTTCCGGCGCGATGCCGATGCCGGTGTCGGAGACGGTGACGGTCAGGCGGTCGTGCTCGTCCACGTAGGCGTTGACGCCGACGGTTCCGCCCTCGGGCGTGAACTTGATCGCGTTGGTCAGCAGGTTGAAGATCACCTGCTTGATGCGCCGTTCGTCGCAGCGCACGCGGGGCAGGTCCGCGGGAAGGTCGATCCTCAGGGTCAAGTCGCCCTTTTTCGCGCGCGGGCGCACGCCGTTGCGGCAGCCTTCGATCAGTCCGGTGATGTCGACGGTTTCCTCGCGCAGATTGAATTCCTCGGTTTCGATGCGCGACAGATCCAAGATGTCGTTGATCAGCGCCAGAAGGTGGTGGCCCGATTCGGTGATATAGCCCAGGTATTCCTCGTACTTCGCGTTGCCGACCGGACCGAACACCCGGTGCGTCATGGTTTCGGTGTAACCGATCACGGCGTTGAGCGGGGTGCGCAGTTCGTGGCTCATGTTGGCGAGGAACTCGGACTTGGCGCGGTTGGCGTATTCGGCGCGTTCCTTGGCGCGCAACAGCTCGTCCTCGCCCATTTTGCGCCGGATGACCCCCGCCAGCGTGCCCGCCACGGTTTCGACGAAGCGCAGTTCGTGCTCCGTCGGCTGGTGGCCGTGGGGAATGTAGAGGTTCAGCACGCCCAGCACCTGACCGCCGTGGCGGATCGGCGCGCAAACGTGGCCGTGCTCATGCATGCCGTCGAACGCCACCACGTGATCGTGGTCCACGCCGATCTTGACCACGGCTTCGCCCGACTGCGCGGCGCGCCCGCACAGGCACTGCCCCAGTTCGATCGTTGCGCACAGGGTTTGCAGCGGCACGGCCAAGTTCCGTTGCGCGGCCAGACGCAACTTCGGCGGATCGGTCTCGTCCATCAGGAAAATCGCGCCCATGCCGAGAAGCTCCAGGTTCTGGCGTTGCAGAACGATGCGCAGCGCCTCGTCGAGGAACTGGTCGAGGCGATGCGACGTCAGGGAGGCGCCGAGAATGGTCGCGACGATTTCGTGGTCGGCGGCGAGAACGGCCTTTTCGGCCTCGACCCGCTTCTGTTCGGTCAGGTCCGACAGAATGCCGACGAACATCCGTTCATCGTCGATGTGCATTTCGCTGACCGCCAGGGAGAACGGGAACGTCGAGCCGTCCTTGCGCAGCCCCGTCACCTCCCGGCCCGTGCCGATGATGCGGGGGACGCCGGTGTGACGATAGCGGTGCAGGTATCCGTCGTGTTCGGAGGCATAGGGTTCGGGCATCAACATCTTGACGTTGCGCCCGGCCAGTTCCGCGATGGTGTAGCCGAACATCCGTTCGGCTGCGGGGTTGGCGGTATCGATCTGACCGTTCTCGTCGATGGTGATGATGCCGTCGACCGCGGTGTCGACGATGGCGCGCGATCGGGTTACGCTTTCCAGCAGCTCGGCCGTGCGCTGCCCGACCCGGGTTTCCAGCGTCCGGTTGAGCTCGCGCACCTGGTTTTCCGCCAGGGTCCGCTCGTCGATTTCCCGCACCAGACGGGCGCGGTTTTGGGATTCGCGGCGCATCACCGCGAGCCCCACGATCAGGCCGAACACGAACATGGCGACGCCCAGCATCGCCATCCGGCGTTGCGCCTGGTCCAGGGCGCGATCCTGGGTCAGGTGGGCTTTCTGCGTGTGCGCGTCCAGGTGTTCGACGAATTCATCGAGCGTGTCCAGCAACGCCGCCTGGGTCTTGCGGGCGGCGGTGATGGCCTGTTCCAATTCCGCGCCGCGCACGCCCTCGACCGCCAGGTTCATGGCCTGCTCCGTCACCGGCTGGGCGGCAAGGATTTGCCGGCGCATGGTTTCCAGGGCTTTGCGCTCGTGCGGATCGGCGCCGAAACTCATCAGGTTTGCGCGGGCCTCGACGAATTGTCCGGCGGCTTCCATGAAGGCCTGGCGTTCGGCGTCGCGGGCGAAGAAGTCCTCCAGCACGGTGACGTAGGCCAGCGCGAAGGTGCGCCGGCGGATGGCGTCGCGCATGATGAAGGCGTTGCGCACCTTGGCTTCCAGTTCCAGGTCGGCCTGGCGCGCGGCGCGGTGCATGTTCAGTTGCGCGAAGCCGAGATACAACAGTCCCGCCATGCAGACCAGGATCGCCCCGAAACCGAAATACAGAAAAAAGCCGGATCGCTCGTTGGCAGACATCGGGGCCCTCAAGTGACCATGGATGAAACGCATGTTTGTCGTGGATTCCCCCCCACGCGCAGCACACTTTGGAATAATGATAAGGAAATGTACAGCATCTCGTCATCCCCTTAGGCGTGCCGGGGTGAAGGACGCGCCTTGACAGGGGCCGCAATCCCCGTAAATTCCCCGTTTCATGCCCCCGATTTATCGGCGATTTTTGCGAAGGTTCATTTCCATGGTTACGTTGACGCTTCCCGACGGCTCCCAGCGCGCATACGACGGTCCCGTGACCGGCGCCCAGGTCGCGGCCGACATCGGACCCGGCCTCGCCAAGGCGGCGTTGGCGGTCAAGATCGACGGCGAAATGGCGGACCTCACGCTGCCCATCGAAGCCGACTGCGCCTTCGCCATCCTGACGGCCAAGGACGAGGAATCCCTGGACCTGATCCGTCACGACGCCGCCCACGTGATGGCCGAGGCGGTCAAGGAACTGTATCCCGACGTCCAGGTCACCATCGGCCCGGCCATCGAAAACGGTTTCTATTACGACTTCGCGCGGTCCGAGCCCTTCACGCCCAAGGACCTGGAAAGGATCGAGGCGCGGATGATGGAAATCGTCGATCGCGACGAGGCCGTGACGCGCGAGGTGTGGAACCGGCGCGACGCCATCAACTTCTTCAAGGACGCGGGCGAGCACTACAAGGCGCAGATCATCGAAGGCATTCCCGAGGATCAGGACATCCGCCTGTACCGCCAGGGCGATTTCATCGATCTGTGCCGCGGTCCGCACCTGCCGTCCACGGGCAGGCTGGGCAAGGCGTTCAAGCTGATGAAGCTGGCCGGGGCGTACTGGCGCGGCGACGCCAACAACGAAATGCTGCAACGCATCTACGGCACCGCGTGGGCCGACAAGAAGCAGCTCGCCGCCTACCTCACCATGCTGGAGGAAGCCGAGCGGCGCGACCACCGCAAGCTGGGCCGCGAGATGGACCTGTTCCATTTCCAGGAGGAAGCCCCCGGCGCGGTGTTCTGGCACCCCAAGGGCTGGACCCTGTTCCGCAAGCTGATCGACTACATGCGCACGCGCCAGGAACACGCCGATTACGTGGAAATCTCCACCCCCGGCGTGATGGACCGCGTGATGTGGGAGAAGTCCGGCCACTGGGAGAACTTCCGCGAAAACATGTACACCACCCAGACCGAGGACGAGCGCGTGTTCGCGCTCAAGCCGATGAACTGTCCGGGCGGCATCCAGGTGTTCAAGCAGGGCATCACCAGCTACAAGGACCTTCCGCGCCGCATCGCAGAGTTCGGCAAGGTCAACCGCTACGAGCCGTCGGGCGCGTTGCACGGGCTGATGCGGGTGCGCGAATTCACCCAGGACGACGCGCACATCTTCTGCACCACCGGCCAGCTGCAGTCCGAATGCGAAACCGTGGTCAGCCTGATCATGGACATCTACAAGGACTTCGGTTTCGAGGACGTGCGCATCAAATTCTCCGACCGCCCGGAAAAGCGGTTGGGCACCAACGCGGTGTGGGACACGCTGGAAACCGCGCTCAAGGGCGCGTTGGACAAGATGGGCTATCCCTACACCTACAACCCCGGCGAAGGCGCGTTCTACGGGCCCAAGCTGGAATTCGTGCTGCGCGACGCCATCGGCCGCGACTGGCAGTGCGGCACGTTGCAGGTGGACATGAACCTGCCCGAACGTCTCGACGTCCATTACATCGACGAAAAGGGCGACAAGGTCCGTCCGGTGATGCTGCACCGCGCGCTGTTCGGTTCGCTGGAACGGTTCACCGGCATTCTCATCGAACACTACGCCGGGCGCATGCCGCTGTGGCTGGCCCCGGTGCAGGCGGTGGTGGCGACCATCACGTCGGACGCCGACGCCTACGCCTCCGAGGTCGTGGCCGCGTTGAAGAGCGCCGGACTGCGCGCCGAGTTGGACCTGCGCAACGAAAAAATCAACTACAAGATCCGCGAGCACAGCCACGCCAAGGTCCCCGCGATCCTGGTGCTGGGCAAGCGCGAGGCCGAGGAGGGCAAGGTGGCTCTCCGCCGTCTCGGCGGCAAGGATCAAGAAATCCTTGCGCTTAAAGAGGCAATTGATATCCTCTGTGCAGAAGCGAAGGGTCCGCTTGCCGGCAAATGAGCCCTGAGTGAAACAGCAAGCACTGTGAGTTTTGGACGCGCCCGCCGGAGCGCAACTTTTTAGGAGAAAGGCCATAGCCAGGCCCCCGTTCAACAAGAAGCCGACCAACGACGGTCCCCGCGTCAACGACGAAATCACCGCAACCGAAGTCCGCGTGGTCGGACCGGACGGGGACATGATCGGCGTCAAACCCACCAAGGAAGCCATCGCGATTGCCGAGGAGCACGGCCTCGACTTGGTCGAGGTGTCGCCCAATGCCGAACCGCCGGTGTGCAAAATCCTCGATTTTGGCAAGTACAAATACGAGGAACAGAAAAAGCGCAACGAGCAGAAGAAGAAGCAGAAGGTCATCGCGATCAAGGAAATCAAGATGCGCCCCGGCATCGACATCCATGACTATGAAGTCAAGATGAAGGCGGCGCGCAAGTTCCTCGAACACGGCGACAAGGTGAAGGTCACCATCCGCTTCCGCGGCCGCGAAATGGCCCACCAGGACCTCGGCCTCAAGGTGCTGGACCGCATGCGCGAAGAGCTTGAGGAAGTGGTGAAGGTCGAACAGACCCCCAAGTCCGAAGGCCGCATGATGACCATGGTGCTGTCGCCGAAGTAACGGCGGACCGCCGGTCTTTGAATGCGCCCAAAATCATCAAGGCCGGGAACGCCAACCGCGTTCCCGGCCTGATTTGTTTCTGGATCCGGTTGCGCCCGTGCGTAGGACGGAGTGCGGTGTGGATGTGAAAGCAAACTTGCTTTTCTTGCGTCCAACACGGTGGATGTGACCCAACTGCGACATTTTAAGCGGCCAATGGTAATTCCACCCAGAAGGTGGTGCCATTACCGGCCTCACTGTGGAAGCCGATACTCCCACCCATGGCTTCAACAAGTTGCTTGGTCACGGTTATCCCGGCGCACCAGTCCGGTTTTACGGTTTTCCTGATGAGGTGGTTGCCTATCACCAGAATGCGGATTTCGTCCAAGAACTGAACCTGCTCCATGAAAAGCTCTACCGATCTATCTGTTATCTTGGGCCGCTGCGCACCAAGGCTGAGCGTCTGTATTCATGGACCGGCATGGAGCCCGAAAGTGTCGGCTACATCGAAGCCAAATATGCCAAGAAGATGGCGACGTGAAAGAAGACTTCTTCAAATTCCCCTCAACGCCTCATCTGGTGACGATGCCAGGGGTCAATATCAGGGGTGATAAGGTTCTGACAGAATCAGAACGCGATGCATTCCTGACGCATGAGGTGACGGTAGAAGAAAAAGTGGACGGCGCAAATCTGGGGCTCTCGTTTGATGTGCATGGGAATTTCCGCGCCCAGAACAGGGGGGCTTATTTGCATCACCCGTACTCTGGACAGTGGAAAAAACTCGGCGAATGGCTGGCGCTCTACGCCGATACGCTGTTCGAGCATCTTTCTGATCGGTGCATCCTGTTTGGCGAGTGGTGTTATGCCCAGCATTCGATTTTTTATGATCGCTTGCCGGACTGGTTTCTTGCCTTTGATATTTATGACCGAGATGCAGGTCGCTTTCTGGCCACAGCGCGCCGGGATCGACTATTAGTTGAGATGCATATCTCCAGGGTGCCAGGCATAGCACGCGGGCGGTTTACCTATCCCGAGCTTCAAAAACTCTTATCGCAATCAAAGCTGACCGATCAGTCTGCTGAAGGGATCTATTTGCGAATTGATCACGGTGACTGGCTTGAACAGCGGGCCAAACTTGTTCGCCCCGCGTTTATTCAGGCGGTCGAGCAACACTGGTCGCGTTCCGCCATCAGGCCGAACCGTCTAAATGCCTGGAATGAGGATGGAGGACGGTAATCGGTTGCTCGAATCAACAGGCTATCTGGATTCAGAATTTGGCTAAACATGGACTTTTCATCCACTCCGTCAGTGTTTCCGATTTCCAGGGCTGACCGGACATGAAGCGCCGGGTTTAAGGGGCGCAGTCTCCTTGTGTGGGGACTGGGGCGTTTGTGCGGATCCTACGTTCCCAGCCCGAAGCGGAACACCGCGATGACGGTGACGATCAGGGCGTTGATCAGGCAGGCCACGACGTAGAGATACAGCGCGCGGTCGATGTCGGCCGCAGTGGCGCGCGCCGTGCCGGTGCCGATCCACGGGTCGTCCTGGGTGTGGTGGGCGTAGCGTCTGGGGCCCGCCAGCGCCAGGTCCAGCGCGCCCGCCGTGGCGGCTTCGGGCCAGCCGGCGTTGGGGGATTTGTGCTTGGCGGCGTCGCGCCACATGGTCTTGAACGCCGCCCACGGCCGGCCCTTGGGCGCGGCGGCGGCGGCCACGCAGATCAACAGGCCCGCCAGCCGGGCCGGGATCAGGTTGAGCACGTCGTCCAGCCTCGCCGCCGTGAAGCCGAAGGCGCGAAAGCGGTCGTTGCGATACCCGATCATGGAGTCCAGCGTGTTGACGGCCTTGTAGACCAGCAGCCCCGGAAAGCCGAACAGCACGTACCAGAACACCGGCGCGACGACGCCGTCGGAAAAGTTTTCGGCCAGGCTTTCGATGGCGGCGCGGGCCACGCCGTGTTCGTCGAGATAGGCCGGATCGCGTCCGACGATGCGCCCCACCGCCGTGCGTCCGCTTTCCGTGCCGTGGTCCTTCAGCGCCACGGCGACGTCGCGCACGTGGGTGTACAGTTCGCGCTGCGCCAGCAGGGCGATAATGAGGAACAGCTCCACCATCCAGCCGATCGGATGGTGGAAGGTCAGCCACTGCACCCCCCAACCCGCCGCCCCCGCCAGACCGGCGACCAGCGTCACCACCAAAAGGCCGCGCACGGCGCGGTCCATCTGGGGACGGGTATCGCGGTTGAGCTTGCGTTCCAGCCCGCCGATCAGGGCGCCGATCATCACCACCGGGTGGGGCAGGACGCGCCACACCGGCCCCATGGCGCCGACGGCCGCGTCGAGGACCAGCCCCAGCACCAGCAGGATGAACGGATCGAAGGCGGCGTTCGCGCCGATGACGCCGAAAGTGAACATGCCGAGAGTGTGCGGAGGAATTCCGGCGAGGTCAAAGCGTTTCGTCCGACGCTGAACCGGGGGCGGGACGCACGTGTCGGGGCAGGCTTACTGCGGCTGACAGTTGCGGTCCTTGCACGAAATCACATCGAACGTGCACAGGGCGTTGCGGATGGCGAAGCCGACGAAAACGGCCAACACCGCGAAGCCACCGTAAAAGATCAGGTACCAAAACATGGCGGACATGACATCCTCCATTCAGAGCTGGGGGGGCGAACAGGAAGTTGACCCCCCATTCGATTCTTATAATATAAGATTGTACTAATTTAATGATGATTTGACAAGAGAATTCGGATCCCCTGTCCGTAACATCCTTTATGACCGCTGTAGGGACCAAGCGAACTGTCCTGTTTTAGAATCTCTCTGGAAGGAGGCTGTCCAACGGCCATTGGGGCCGCGCGGAGCGAGCCAAGGGCGCGGACGCGCCCGCCCGGCGCTTGAGGGGGGGTGAAAAGTCAAGGGCGATCGGGCTCACCCGATTGCCCTGGTTTTCCCGGACCTGCCTCTTGCCAATCACAGCCCAACGGCGTACAACACTCGCACATTTTGTGAGGACGCTTGATGAGCCAGGCTTCGGCCCGCATTGAGATGGAACCGGCCCGGGGCGCGAGCGCCTTGGGGGCGGTCGTTCTCGTCAAAAGCACCACCACCAAAACCGTGAAGACCGCCACCTAAGCGGGCTTTCGGTTTTGCTTGAAATGCAACCAGGCCCGCGGAACGACGCGGGCCTTGGTTTATGGGTCCGGTCGCGGGTCCAGATGAAGGAGAAAACGAACGATGGGTTACAAGGTTGCCGTTGTCGGCGCCACGGGCAACGTGGGCCGGGAAATGCTGCAGACGATGGTGGAACGGGGCTTTCCCGCCGACGAGGTGGTGGCGCTGGCGTCGCACCGGTCGGTCGGCCGCGAAGTGTCCTATGGCGACGACAAGGTGCTGAAGGTCCAGGACCTCGCCACCTTCGATTTCAAGGGCACCGACATCGTGCTGTCGAGCCCGGGCGCGTCGGTGTCCGCCGAATTTTCGCCCAAGGCCGCGGCCGCCGGCGCGGTGGTGGTGGACAACACGTCGCACTTCCGCATGGACCCGGACGTGCCGCTGGTGGTTCCCGAAGTGAACCCGCAAGCCATCGCGGGCTACACCAAGAAGGGCATCATCGCCAACCCGAACTGTTCGACCATCCAGATGCTGGTGGCGCTGAAGCCGCTGCACGACCTGGCGACCATCAAGCGCGTGGTGGTGTCGACCTACCAGTCGGTGTCCGGCGGCGGCAAGGACGCCATGGACGAATTGTTCAACCAGACGCGCGGCGTCTACATGAACGAACCGGCCGAGAAGTTCCGCAAGAAGTTCACCAAGCAGATCGCCTTCAACGTCATTCCGCACATCGACAAGTTCATGGACGACGGCATGACCAAGGAAGAGTGGAAGATGGTGGTCGAGACCAAGAAGATCCTCGACCCCAACATCGAGGTGTGCGCCAACTGCGTGCGCGTGCCGGTGTTCATCGGGCACTCGGAAATGGTCAACATCGAATGCGTCAAGCCGATCAGCGCCGAAACCGCGCGCAAGGTGCTGCGTGAGGCGCCGGGCGTGTCGGTGGTGGACCACCGCAAGGACGAAGGCTACGTCACCCCGGCCGAATGCGCCGGCGAGGACGCGGTGTTCGTGTCGCGCATCCGCAAGGACGCATCGGTCGAGAACGGCCTGAACTTCTGGTGCGTGTCCGACAATCTGCGCAAGGGCGCGGCGCTCAACGCGGTGCAGATCGCCGAGGTTCTGGTCAGCGATTACCTGCGCAAGTAACGCCGTTCACATCCACGAGAAAAGCCGCTCCGGTCCGTCCGGGGCGGCTTTTCCTATTCCCGTGCGCCGTCGTCTTCGGCGAAGAAGGCGTTGATGTCGTCCTGGTCCAGGGGGATTTCGTGGCGGCGCTCGTTTTCCGTCGGTTCGTTGTGCCGGCGGCGGTCGGGGCCGAAGAAGTCCGGCGCCTTGACGAACGCGCGCGGGTGCTCGATGACCTTGATGACGCGTCCGACCAGGGTCCTGGCCGAAATCGGTTTGACCAGGAATTCCGTCACGCCCGCGTCGCGGGCCTCGGCGATGCGCCAGAATTCGGAATAGGACGAAACCATGATGATCGGCACGAAGGTCAGTTCCGGACTTTCGGATTGTCGGATCTTGCGCGTGAACTCCATCCCGTCGAAGGGCTGCATTTCCCAGTCGGCGAAGATGATGTCGGGCTTCCAGCTGTTGAGGATGCTCAACGCCTGGGCGCCGTCGTGGGCTTCTTGGATGTCTTCCGCGCCGAACGTCCGGAGAATGCGCTTGATGATGGTGCGCATGAAGGCGTTGTCGTCGACGATCAGAAAGCTCAAGTGCTTGAAATATTCGCTTTCCGTCATGGGAACGGTCCGTTTCTCATGGTCTTCGGGTTGGATGTAAACTATCACGATTGTGCGCGGCGGCACAAGGATCCGTCATACAAATATACTCGCCCGGAACAAATCCCGTCAGGGGCGTTGACTTCGATTCCGCGAAGCCCGAAGATTGATGGGCGCAATCGGAAAAGGACCTCCCGCCATGGCCGATCCAACCCGCCCCCTGTCGCCGCATCTGACCGTCTACCGGCCGCAGGTGACGTCCGTGCTGTCCATCACGCACCGCGCGACCGGCGTGTTTCTGGCGTTCGCGGCGGTTCTGTTCACCTATTGGCTGGTGTCGGCGGCCTATGGTCCGGAGGCCTTCGGCCGCGCCCAGGCGCTGTTGGAATCGTGGTTCGGCCGCCTGGTCCTGTTCGGGTTCACGTTTTCGCTGTTCTATCACCTGCTGAACGGCATCCGGCATCTGGGCTGGGACGTGCTGTGGGGTTTCGAGATGCCGACGCTGCGCGCCACCGGCGTGCTGGTGGTGATCGCGTCGCTGGCGATGACGGTGACGAGCTGGCTGATGGCTTACGGCCACGTCGGAAAATTGTAGGAGGGCGCGGTCATGGTCAACACGCCGCAGCAACAACGCGAACTGCGCTCCAAGCTGGGCCGCGTGCGGGGCCTGGGCTCGACGCGCGAAGGGGTGCACCACTGGTGGGCCCAGCGCATGAGCACGGTGGCGCTGATCCCGCTGTCCCTGTGGTTCGTGTATTCCCTGATCACGCTGACCGGCAGCGATTACGAACACGTGCGCGCTTGGGCCGAACATTTCGGCAACGCGGTGCTGCTGGTGTTGTTGATCGTCACCATGTTCCACCACGCCCAACTGGGCTTGCAGGTGGTGATCGAGGACTACGCCCATTCCGAGGTGTGGAAGATGGGCCTGTTGCTGTTCGTCAAGTACGGCGCGGTGCTGTTCGCCGCGTCCGCCATCTTCGCCGTTTTGAAACTGTCACTCGCGGGATAAGCCGATCATGAGCCAAGCCTACCCCATCACCGACCACACCTACGATTGCGTGGTCATCGGCGCCGGCGGCGCGGGGCTCCGCGCCACCTTCGGCATGACCAAGGCCGGGCTCAAGACCGCCTGCATCACCAAAGTCTTTCCCACCCGCAGCCACACCGTCGCGGCCCAGGGCGGCATCGGCGCGGCGCTCGGCAACATGGCCGACGACAATTGGAAATGGCACATGTACGACACCGTCAAGGGGTCGGACTGGCTGGGCGACCAGGACGCCATCG
>JADGBG010000186.1:1447-3843 GCA_015231605.1 Alphaproteobacteria bacterium | reverse complement strand
TGGTGGCATCGATCAGGGCCATCCCGGCGACCAGCACGGCGGTTCCGGGGGCGAACAGCCAAAACGACAGCCGGCAGGGAAGCAGGGACTTCAGGACCACGCCCGTGGCCACGCCGAGCACTTGGTATGCCGCCCCCATGGCGGTCATCGCCAGAACCCCCAACGTCACCGCATGCAGCGCCGCCAACGCCAGCCCCGGTCCGCCGGCAAAGCCCGGCACGTCCGCGTGGGCGGCCCCCAACAGCCCCCAGGCCAGAGCGTGGAAGGCGGCGGCGGCGGCGAAAAAGCGTAACGGCACGTCGTAGGGCAGAAGACGCGTCTCCGTGCCCATCAAAAGCGCGCCGGGGAAGACGGGGGGCGCGGGGGTCACGGCGCGGCTTCCGGCGTGATTTCGATGAGAACCACGTCGGTCCGGGGCAGTCGGCGGGCGGCCCAGCCCCGCTCTTCAAGTTCGGCGTAAAGCGGGATGGGATCGCGGTCCATGTGCAAGATGATGGTGACGCGCGCGCCGCCCTCGATTTCGCGCAGCACCTCGATCATCGGCTGGGGCGGGTGAAGCCCCCGCAGGTCGAGATGCACGCCATCGTCCTCTTGCCAACGTCTCACGACAGATCACCGCCCGATTGAACCGCATTCACGGTTTCATTATCGGGGAAACGGAGCCGGGGGCCTTGATGGGGGTCAAGCTTCCGGCCCCCTTTCCGTCGCGGGGCCGAAAAGCCATGCGGGGAGTCGGGCGCGGCGCGTCGATCGGACCGATACGGCCCGCAGCCCGGCTCATTCCAGTTTGATGCTGACGATTTGGTCGAGGTGCATGAGCGCCCGGTCCCGGGTGTCGAGGATTCTCTGCTCGACGCTGAGGACGACCTTCCTCAGCACGTCCAGCGCCTCCTCGGTCTGGGTATGGATCGCTTCCACGGCATGCGTCACCGGTGTCGCCAGGGTTTCCGATGCATTGGCGGCCGCGTCCATGATGAACTGGGCGGCCTCCTGGCCCTGCTGCGCGGTCTCTTCGGGCGTCCTCGGCTGGAGTTTGGCTTGCGCGATCTTGTTGGCGGCGATTTGCGCGCTTTCGTTGACGTGCGCGACCACGTGTTCCGAATGCTCCTGGATTTCCTTGATGGCCCGCTGCGAGTTGTCGGTGATCTGTTGGATGGCCAGCTCCGCCTGTAGCTTGATCGCCTCGACGGCGTTCTCGGAGCTGTTGATGATTTCGGTTTTCGCGGTTTCGCCGATCTGCACGACCATCGACGCCGTGATTTCAGTGTTCTGGGCGGACTTGACCGTGTTGCGGCGAATCCTGCGGATGGCCTGTTCCGTGTTGGCCAGCAATTCGGCCACGGTGATTTCCGCGTCCGAGGCGATCTTCGCGGACGCGATCTGGCTGTCCGCCTGGATGCGCGCCGTGGCGATCTGATTGATTTCGCGGATCTTGGCCGCCGCGATGGCGACTTCCTGGTTGAACGTCGTTTCCGCGACGATCAACGCGGACCGCCGATCCTTTTCGATCAACTCGTCCAGCTCTTCCAAAGAGCGCGTCCGCATAAGATAGTCACTCACCACCCATACACTCCATCATGAGGAGGAACAAGAACCAACTCTGAAACATCAATTAAATCAGAGTGATAATGATCCGTTTTTTTCGGCCTGTCCAGAGGATTCGCTGCTTTGCCCAGCTCCCCGGTCGGCGGGAAGGATTATGGCGCGGAATTGGGGCTGGCGTTGGGCGACGATGGGCGGACCGGGGTGGTCCGCCCATCGCTCGCGTGCGTGTTTCGGACTTCGCTCAGGCGAGGTCGAAGCGGTCGGCGTTCATCACCTTGGTCCAGGCGGCGACGAAGTCGTTGACGAACTTTTCCCGGTTGTCGTCCTGGGCGTAGACTTCGGCGTAGGCCCTGAGAACCGAGTTGGAGCCGAACACCAAGTCCACCCGCGTCGCCGTCCACTTGACGGTCCCGCTCTTGCGGTCGCGGATGTCATAATGACCGCCGCCGGTGGGATGCCAGCTGTACGCCATGTCGGTCAGGTTGACGAAGAAGTCCGGGGTCAACCGGCCGACCCGGTCGGTGAACACGCCGTGGCGGGTTCCGCCGTGGTTGGTTCCGAGCACCCGCATGCCGCCGACCAGCACGGTCATGTCCCGGGCGGTCAGGCCCATCAGCTGGGTGCGGTCCAGCATCAGTTCCTCGGCGCTGACGGCGTAGTCCTTTTTCAGCCAGTTGCGGTATCCGTCGTGGATGGGCTCCAGAACGGCGAAGGCGTCCGGGTCGGTCATCTCCGCCGTGGCGTCGCCGCGTCCGGGTGCGAAGGGAACCGTGACGTCGAAGCCCGCGGCCTTGGCCGCCCGTTCCACGCCGACGTTGCCGGCCAGCACGATGACGTCCGCGACGCTGGCC
>JADGBG010000186.1:0-1435 GCA_015231605.1 Alphaproteobacteria bacterium | reverse complement strand
ACCGCCAGGACACGCGCCAGGCGTTCGGGTTCGTTGCCCGCCCAGTCTTTTTGCGGGGCCAGGCGGATGCGCGCGCCGTTGGCGCCGCCCCGCATGTCGGAACCCCGGAAGGTCCGCGCGCCGTCCCAGGCGGTGGCGACCATGTCGCCGATGTTCAGGCCGCTGGCGGCGATCCTGGCCTTCACCGCGTCAATGTCGTAGTCCGCGTTGCCCGCCGGGATCGGATCCTGCCAGATCAGATCCTCGGCCGGGACGTCGGGGCCGATGTAGCGCGCCTTCGGCCCCATGTCGCGGTGGGTGAGCTTGAACCATGCGCGGGCGAAGACGTCCGAGAAGTATTCCGGGTCCTTGTGGAAGCGTTCCGAGATCTTGCGGTATTCCGGATCGCGGACCATCGCCATGTCGGCGTCGGTCATCATCGGCATGCACTTGATCGACGGATCCTCGACGTCGGCGGGCATGTCTTCCTCGCGGATGCCCACGGGTTCCCACTGCCAGGCCCCGGCGGGGCTGCGCTTATGCTGCCAGTCGTAGCGGAACAGCATGTGGAAGTAGCCGTTGTCCCAACGGTCGGGATGCGCCGTCCAGGCGCCTTCCAGGCCGCTGGACACCGTGTCGCGACCGACGCCGCGCGTGGTCTTGTTCATCCAGCCGAAGCCCTGGTCCTCGATTTCCGCGCCTTCCGGATTCGCGCCCAAACGGGACGCGTCGCCGTTGCCATGCGCCTTGCCGACGGTGTGGCCGCCGGCGGTCAGCGCGACGGTTTCTTCGTCGTTCATGCCCATGCGGGCGAAGGTGACGCGCACGTCGTGGGCCGTCTTCAGCGGATCGGGTTGGCCGTTCACGCCTTCGGGATTGACGTAGATGAGGCCCATCTGCACCGCCGACAACGGGTTTTCCAACGACTCGCGTTCGCCGCCCGCGTGGCGGTTGCTGCCCAGCCAATCCTTTTCGGAGCCCCAGTAGACGTCCTTTTCGGGATGCCAGATGTCTTCGCGGCCGAATCCGAAGCCGAAGGTCTTCAGACCCATGGACTCATAGGCCATGGTGCCCGCCAGGATGATCAGGTCGGCCCAGCTCACCGCGTTGCCGTATTTTTTCTTGACCGGCCACAGCAAACGCCGCGCCTTGTCCAGATTGACGTTGTCGGGCCAGGAATTCAACGGCGCAAAGCGCTGGTTACCGGTCCCGCCGCCGCCACGACCATCGGCAATCCGATAGGACCCAGCCGAATGCCAAGCCATGCGGATCATCAAGCCGCCATAGTGTCCCCAATCCGCAGGCCACCAGTCTTGGCTGTCCGTCATAAGCGCGCGCATGTCTTGCTTAAGAGCCTCGACGTCAAGTTTTTTGAGCTCTTCACGGTAGTTATATCCCGGGCTCATCGGATTGGTCTTTGTGTCGTGCTGATGCAAGATGTCTAAGTCCAGTGCGT
>JADGBG010000185.1 GCA_015231605.1 Alphaproteobacteria bacterium | reverse complement strand
TGTGCTGGGGCGGCGGCCCGGCGGGCTCCGTCGCGGGTTTGGCGGCGGGCGCGGGCTTGGCGTCCTCGGGCGTCTCGAACCGCCTGACCAGTTTCGACATCCAGCCGACGCAGACCACCAGGAACGTCAGGAACAAGAACACCGTCCCCATGCCGATCACCAGCAGATCCAGGCCTTCAATCAACAACTCGGACATCACCATGTTCGCTCCGCCGTGTTCCGTCGTTACACCCACGCGTCCGCCGACACGCATGGCAAAGGGCGCGCAGGACGCGCCCGCGGCATTCGCGCCTGTTATATCACGCCGGGGCCGCGGGTGAACGGAAAAAGCGGTCCCCCGAGGGGTTTTCTCCGCCACGGCGGAAATTGGATGCGGATCAGCCCTTCAAAACCGTTTCGATCAGGGTTTTCACCGCGTCGCTGTTCCAGTCGATCATGCCCAGAACGCCGCCCAACATGCGTCCGTCGCGGTCGATCAGAAAGGTGCTGGGCAGGCTGTCGATGCCCAGGACGTCCAGCATGCCGCGGCCGGGATCGTACACCGTGGACAGCGCGTCGAGGGAACGTTTGCGTAGGAACTGGGACGGTTCCTCCGCCCCCTGGCGGCCGGTCGCCACCGGCAGGACCACGAAATCCCGGCCCGCGAACGCCGTTTGCAACGCGTTCAGGTCCGGCATTTCGCGCTTGCACGGCGGACACCACGTGGCCCACAGGTTCAGCAGCACCACCTTGCCCCGGTAATCGGCGAGGGTCACCGTTTCCCCCGCCTCGGTCTTCAACTTCACGTCCGGCGCAAGGGGCGCGTTGGCGAGCAGCCTGAAGCCCCGCACCGCGTCCGCGGCGGCTTGCAGCCCGGCGGGGTGCGCCACGCTGACCTGTCGAGACCCCGATTGGGAAAGCGGGGCGGAAGGGGCGGGCCAGGTCAGGTAAATGCCGTATCCGGCCACGGCGAAGGCCAGGGCGGCAAGACCGACGACGAAAGGAAAACGCATGCAAAAACCGCTATCGTGAGAACGTTGGGATCGGGCCTGGATTGTGCCGCGATTCCCCCGCCGGAACAAGGGGACCGGTCAGTCGAACTGATGGCAGATCCAGGCGGACAGACGCACCGCCCAGGCGGCCTCGTTCGGATCCTGCGATTCCTGCATTTGCCCCAGGTGGGTGACCAGATTGTCGACGAAATCGCGGTATTCCTGGGCCCGTTTGCGTTCCAGCAGCCACTTGTTGTGCATGCGGTCGAGGTCGTCCTGCAGTTCCCGTTCAGGCTTGTGCGGCGGGGCCACCGCGCCGCGCCGGCGCGCGGTCTGGCGGATCAGGCGCACGGTTTCGCAGATGGTCTGGTCGTCGAGGGTGAAGTTGGGGGCGATGCGCTTGACGTCGTCGACGTCGACCTTGCCTTCGAAGGTCTCGATCCCCGCACTGGCCAGACGCCGGGAAAAATCCCGGTGCTTGATCTCCAGCGCCTTTGCGCACTTGGCGATGGAAATGAGCTCGCCCATCGGTCTCACCCCCTTATGTTTGCTCCGTATTTAAACGTGGGGCAAAACAGAGCCATGTTCAAGCGGTGTCGGTCAAAAATGCGCGCGTTTCGGCGATGGCTTCCTTGAGACCCAGGCGCACCGGCAGGGCGTCCTTGGGAAAGGCGGTGGTGAGGCGCGTCGGCAACGCCCCGTCCAGCATCACGAACACGCCCCGGTCGTCCCGGCGGCGCACCAGCCGGCCGTAGGCCTGCTTGAGCTTGAGCCGGGTCAGCATCTCGTCATAGGCCCGCCCGCCAAAGCGTTCGCGCCGCGCACGGGTCAGGATGTCCGGGCGCGGCCACGGCACCCGGTCGAACACGATCAGGCGCAACGAATCCCCCGGCACGTCCACGCCGTCGCGCACCGCGTCGGTGCCCAGCAGGCACGAATTGGCCTCGGCGCGGAAGATGTCCACCAGGGTGCCGACGTCCAACTGGTCGACGTGCTGGGCGTACAGGCCCAGACCGTGGGCGTCCAGGTCCGGGCCGATGCGGTCGTACACCGCGCGCAACCGGTGGATGGCGGTGAACAGCCCCAGCGCGCCGCCGTTCGCCGCCAGGAACAACTCGCGGTACGCCGCCGCCACCTGGTCGGCGGAGTTCTTGTTGACGTCGGTCACCACGAAAATCCGCGTCTGCGTTGCGTAGTCGAAGGGCGACGGTTGGGCGACGTAGGCGATCGGGCCGTGCAGGTGCCGGGCGCCCGTCCGCTCTTCGGCCACCGTCCAGTCCCCGTCGTCCCGGAGCGTCGCCGACGTCACCAGAACCCCTTGCGCCGTTTCGGCCATGGCGGCGGCGAACGGTTTGGTGGGGTCCACCCAGTGACGGTTGAGCCCGACGTCCAGATCGCGCCCCTGGGCGCGGTCCACGCTCATCCAGTCGACGAAATCGTCGGGCGCGCCCTCGCCCAGCGCCTTCAGCATGTCGCGCCAGGCGCCGAGCGGCAGCAGCGCGCGGCGCTCCAGGCTGCCCGCCAGGCCTTCGATGCGCGTGCGTTCGGCCGTTTCCAGTTCGTCCGCTTCGTCGTTCAGCTTGTCCAGCAGGCGGCGGATCAGGGCCTTGGCCGGGGTTTGCATGGCCTGCAACGCGATGTCCAGTTGGTCCGCCGCCGCCATCAAGCCGTCCACCGGGGGACGGGCGTCGCACTCCAGGGAATAGGCGCCGTCGGCCGCACGGTCGCGGGCGTAGACCTGACGGCGCACGCACGCCAGGAACGCTTCCGCCGGGCCGCTGGACTGCCCCTCGGCGAGCCGCGCGCGCCAGGTGGGCGCGGGCAGCGCGTGGGCGGCCTGACGCACGTCATCGACCAGACGGGCCAATTTTTCGTCCTGGGCGGCCAGATCGTCCAAGCGCGCCTTGAGCCCCCGCGACCGGGTGCGCCGCCCGTCCTCCGCGCCCAGGATCCAGCGGCGCAGATCCGCCGTTTCCTGCCCCGACAGGTGTGCGGCGAAGGCGCTGTCGGCGGCGTCGAAGACGTGGTGGCCTTCGTCGAACACGAACCGCGTCGGCGCGCCGTTTTCCGCCGACGCCCCCCCGCCCGCGTTCAACGCCGCCTGCACCATCACCAGGGCGTGGTTGGCGATCACCAGCTTGGCGCGCTTGGCGCGGCGCTTGGAATGTTCGATGAAGCAGCGGTTGAAGTGTTCGCACAGCGTGAACGCGCATTCGCCGCGCGTATCGGTGAGCTCCGTCGTCAGCCCGCGCCCCAGCATGCCGGGAATCCACGCCGGAAAATCACCGCCCACCATGTCGCCGTCGCGCGTCGCCAGCACCCAGCGCGCCACCAGGCCCAACGCGATCGCGCCGTCCGGGCGCATTTCCAGACGGCTCAGCGCCTCCTGGAAATTGAGGATGCAGAAATAGTTTTCCCGGCCCTTGCGCACCACCACGTGGCGTTTCTTTTCCACGGCGTCGGGGTACAGGCGGTCCAGCTCGCCGTCCAGTTGGCGTTGCAGGTTGCGGGTGTAGGTGGACAGCCACACCGCGCCGCCGTTCTTGTCGGCCCACACGCTGGCGGGCGCGACGTAACCCAAGGTCTTGCCGACCCCGGTCCCGGCCTCCGCCAAGACGAAGCGGGGCTGGCCCGGTATGTCGCAGGGATCGAACGCCGCCGTCACTCCGGCGGTGAATTTTTGTTGCTCCGTGCGCTTTTCCGAGCGTCCGCCCGCCAACAGGGCGTCGAGGCGCCGGCGCGCCTCAAGCGGCGTGACGGGCGCATCGCCGGGCGGCACCTCGCCCGCCCGGTCTTCCCACTTGGGCAGGCGTTCCCAGACGCGAAAAGCGCGGGCTTCGGGCGGCCGGGGCGGGCCGATGTCTTCGCCGAGCGCGGCCAGAACCGGCGCGCCCCACCCCCAGCCGCCCCCGGCCATGGCG
>JADGBG010000184.1 GCA_015231605.1 Alphaproteobacteria bacterium | reverse complement strand
TCGATCGGCCGAAGGGTCAGCATGATGTGGGCGTGCGGCTGCTCGCGCCCGTCGCTGGCATCGGGACAATGAATGGCAACATCGGCCACCATGCCCCGGTTGGTGAATTCGTCTCGGACAAATTCCCGCACCAACTGGCGGCGAGCCTCGGCTGGAATTTCCCGGGGCAAGGCAACTTCGACCTCGCGAGCAAGCTGGGCATCCTTCCGGCGTTCGGCTTGTTCGACTCGGTTCCAAAGCTGTTCACGGTCTTTGGTCCAGTCGCCGGCACCGCCCGGGGTCATGATCTCGGAATGCTCAACATGCTGCTTGCGGGAATAGTCCTGCACCTCACCAGTTTGCAAGTCGTGAAGTTTCTCCCCTGCCCGATAGGCAGCGGAGGCGATTGCACTTTGGCCTTTGCCTCGGGAGATAACTTTAATGCTGCAATGGTAGGTCGCCATTTTCCTTGTCGTACTTTAGGGGTAAGCGCGTCGCGCTAGGGGACTTTCCCCTGTTGAGAGAGCACACATTGCGCAGCAATGTATAAGTGCGCCCTTCCTCATTCTTCGAAAGGGAGTTTAAGGCGCTCGCTTATCGCTCGCAAGATATTTTTAAGAATGGTATTAACGACAGGAAGAAACCAAATGGAGACCAAGAAAAATGGATGAATTGGAGAAAGCACAGAGGCAACTTGAACAGGCAAAGACTCGTGTTCAGAAGATCAAAAACAGGGAGCGCACGAAAGAACGAAAACGCGATACCCGGCGCAAGATTATCCTCGGCGCCATCCTGCTGGCCGAAGCCCGTCGAGACCCGGCAACGGCGGGGCGGGTCCGCCAATGGATCGACGGGCTTCCCGAAAAAGATCGGGCCGCTTTTGACGGCTGTAACTTGGAGGGTGACGCATGAGCCAAACCCTGATTGACGCACTGGACGCTTTGGAAGGCCAGATTGCTGCCCTCTCCGCAGCCGTCAAAACCGCCGACCCGACCAAGATCGGCCAGAAAGCCGAGGACGGTGCCCGGCATGGGGCTTCCTCAGCCCTGTCCGGCCTTCCGCAAGCCGCCAGAGAACTGCAAGCGGTCGCTTCCGACCTGCGCCAGTATGCGCTTCCTGCTGCCAGGATGGCTCAGGAAGCGCAACAACGCCGTCGATGGTGGAAACCAGCCCTAATTGGCCTAATCGCGCTCCTGATGCTTCTGAGCGGCTTTACCGGAGGTGTGGTGGCTGTCCGTTCTGGACTGACCATGAGCACAGAGGTGGGATGCCGTTTCCTCGGTGGACAGTGGGGACAACGCCAAGAGGGCGAGTTTGTCTGCTGGCGATCGGTTAAGTAAACCACACTTCTCCTGCAAAACCCCTTCTGGCGCGTGACCGAAGGTCACATAAAAGCGCCAGGTCGAGCCGAAGGCGAGACGCCAGGTTGCCGCCCGAATGGGCGGCTCAATTTTCCCTGTTAATAACTTTTTCCAAGGTTCTTTTCCAAGTGCAAAGCGGAGGAGGGCCATTTGTTGCACACAGGACAGTCCATTTGACTCGTGGGCGGTCATGTCCTGCCTGGGCACAAAAATGGCCTCCGCGAGAAGTGGTCCTCCTTTTTATAGTATTAAGAAGGAAAAACGCTGGAGGCCGCAGTTTGCCTAGACCCTTGTCTCAATGGGAGAACATCTGTGTTAATCTGTCGAGACTCTGTGTTCAATTAAAATCATTTTTTTTAACACATTGTCTCCAAAGTATGATACTTTGAGTTACATTAATCAGATTTTTTTGTAACACGGAGACACAAAATGGGCGTTAAAAGGGTTCCAGCAAAGTTCAAATCAAACCCATTTTTAGAACAAACCGCGCAGTACAAACGCGGCCATCGACGGACGGTCGTTGATGGCAATAAGGCCATCACCGATACTCAGACTGGAGAGGTTCTCAGCTGCGCCGAAATTGTCCAAGTTGAGAACGTCGATGCCGATCAGTTTGTCAAACTGTATACCGCGGATCTAAAACGATTGTTTTCTCTGACACCGAGCAGCTATCGCCTGTTAGGCGTCCTGCTGGAACAAGTGCAACACAATCAGGAAAGCGACACCGTTACCCTCAATATTCCGTTGGTTCTGGACTACTTTGAGCGGAATCCAATCCTCTCTGAAACGGGTAAACTATTAAACCCGCCGGTGCGACAATCGATTCATCGATCGATCGACGAAATGATCAAAAAAGGCTTCATAGCAAAGATGGAATTTCAGGCTGATGGCTATTTCATCAACACTAACCTTTTCTTCAATGGCAACCGTGTACGCTTGGTCAAAGAATATCAGATTAAACGTCAGGAAAGCCTAGTTCTTGATTACAAAAAAGAGGGTGAAAATGACTGACAAATTACTCGAAATTCCGCCTTTTCTTCGCCGCCAAGCCGATCGCAAATTGCCCCTCACTTTCATGGGCCGCGACGGTCAACCGTACCGCAAACCGGAACCGTTGGCGAACGTGACCTTGGTGAAATCCCGCCCGGCGACGGAGGCAGAAATTCTTCAATTCCGGCGCAAAAAATTGCAGCCGAAAGACCCGCCCAAGGGCGGGTGACACCGCTCCGCTGCGTCTCACTTCGTTCGACAAAGAAGGCCCCCAAAAGGGGGCCTTCTGTCTGCAAGGGAAAACGATGTGAGTCGGTCTACGTCCTACCCCGGCCATCGTTGATACTATCGTAACAGACATGGGAGCCTGAACAATGGGAGATCGAGGAAAGCCTTGCCGCTATGCCCTTCCTTCTGTAGAGTAGTAAAAAGTATTACCTTCGGAGTGAACAACAATGCCAGCCACCCGTGCCACCAGCGTGAAGCTGGAACCCGACGTGAAAGAACGGCTCCAACGATTGGCCGAAGCTCGCCACCGCAAGCCGCACTGGCTGATGCGCGAAGCGATTGGCCAATACGTCGAACGCGAAGAAAAGCAGCAAGCCTTCTATGACGATGCCCGCAAGGCTTGGGAAGAATACCAAGCCACCGGCCTGCATGTGACTGGCGAAGAGGTTGAAGCATGGCTTGAAACGTGGGGCACCGACGACGAAAAGGCCGCACCTGAATGCCACAAGTAACCTTCTCGCCCGCGGCTCTGCGTGACTTGGAGCGGCTCAGGGCATTCTTGCGGCCAAAGAACCCTGCCGCCGCCAAACGAGCGGCGGCGGCTATCATCCAAACCATCCAGACCCTTGCCGCCCATCCCGAAATTGGTCGGCCGACAGGTAATTTAGACGAACGGGAATTGCTGATAGACTTCGGCCAAGCTGGCTACATCGCCGCTTACCGTTTAGATGGCGACATGATTGTTGTCCTGGCTGTACGGCATGGCCGGGAGGCGGGGTTTGCTTGAGCCTACCTCCCAAATTCCGGCCCGCCGCGCCCGCGGTCACGGGTTGGATGATGCTCTTGCTCGCGCTGCTGCTTGCGTTCCTGAAGGATTTTTTCAGCCTGCCTTATCTGTAGGGCATCATCCAGCTTGCCCGTGTCGATCTGCGCCATCTCGGCCATGATCCGCGCCCCTCTGTCCATGACCTGACTGGCGACCTCTTTCGCCTTGGCCGTCAACTGCTCCACCATCTGCTGCGCTTGCTGCATCGCTTGGTTGGCCGCAGTCCTCATCCGGTTCATGTTCCCTAATTCGGTCTTGATGCCGCGCCGCTCCATCGCCGCAGCGGATGGCCCTAGATGAATGGTCGGGGCCTCATCGATGCCGCGCCGCGCATGGCTGCGGTGATCGACCTTAAGCGTCAGGTCATGCGCCTGATAGGCAGAATTCACCCGCTCGGCCCAAGATTTACGCCAAGTCTCGACAAGCTCCTTGTCGTTCCAACTGCGGTCTTTCTTGGCTGCAAAGCCATCGCCCTCGATCGGCCGAAGGGTCAGCATGATGTGGGCGTGCGGCTGCTCGCGCCCGTCGC
>JADGBG010000183.1 GCA_015231605.1 Alphaproteobacteria bacterium | reverse complement strand
CTACGACCATGCCCCCGACCGGCGCTTCGTACACCACGGGCTGGGACACAAGCTGTGGTTTCAGCAAACCATCTCTGCCACAATTCCGGCGAGGGCGTCATTTCTCTCTACGAAAAAATTATTTTGGACAAGAGTGATGCAATATGTTGCATTTTTAGCCAGCTTCTTCCCGTTTTCGTCTTTTCAAGAAATAAACAGCGACGATCCCTGCCCCGATCAGGGGCAGCCAATATGCGGCCATGATCGGTATGAGGAACAATGCCCTCCATTCCATTTTGCAATACGTTACATCGATTTTGTAGTTATAGCCGTCCACATAAGGATCCACCGGAATACAAAATTCACCGTCCAGAAGAGCCCACGTAAAAACCGTGGCGACGTGAAGGACCGGCAAGGTAAGGGCAATGAAGGCGAAGACCTTCAGCAACAGGCGCACCCACCTGCCGGTCCCACGATTTGGCTTATCGTCTCCAGGGTTTTTCCCGATAAACTCGACCAATGGTTTCACCGAAATCGTTCGTTTTCGTCAAGGATGCACCATTCCAGATGGTGCCGATTTTGGCAATATCTTTCGGATCGTCCATGCGCGCCTGAATCCGTTTCAGGAGCTCTGCGCCGGCTTCGATGTTCTTGCGCGGATTATTTATGTCGTCTGCTGACGCGCCGACCAGCCCAGACCAGAGCTTCTTATTTACATTCATTGGCATGACGGTGTTCGAAAAACCGTAGGAATCGGCCAAATCATTCATCCCGAAAAAGTGTCCCCGTGCATTTTCCGACCACATGACGGCACGAATGAGATCCGGATCTCCATCGCGTTTTTTGGCGATGTCCTCAATTAGGGAATCGTATTTGGCCACGGCCTCCCGTTCACGTGAAACGGTGTCATGGTGGTCTCCTAAATTTAGACATGAAAAAAGCCGCCCTCCGTTTCGGGGGCGGCTGCGTAAACAATAACGGGACACGGGCCGGATTTATCCGGACGCACGTGTCCCGTTTCGTTGCGATCCTTGTACGGTAAAACGCCCTTTAAGTCAAGCGTTTTGTCCTATTTATGGGTATTTATAACCTGCCCTGGAGGGGTGTTAGGGATGGCCGTAGGCGCTGTGCGTGATGTCCAGGTCGGCGAAGCGCGTGAACTCGCCGATGAACGCCAGCTTGACGTAGCCGATGGGGCCATGGCGCTGCTTGGCTTCTTCTTTCGCTAATCGCTCGCGTTCAAAGTCGTCAACGGCAGACATATGTGATCTTCCTTTGATTTTGACCGCACGGATGTGACCGGCGTTGTTGAGGCTGTCAGGGGCCGATGTGGCCGCTTGCTTCATTTTTGCGAAGCAACTTAATTGGAGGAAGTATCCGGCTTCTCATCCACAAAGATGACCTTGTTCGTGGATTCCATAATGCAGAATACGGGCTGGCCATTTTTCACACCGTTCCCGAAGCCGATAAGATGATTGTCTTTCCATTCCCCTTCACAAGTGTTGCCACCCTTAATTCGGAAAACGCCGTGGCCGTGAAATGAGCCGTCTTTAAATTCCCCCTCGTATTCCAGCTCCTTATCAATGGACATAACCCCAAAGCCGTGAACTTTTCCGTTACTCATGCCCCCTACATATCGAAAGGAGGGGGAGCCGAAGTCATCAATCATGACCATGTACGGCTCACCATTTCGGAAAATCCCTCTAAGATAAGATTCATCCCCACGTTGCAGGTTGCCTGACCCATGTTTGCGACCCTGCAGAAATTCTCCGGAATATGTGTACACGCCTTCGACTTCCAGTTTTCCAAAGCCATCTGGCACACCATGCCGAAACTCGCCCTTATAATGGGCGGGCACGGGCTTCTCGTTCTCCAAAGTTATGGTTTCGTATGTTCCATCGCCTTCCAGAACACCATCCAGGAACTGGCCCGATAAAGTCGTTATGCCCAAATCGGTGTTATAGGTGATTACGCCATCACCTTGCGCATGGCCGTTTTGGCATTCGCCACTCCACGATGCGGGGGCATGATCACTGTGTAGAGCACTATAGAATTCACACCCTTCGTGGTTGGAGGCGGTTCTCCAGGTTCCGGGAAGTTCTGCCGCCCCGGAACTTCCCCATGGACTGGAGGAAAGAACAAAGGCGGCTACGGCAAGAGTGTGGCATCGGCATTTGACGTCGAAGCGAAACATCAACTTCCCCCGGTAAAAGAGTGGCTGCACCGAAAAATATTATCGGTGCAGCCTTTCCGTAACGCAACTAGTGTTTGTGAGTCAGGACGACCCTTGTTATTCCAGGTACTGCCGCCGCAGCCGTTCCGTGCGCGCCAAGTCCTGTTCGCTTTTAAGCCAATCCTTTATCAATTTTTTGGCTCCGGCCGATATTACGGAACTGTCTTGGACCCTTCGTGAAGACGGCTTTCCATTTGTGATCCCGGTTGGGGCGTTGGCTTGACTTGCCGGGGCCTGAGGCTGTTTGCCGTTATTCCTCCTGGAGGCGGAAGCGTTTCTTCCCAGGTAGTTTTGCTTCCACGTGTCGGCTATTTTTTGCATCACGTCTCCAGTGAGCTTTCCGCTGGGGTCCATATGGTGTTCGATGGCGGCCTTAAAATCATCGATCATTCTTTTTCCCATGGGCAATTCGCTCAGCATTTTTCCGCCTTCATCAAGCGTTTCAATGGCCATGGCTTCTGCAAATGCCAGCCCCGCTTCATCGCCCGTCAACGTCGTATAGGGGGGCTTGCCGAGTTTCTCGAACGTATCGTCGATACGTTTGGACAAGTCCTTCACGCCGTACTTTTCTTGTGCATAATCGGCAAGCTCACCAAAAGACATTTCCTGCGTATTGGACTTCGAAGGGCTGGGTGGTGGCGCCACACGCGGTGGGTTGGGATGGAAAACTCCATTTGCATCGAACCGTCCATCTAGCTCCCCCCCGGCCAGTTGCATATTCGGATGTCGGTTGGGATTTTCCACCCGCTGTCCATTCCGGTACCAGTTACCCTGGTCGTCCTGGCTGTAGCCGTTCTCCGGGGTGGGGTCGATGGGCGTAACTCCCATCAAGGGAGCTTGGCCGTAACTACCCGCATTGGCGTCCCCTCGATCCAACAGATTCCACGCGTTCGGCCCCGGTTGGGTTTTGGAGAAATCCAGCCCCTTGCCGATTTTGTCGCCGAGACCGGCCTGATGTTCGTTGGCCGTGCCGAGGAAGGCGCGGACCTCCGCCGCCGAATTGGCGTCGCCGTCATTGAGCGTCTGCTGCAACAGCTTACGCATGGGGGCGTGATCGGACGTCTTACTCGACGCCTCGGCCATGCGTTGATGAGAGGCCTGCATTTCCGTGGTCAGGATAAAATTCCGCCCCTGCGCCATGGGCTCATTGGGCTTGATTTCCATGGTCTGACCCTGGATGGGGTTGCGTTCCATGAAGGCGTCGGCGAACGTGCGGCCTTGCTCCGGTTTCGGCGAAGCCGGGGAAACGGTGATCCGCTTCTGCGCGGCAAATTGCTGCATGGCGTTCTGCATGGTGGGGGTGACCTGAGGTGCAGACTTGGGCTTGGGCAGCGACTGCAATTGCTTCAGCGCCTGGTCCGCGACCGACGGCTGAGGCCGCGTCTGAGGCTTCTGCGGTTCCAGGCCGCCCATCAGGTTGCCCAGCGACTTGGGAGCCGGGTTTTTCGGCTTACCGGGCGTGAGGAGCTTGTACGAACTGCCTGCATCTTCCGTGGCGTTGGAGAAGGACGGCATCTTGGGAGGCTTCACTTCCGCCAACGCGGAGCCGGTGCCGAGGGAGCCAATAGAACCAACCTCCCATCCGCCTGCGGCGGCTGAAGAGGCCCTCCCAATCCCATCCAAGCCAAGCTTGGGGGATTGGGGGGACGCATTGCCGATGCTGTTGCCCACCGCCCCGCCGATGGTGTTGCCGATCATGGAGCCGAACGGCCCGCCGATCTTTTCGCCGATCTTCTG
>JADGBG010000182.1:3391-3993 GCA_015231605.1 Alphaproteobacteria bacterium | reverse complement strand
TGAGTTCCTTTGACCGCCATCTGCTGGCGGAAGGCAACCATTTCCGCACTTACGAAAAGCTGGGCGCGCACCCCATGACCATCGACGGCGTGGCGGGCGTGCTGTTTTCCGTGTGGGCGCCGAACGCGCGCCGCGTCAGCGTGGTCGGGTCGTTCAACGAATGGGACGGTCGCCGCCATTCCATGCGGATTCATCCCGATTGCGGCATATGGGAAATTTTCGTTCCTCACGTCGCCCCCGGCGATCTGTACAAGTTCGAGATCAAGGCGCGCAATGGCGACGTGCTGCCGCTCAAGGCGGATCCTTATGCGGTATACATGGAACAGGCTCCGGGCACGGCGTCCATCGTCTACGGCGCCAATGGCTACTCTTGGTCGGACCGGGATTGGATGGAGCGCCGCGCCGACACCAGCGGCTTTTCCGCGCCCATCAGCATCTACGAAGTGCACCTGGGGTCCTGGCGGCGCAATCCCGAAGACGGCGGGCGTCCGCTCAGCTATCGGGAATTGGCCGACGAGCTGATCCCCTACGTCAAGGACATGGGCTTCACCCACATCGAACTGCTGCCGGTCAGCGAATTTCCTTTTGACGGGTCGTGGGGG
>JADGBG010000182.1:2881-3355 GCA_015231605.1 Alphaproteobacteria bacterium | reverse complement strand
ACGATTTCCGCCATTTCGTCGATCGTTGCCACCAGGAAGGCGTCGGCGTGATCCTGGACTGGGTCGTCGGCCATTTCCCCGAAGACGCGCACGGCCTGGCCTATTTCGATGGAACGCACCTGTACGAACACATGGACCCGCGCCTGGGACGACATGCCGATTGGGGCACGCTGATCTACAACTTCGGGCGGACCGAGGTGTCGAACTTCCTGCTGGCAAACGCCCTGTATTGGCTGGATGCGTTTCACATCGACGGGCTGCGCGTGGACGCCGTCGCGTCCATGTTGTATCTGGACTACAGCCGCGAACATGGCCAATGGATTCCCAACCCCTACGGCGGCAACGAAAATCTTGAGGCGATCGCCTTTCTCAAGCGCATGAACGAGGCCGTCTATGGTCAGTTTCCGGGTGCGTTCACCATCGCCGAGGAATCGACCGCCTGGCCCATGGTGTCGCGGCCGACCTATTTGGGTG
>JADGBG010000182.1:0-2871 GCA_015231605.1 Alphaproteobacteria bacterium | reverse complement strand
TTCGGCTACAAGTGGAACATGGGCTGGATGCATGACACCCTGCGCTTCATCAGCCACGATCCCATCTACCGCCAGCACCACCAGGACGATTTGACGTTCGGGTTGCTGTACGCCTTCCATGAAAATTTCGTGCTGCCGCTGTCTCATGACGAAGTCGTGCATGGCAAGGGCTCGCTGATCGGGCGCATGCCCGGCGACGCATGGCAACGGTTCGCGAACCTGCGCGCCTACCTGTCGTTCATGTTCACCCACCCCGGCAAGAAGCTGTTGTTCATGGGCGGCGAATTCGCGCAGGAACGGGAATGGAACCACAACGAAAGTCTGGACTGGCATCTGCTGGACAACGAAGCCAACCAGGGCGTGCGCGCCCTGGTGAAGGACTTGAACCGGATTTATCGGGAATATCCCGCGTTGCATGATTACGACGCCAAGCCGGAAGGGTTCTCGTGGATCGAATGTCACGACCACGAACGCAACATCATCGCCTATCGACGTCATGGCGCGACGGGGGGGGAAGTGGTCTACGTGGTTTGCAACTTCACCCCGGTGGTGCGTCACGGCTATCGTCTGGGCGTGTCCGAACCGGCCCGCTATCACGAGGTGTTCAATTCCGATTCCACCTACTACGGCGGCAGCAACGTGGGCAACGGCGTGGACATCGAAGCCCGTGACGAGCCCGCGCATGGCCAGCCCTGGTCCATATCCCTGACCCTGCCGCCCCTGGCGGCCGTGGTTCTGTGCGCCAATAGGCAATAGGGAACCGCGCCATGGGGGCGAAATTGAAGCATGGCAGTCCCTATCCATTGGGCGCGACCTGGGATGGACATGGCGCGAACTTCGCCCTGTTTTCCGAAACCGCGCACCTGGTGGAATTGTGCCTTTTCGACGCCCGGGGCCAACGGGAAACCGCCCGGCTGGCCTTGCCGTGTCAAACGGATGGCGTCTGGCACGGATACCTGCCGGATGCGCAGCCCGGACAGTTGTACGGCTATCGCGTTCACGGACCGTACGCGCCGGAGGAAGGCCACCGTTTCAACCCCAATAAGCTGTTGGTGGACCCTTACGCCAAGGGACTTTACGGCAATGTGTCGCATCACGACGCCAACTATGCCTTCGATCTGAGCAGCAGTCACGAAGACCTGTCCTTCGACGACCGGGACAACGCCGCCTACATGCCCAAATGCATCCTGACCTCGCAGGAAATTCTCGATGGCGGCAGGGCCAAGCCCGCCAGGCCGGGGTCCGATACGGTCATCTATGAACTGCACGTCGCCGGCATGACGCGGCGTCACCCGGGCGTGAGCGAAGGGTTGCGCGGCACCTATGCCGGCCTGGCGTCCGACGCGGTCCTGGATCACCTCAAGGGGCTGGGGGTGAGCGCGGTGGAACTGATGCCGGTCTTTCCCTACACCGACGAACCCCACCTGGTCGACAAGGGGCTGACCAACTACTGGGGCTACAGCCCGTATTCATTCTTCGCGCCGACGCCCAAGTATCTGTCCGCGGGACGGGGGAGCGTGGACCCCACGGGCGGCATGCGGGAATTCCGCGACATGGTGCGCCGGTTTCACGACGCGGGGATCGAAGTCATCTTGGATGTGGTCTTCAACCACACCGTGGAAGGCGGGCATTCCGGCCCGACGTATTCGTTGCGCGGCATCGACAATCAGGCCTATTACCACCTGCGTCCCGACAATCCGCGCTTCTACGTGGACGACACGGGATGCGGCAACACCCTGAACGTCGCCCACCCGCGCGTGACGCAATTGATCATGGATTCCTTGCGCCACTGGACGCGGTTCGGCGAGGTGGACGGCTTCCGCTTCGACCTGGCGGCCACACTGGGCCGGACGGTGAAGGGCTTCCTGCCCAATGCGGGTTTCCTCGCGGCGGTCGAGCAGGACCCCATGTTGGCGGGGGTCAAGCTGATCGCCGAGCCCTGGGATCTGGGACCTGGAGGGTACCGTCTGGGCCGGTTCTCGCCCCGCTGGGCGGAATGGAACGACAAGTACCGCAACACCTTGCGCGCGTTCTGGCGGGGCGATTATGGCCTGATCCGCGAAGTCGCGCACCGTCTGTCCGGGTCGAACGATATTTTCGGTGGGCAGCGCCGCCGTCCGCAGGCCAGCATCAATTTCGTGACGGCGCACGACGGCTTCACCTTGCAAGACCTGGTCAGCTATGAACACAAGCACAATCTTTCCAACGGCGAGGAAAACCGGGATGGATGCGGCGAGAATTTCAGCTGGAACTGCGGGGTCGAGGGTGACAGCCAAAGGCGTGACGTCGCCGATCTGCGCCTGATCCAGAAACGCAATTTCATCGCGTCCATGATGTTGACGCAGGGCGTTCCCATGCTGCTGGCCGGCGACGAGTTGGGCCGCACCCAGGGGGGCAACAACAACGCCTATTGCCAGGACAATGAAATCAGTTGGCTCGACTGGTCGAACCTTGACGCCGAAGATCATGACTTCCTGGCGTTCGTGAAGAAAATGGTCAAATTCCGGCGCGATTGCCCGGCGTTCAAACGGCGGGATTTCTTCACCGGCGAACGGGTCGGAGACGGTTCCGTGAAGGACATCACCTGGTGGTCTCCGGACGGCCATGAAATGACCCACGAGGACTGGCACCTGCCCCATAGCCGGAGTCTGGCTTTCCATATCGCCGGTTGCGATCACCATACCGGCAAATCCAATGCGGGGCTCATGGTGCTGATGAACGCCAATCGTGAACGGATCTGGTTCCGCATGCCCCCAGCCATATACGGTGAAACATGGCGGCGGGTGGTCGATACGGCCTATGCCACGGCCGATATTCCCACGAGCGTAATCCGCGCCGACGGGGTGTTTGAATTGAAGGAGCTTTCGATGG
>JADGBG010000181.1 GCA_015231605.1 Alphaproteobacteria bacterium | reverse complement strand
ATCCCCATTCTTCCGCCGGCCGATGAAGTCGAAATATTGCGATGAGCACGGCACGGTTTCGTAAAGGACCCGATAGCGTTGTTCGACGTGGTAGGGATCAACGGGCAGCACCCCGAAAAACAGTTTCTCGAAGTCGGCCAACGGATAATCGAGAATGGTGAGGTCCGTATCATACGTCGGCTCGTAGCGTGGCGAGGATTCAAACCGATTGCAGATGAACAGGAACTCCGCGCCCTTGAAGAAATCGGATTCGAGGTAATCCATGAACCATTCGCGACGCATTTCCCCGAACGAGAAGAAATTCGTCACCATGTCGACCGAGCCGCCCGTAAGCATGTGGCACAAAGACACCGGCACCAAGACGAAATCGAACTGCTCCAGGAAATCACGATCGAGGCTGTCCCGGTCCACGAAGTCTTGCAGGGTCGCGAACCGCGCGTCGGGAAACAGGCTACCCAGAAAGTAACGCGCCAGGATCAGCTGTTCGGGGAAATCGACAAGGACCTGGGTCGTGTTCGGATGTTCCGACTTGAACATATAGCAGAACGTGCCGTAGCTACAGCCGATGTCGGCATTGACGAAACGCGAGCGGGAATCGATTTCCGCACCCAGCGTCTTGTTCAGCAAATTGTTGAAATAGATATGGCGCACCCAACGCAGATTGAAGCTCCAGCCTTTGTAGCTATAGCAATACGGTGCGCCGGGCGTTCCCTTGACCGGATATTTGCCGAGCAGACCGGCCGCGCCTTCCTGCTCGAGCATGGCGACAATCTCGCGCATAAGACGCCGGTCGCCGCGTTTTTTTCCCGTGACCAGCTCGCGCGCCAGATCCAGGACGGCCTTTAACGGATTGGCGGCAAGCGCGCCGCTCCACTTCCCGGCATCGTAACCGCAGAAGTCCGTTACCGGCGCAAGATCGCTGACGAAAACCTGCAATCTGCGGAAGTTTTCGAGCGCATCGAATTTTATACTTCCATCATCCTTGAAAAGCTTTTTCGGTTCCGACACCAACAAGCCTTCCCACTTGGCGTCCAAGGGCAAGTGGGAAGGCAAGGCGGCCTTGGAGGCATGCAAAGCCGCCATGGCGCTGATGCTTTCTCGAAGCGATTTGTCCTGTTCCGTCGATTTGCTGTTCATTCGATTGCCTGCTTTCCCGTGCCCCTATGGGTCGTTTCATTCGTATCCAAGTAATGACGCGTGCCGATGCATTGTTGGGCTAGGCCAGGCCCGCACGGCGCATGATCATGGCGTGGTCTTCCCGGGGCAATTCCAACCTGCCCCCCTGCGTTTGGGACATGTCCGCCCGAAACCCCATGACCACCCCCATCTCTCTTAAAATCGAAAGCGTTTCGGAATTATAAGAATTGCAGGGATGCGCCACCGTCCGTGGTTGGCGCCCAAGCACCTCACTGAGATGCTTGAAGTTTTTAGCGTACTCATCGCGCTGCGCCGTAGCAGGTAAATTCGCCAGCCGGGTGGGGTGCGAAAAGGAATGCAACCCCACGACATGCCCTTTGTCCTGCAGCGTCCTCAAACACATGTCATCGAGCCACAAGCGGGACGGCAAGGCGCCCACATCCAGGCCGGAGTCCGCAACCAGTTGGTCCATGATCTCCAAGTATGCCTTCGGGCCAAGGACCTCGTCACGCAAAAAACGAAACCGTCTATCGGCGTCCGTGTAAATCGGATACTGCGCCAAATATTCGGCCGCCGTGAAGGCGCGAAGATGGTCTTGGACCAGACCCGCGTAGGAGGAACATCCGAGAGAATCTTCAAAAGACTGATAGAAATCTTCGATTCCATCGAACTTCACAGTCCGGAAGTAACGATACACCTCGAGCCTTTCGATCCCGCCCTGGAAGACGGACGAGTAGACGAACCAAAACCCTTGCAAGCCCAAGTCTTCCATGACCGGCAACGCCACATCGTACTGGCAACGCAAGGCGTCGTCGAAGGTCAGGCACAGGTGGTGGCTTTCCAGGGAGCCCGTCTCAACGCGTTCCATCCATTCGGACGGCGACAGAATATTGCCGGTTCCGACAAATTCGAGAAGGTCACGAAACTGATCGGCGGTGATGGCCCCCTGCCCTCTCGGGTGAACTCCTTCATCACAAAAATGATGAAACATCAATCCATGAGCATGCATCGCAAATCACTCGTTCATGGTGGCGGGGCCATCATTGCGTTCCGCCATCAAAAACCTCGCGAACTGGAGGTCCAACGCCGTATCGATATCCACAGAACGCTCCGCGGGCATGACATAGGCCACCGTTTTATCCATATAGAAGCTCTTCGCGTTGCGAAGCGCGTCCGTTCGTGCGACGAAAACGGCCCCATTCGGCAAATAGGACGTCGGCAGCTTCTGGCGCTGTCCCAGACCGCCCTCTGCGGGAAACAGGGGGGAGATATACCCGTTCTCATCAATTTTGAGGTGCCAATACGGGCTTTTCGCACTCTCTGCAACAGAAACCACGGATGGAACGTTCTTCGCGTCACACAGGGAAAGGCCCGCGTCGATGTCTTCGCCGCGTCGCAGGGGGGACGTTGCCTGCAACAAAACGACATAGTCATAGCTTTCCGGGATATGATCCAAGGCATGAAAGATGGCGTCGTAGACGGATGCCTCGTCGGTCGCGAGTTCGGGCGGCCGGCGGAACGGAACATTGCCCCCAAATTCCGTTGCGACGGCGGCGATTTCATCATCGTCCGTGCTGACGACGACGCTGTCGGCGAACCGCGATGCGTTGGCCGCGAGAATGCTCCACGCAATCAAGGGCTTGCCGCCAAGGTCAAGCACGTTCTTTCGTGGCAATCCCTTGGAACCGCCACGGGCGACAATGATGGCAATCACGGACTTGCCATTAATCAACCGAGCCGACCTCCGCATTCGAAGCCGGATCATCCGCAAGGTCTTCGTTGAGGGGATGGACCGGCGCGACGCTGCCGTTCCAGCAATTGTCGCACAGCATTCCTTCCAGTCGCCTGTCGAGATGGCGCTGACGCACATCCCGAAACCTCGGGGACAGCCAGGCTTCCTCCAAGGACATTTCGTTCAGGTCGCAGACCGCAAGGAAGTTATTGAAATCGCCGCAACAGATCGTGAGATACCCTTCGCACGTCACATGCAGTCTGTTGAAGGGTTGGTAGCAAATCCCCTCCCTCCGCCTCTGAGGCTTGATCATCAGCATGTCCTGAGAGTCCTCGACCTGCCCGTACAGGTCATGGCTTTCGGCAACGATGATGTCATCAACCTTGTCGCCGAGAAGCTCCCTCAGTTTTTCCGGCTGATACTTGGTGGCCTGGGTGAGTACGAAGCCGATGTACAGCTTGAACTGCAGGGCGTGCTTTTCGCGGTATTCGGAGATGAACCTGATGTTGTTAACGACGGCGTCCCAGTCGTCTTTTCCGTGAATGGCCTTGTAGGATTCACGGTCCCCCGCATTCAGGGAAAACTTGATCGAATCGATGCCCGCCTCGATAACGGGCACGGCACGCTCGGGGGTCGCCAGCGCACCGTTCGAGGTGATGAAAATGTACTCGTATCCAAGCCGCTTCGCCTCGGCCGTGAACTTCTCCAACCCCTTATGCACGAAGGGCTCGCCGGTCGTATAGAAGCTGATCTCACGGACACCGTAGCGCCGGGCGTCGGCCATCAAACGAAACAGAAACTCGTCTTTGATACGGCCTACCTTGCGCTGCATGGTGGGGTTGGCGCAAAAAACGCATGCGTGATTGCATGCGTTGGACAGCTCCACCATCAGCTGCTTTGGCATCGCGGGCGCCGTAACGAGAAAATCCTGTTCGGATTTCCCCTGATACTGATCCTTGATTCGTTCTCTGACCTGCTTCATTTCCGACCTTCAATACGCATTTTCCGCCCCTGACCCGTGAATATATGCACGCACCGCATCGCCATCAAAGCCGTCGCTCAACATTTCCCTTCGATGAGTATAGCGCGACAATCTGGGTGAGAGGCGCGCGACAATCTGGATGAGACTCTGGTG
>JADGBG010000180.1 GCA_015231605.1 Alphaproteobacteria bacterium | reverse complement strand
ACCGCCGGAGACAGGCGTCAAGCCGTCTCATACACCACGTCCGGGGACACTATCTTGATTTTTTTCTCTCCTTTCAATGATGGCCATATCCCGCCCAAAGTGGGCGTCGGCGGGTGTGACGTTGTTGAGGCTTTCGTGATACCGATCATTGTTATAGTGATCGACGAAGGCTTGGATTCGCGCATCATGTCATTCATGCGCAACGACAGTGCAGGCAGGCAGTGACACCCCAGCCTTCATTGCGCAAGCAGTGGAATTATGTGGGGCTCAGTGTGGGGCTGCAAACATGGCAACAGAAAACCCCCTGCAATTACAGGGGGTTCTCAAGAATTATGGCGGAGAGAGAGGGATTCGAACCCTCGATACGGTTTCCCGTATACACGCGTTCCAGGCGTGCGCCTTCAACCACTCGGCCACCTCTCCAACGGTGTGCGCAAACTAACGAAGGGCGCGGGGAATTTCAAGTCTCGCCACCGCTTGGCCTGCGCTTTTTTTCTCGGGTGGGCGGTTTGTCAATGTCCGCTTAACGGACCGGCCTTAAGATGGCCCCATGAAACGGCTTCTGTTCCTCGTTGGCCTTGCCCTGGCCGCGTTGGCTTTCCTCGCCTCGGGCGCGGAATTGGCCGCCCATGCCATGGGGGCGGAGCGCGGCTCCTGGCTTCCCGCGCGCGATGTCCTGCGCGCCGTTGCCCCGGCCCTGTACCTGTCCGTTTCGGGCGGCCCGATGTGGCCGTTGCTGGAATACGCGCTGGCCGTGCCGGGATGGCTGTTGTTCGGCGCGCCGGGATTCGTTCTGATGATCCTGTTTCGCGGCGTGGGCGGAAAGATCGATCCGGCCGACGCCCAATCCTACCAAGACCACGAAGACGCCCTGTTCCTGTTCGACGAATTGTCGGCCGCCGCCCAGCGCGACGGCTATCTGGACCTCGGGGACGACATTCACCCCAGCGATCACCCGGATATCGACCCCGCACCGGCGCACTACGGCGAAAACCCGATTTCCCCCGAAGACCTGCCCGAGCGTGACTACCTGTTGGGGCCCAGTGGCCCCGCGCCGCGACGGACCCGCGACCAGGACGATGACGACAACGGGGACGGCGGCGGCGACACCCCGCCCCCCCTCACCCACCTGGTGGGCTGACGGGGCGCATAAGGAGGGTGCATTTTGCACGTCATATTGCAGCCTCGCACCGCGTTCTCCGCCGCCGATGCATTCGCGGACTTTCCATTACCCTTGAAAATCAACCGGTTGAGCTGCCTTCTGGAGAAGTTCGCCATGGCATGATTCTCGCTTCGGATTTCAAAAAAACACGGCACGGTCAAAGACAGCCATGCTTCAGGCTCTTGAAACCCCGGCGCGCATACTGGTGGCCGATGAACGGCCCGTCTCCGCCATGCGCCTTGAAACCACCTTGATCAGCGCCGGATTCCGTCAGGTGCGCAGCACCACCGACGTGCGCGAGGTTTCCCCGCTTTATGAAAAATGGCCGTTTGGACTTCTGATCCTGGACATGCACGCCCGCGCGGGCGACGGCGTGTCGGTCCTGCGTCAACTCGATCCCGCGTTGAGGCGCGGAGATCTGGTGGCGCTGGCGTTGGTGGACGGCCGTGCGGATGGTTTGGCGCGCCGCGCCCTGGACGCCGGCGCGGCGGGCGTGATGACGCGGTCCGCGGAAGGCTGCGAAGCCTTGACCCTGGTGCGGGAAACGTGGGCGGCGTTCCGCGAGGCCGCGCTCAGTCGTCGCCCATCTTGAGGGCCTGGATGAACGCCGACTGGGGGATTTCCACCTTGCCGAACTGGCGCATCTTCTTTTTGCCCTTCTTCTGCTTTTCCAGAAGCTTGCGTTTGCGCGTGATGTCCCCGCCGTAGCATTTGGCGGTCACGTCCTTGCGCATGGCGGAAATGGTTTCCCGCGCGATGACCTTGCCGCCGATGGCGGCCTGGACGGGGATCTTGAACAGCTGGCGCGGGATCAGGTCCTTGAGCCGTTCGCACACCTGGCGGCCACGCGTTTCCGACTGGCCGCGGTGCGCGACGAACGCCAACGCGTCCACCGGCTCGCCGTTGACCATGATCTGCACCTTCACCAAGTCGTTTTCGGCGTAACCATCCATTTCGTAATCGAAGCTGGCGTAGCCGCGCGTGATGGACTTCAGTCGGTCGTAGAAGTCGAACACCACTTCGTTCAAGGGCAGGCGGTAGACCGCCATGGCGCGGTTGCCGACATAGGTCAGGTCGACCTGCTCGCCGCGCCGTTCCGTGCACAGCGTCAGCACCGCGCCCAGGTATTCGTCCGGCACCATGATGGTGGCCTTGATCCACGGTTCCTCGATGGCGTCGATGCGGCTGGGATCCGGCATGTCGGCGGGGTTGTGCAGGTCCATCACCGTGCCGTCCTGAAGATGGATCTTGTAGGCCACGCTGGGCGCGGTGGTGATGAGGTCGAGATCGAACTCGCGCTCTAGGCGCTCCTGGATGATTTCCAGGTGCAACAGCCCCAGGAAGCCGCAGCGGAAGCCCTGGCCCAGCGCGGCCGAGGTTTCCGGCTCGAATTCGAAGCTCGCGTCGTTGAGCCGCAGCTTGCCCATGGAATCGCGCAGATCGTTGTAGTCCGCCGCGTCCAGCGGGAACAGGGAGCAGAACACCACCGGCACGCTGGGCTGGAAGCCCGGCAGCGGTTTCGCGGCCGGCACGCGGTCGTCGGTGACGGTGTCGCCCACGTTGGTGTCGGCCACGGTCTTGATCGACGCGGTGAAATAGCCCATTTCGCCGGGGCCCAGTTCGCCGGTCTTGACGATTTTCGGGGTGAAGATGCCGACCTGGTCCACCAGGTGACTGGACCCGTTGGACATCATGCGGATTTTCTGGCCCTTTTTCAGGACGCCGTCGACCACCCGCACCAGGATCATCACCCCGAGGTAGGAATCGTACCAAGAATCGACCAGCAACGCCTTGAGGGGGGCATTGCGGTCGCCGGTGGGCGCGGGCAGGCGCTTGACGATGGCTTCCAGGGTTTCGGAAATGCCGATGCCGGCCTTGGCGGAGGCCTGGATGGCGTCGGAGGCGTCGAGGCCGATGACTTCCTCGATCTGCTGGCGGACCCGTTCGGGTTCGGCGGCCGGCAGGTCGATCTTGTTGAGAATCGGGACGATCTCCAGGTCGTTGTCGAGCGCCATGTAGACGTTGGCCAAGGTCTGCGCCTCGACGCCCTGGGACGCATCCACCACCAAAAGCGCGCCTTCGCACGCCGCCAGGGAGCGTGAGACTTCGTAGGCGAAGTCGACGTGGCCGGGTGTGTCCATCAGGTTCAACTGATAGGTCTTGCCGTCCTTGGCGGTGTAGTTGAGGCGCACCGTCTGGGCCTTGATGGTGATGCCGCGCTCGCGCTCGATGTCCATGCTGTCGAGCACCTGCTCGTGCATTTCCCGGTCGGTCAGGCCGCCGCAGGTCTGAATCAGACGGTCCGCCAACGTCGACTTGCCGTGGTCGATGTGGGCGATGATGGAAAAGTTGCGGATGTGCGAAAGATCGGTGCTCATGGCCGCGCTTGTAGCACCCCCGGGGGCGCTTGAGAAGTGCCGGAATGCGCGGATTTCAGGGGTTGGAGAAAAATCTCCGTCCGCGACGAGGATTCCCTCGGGGCGACATCATGCGGACCGCGATCCCTGGGGCTTTCGCGTTTTCCGTTTCTCCGGTGTCGATCACCGGGGCTGGTTCGCCAATGCGGGCGCTTAGGCCATGACCGACACCACCCAACTCACCCAGTGGCGGGACGCCCTCATGGCGGCCCGCTACAAGGGCGTGCGCACCGTCGAATACGACGGCAAGCGCGTCACCTATGCCACCGACGCGGAGATGGCCAATGCCCTCGCCGATCTGGACCGCAAGATCGCCAACACCGGCGACAGCCGGGTCTCCGTCGTCCGCATCCAATCCAGCAAGGGAGTCTAATCCATGAAGAACTACATCCAGAACGGCGACATGATCACCGTCACCGCGCCGGTGGGCGGCG
>JADGBG010000179.1 GCA_015231605.1 Alphaproteobacteria bacterium | reverse complement strand
AATGGTGGGCGGTGAGGGGCTCGAACCCCCGACCCTCTCGGTGTAAACGAGATGCTCTCCCAGCTGAGCTAACCGCCCTCATGGTGCGGGCACCCTACTGTGGTGGCGGCGGAAACTCAAGCCCCGAGACGCCGTTCGCGCAACGAAAAACGGCCGCTTCCGTTGCGAAAGCGGCCGTTCGTTCGCGAAAGCGCCGGTCTTAGTTGACGGCGTCCTTCAGTGCCTTGCCAGCCTTGAACTTCGGCTGGTTGGAGGCGGGGATATTGATGGTGTCGCCGGTGCGCGGGTTGCGGCCGGTGGAAGCGGCGCGCTTGGCCACGGAGAACGTGCCAAAGCCCACCAGACGGACTTCGTTGCCCGCTTTCAAGGAACCGGTGATGGCGTCGAGAACACCGTCCACGGCCTTGGTGGCGTCGGCCTTGGACAGGCCCGCGTTATCGGCAACGGCAGCGATCAAATCATTCTTGTTCAACTTAAGGCCCCCTTCTTCAGGTCAGGATAGGATGAAATAAAGTGCGACTCATATGCGCCATCTTTCGTGGTATGGCGCCGTGATTCGTTTGATGCAGGACTCTAGTGTCCAAACTCAATCCGCGTCAATCACGGATAGCGCTTTTTCCCCAGTTTTTTGCGGTTTCCAGCGCATTTTCGTAAAATGCAACGGACCGTGGGCTGCGCAATTTCCGACGCCCGCAAACGGGAAACCCGGCGAACCATGAACTTCGCCGGGTTTCTTGAAATCATCTGTCCGAAAATGCCCGGCACCACCCTCAATGGGTGACCACCTCCCCAACGTCACCATCCTCGGACGAGGCAGGCAGGGACGAATCGAGCTCTTCCTCGTTCCACTCCACCGGCGTCAGGGCTTCGACCAGGGCATGTTCCAGGACCTGTTCGACGCGGGACACCGGAATGATTTCCAGGCCTTTTTTCACGTTGTCGGGAATTTCGGCCAGATCCTTTTCGTTTTCGGACGGGATCAGCACCGTCTTGATGCCCGAGCGCAACGCCGCCAGCAGCTTTTCCTTCAGACCGCCGATGGGCAGGACCCGTCCGCGCAGCGTCACTTCGCCGGTCATGGCCACGTCGCGGCGCACCGGGATGCCGGTCAGCACCGAAACGATGGACGTCACCATGCCGACGCCGGCGCTGGGCCCGTCCTTGGGCGTCGCGCCCTCAGGCACGTGGACGTGGATGTCCTTCTTTTCAAACACCGGCGGCAGAATGCCGAACTTGGTGGCCTTGGACTGGACATAGGATTTGGCGGCCTGAATGGATTCCGTCATCACGTCGCCCAGCTTGCCGGTGATGGTCATGCGGCCCTTGCCCGGCACCATGATGGCTTCGATCTGCAAAATCTCGCCGCCGACCTCGGTCCACGCCAGACCGGTGGTGATGCCGACCTTGTCCTCGTCCTCCAACTCGCCATAGCGGAAACGACGCACGCCGGAATATTTTTCCAGGTTGCGCGACGTCACCTTGACGTGCTCGACCGACGGATCCATGACGATTTCCTTGGTCGCCTTGCGCACCAGCTTGGCGATCTCGCGCTCCAGGTTACGCACGCCGGCCTCGCGCGTGTAGTAGCGGATCAGGTCGCGCAACGCGCCGTCGGAAATGGACCACTCGCCGTCCTTCAGGCCATGGGCCTCGATTTGCTTGGAGATCAGATGACGTTGGGCGATCTCGACTTTTTCGTCCTCGGTGTAACCGGATAGACGGATGATTTCCATGCGGTCCATGAGGGGCCCCGGCATGTTCATGGTGTTGGCCGTGGTGACGAACATCACGTCGGACAGGTCGTAGTCCACTTCGAGGTAATGGTCGTTGAAGGTGGAGTTCTGTTCCGGGTCCAGCACTTCGAGCAGCGCCGAGGCCGGATCGCCACGCCAGTCCGCGCCCATCTTGTCGATTTCGTCCAACAGGAACAGCGGGTTCGACACCTTGGCCTTTTTCATGCCCTGCACCACCTTGCCCGGCATGGAGCCGATGTAGGTGCGCCGGTGGCCGCGGATCTCGCTTTCGTCACGCACGCCGCCCAGGCTCATGCGCACGAACTTGCGCCCCGTGGCGTGGGCGATGGACTTGCCCAGCGACGTCTTGCCCACGCCCGGGGGGCCGACCAGGCACAGGATCGGGCCTTTCAGCTTTTTGGTGCGCGACTGCACGGCCAAATATTCGAGGATGCGTTCCTTGACCTTTTCCAGACCGTAGTGGTCGGCGTCGAGGATGGTTTCCGCTTCCTTCAATTCCTTCTTCACCGGGGATTTTTTCTTCCACGGAATCCCCAGCATCCAGTCCAGGTAGTTGCGCACCACGGTGGCTTCCGCCGACATGGGCGACATGGACTTGAGTTTCTTCAACTCGCCCATGCACTTCTCGCGGGCTTCCTTGGACAGCCGCGTCTTCTTGATCCGGTCTTCGATTTCGGCGGTTTCGTCCTTGCCTTCCTCGCCTTCGCCCAGTTCCTTTTGAATGGCCTTGAGCTGTTCGTTCAGATAGTACTCGCGCTGGGTCTTTTCCATCTGGCGCTTGACGCGCGAGCGGATCTTCTTTTCCACCTGCAACACGCCGATCTCGCCTTCCATGTAGGAATAGACGCGCTCGAGACGTTCGCCGACGCTCCGCACTTCCAGCAGCTCCTGCTTTTCGGAAATTTTCAGCGCCAGGTGCGACGACACCGTGTCGGCCAACTTGCTGGGGTCTTCGATCTGGTTGATGGACACCAGGGCTTCGGGCGGGATCTTCTTGTTGAGCTTGATATACTGCTCGAACTCGCCCACCACGGAGCGCGACAGGGCTTCCAGTTCCTGCGCGTCGCCACCTTCCTCGTCGAGGAATTCCACCTCGGCCTGGAAGAAGTCCGCGTTGTCCGAGTATTTCAGAATCCTCGCGCGCCGCCCGCCTTCGACCAGAACCTTGACCGTGCCGTCGGGGAGTTTCAGCAGTTGCAGGACCGTCGAGACGGTGCCGACGGAATAGATGTCTTCCGGCTGCGGATCGTCGTCGGAGGCGTTCTTCTGCGCGACCAGCAGGATTTGCTTGTCGTCGCGCATCACGTCTTCCAGCGCGCGCACGGATTTGTCTCGCCCCACGAACAGCGGCACGATCATGTGCGGAAACACCACGATGTCGCGCAACGGCAAGACGGGAAGAAGTTCGCCCTGGGACGGGAAGATGCTCATGTCGGCCTCGTATCCTTACAGACTTTATTATCGCCGGGGAATCCGGCTTCGGGGTCCATAAGAGGAAAGATGGCCCCATTCAGGCGGCTCTTCAAGGCCCCAAAGGCGATATTTTGGGGACAAGAGGGGTTTTTCAGGCGTTGAAGGGCCAAAAAAACGAATGAACCGCCGGATTTTCAGGTTCCGGCGGTTCAAATCGATATTCGACGCCCATTTCAAAGGGCGAAACATATGGATTGCAGCCTTATGCCGTCGATTCCACGTCTTCGACGCGGTCGGCGTAGATATAGAGCGGCTTCGCCCCTTCGGCCACCACCTCGCGGTTGATGACCACTTCCTCCACCCCGTCCAGGCCCGGCAGTTCGAACATGGTGTCCAGCAGGATGCCTTCCATGATGGAGCGCAGGCCGCGCGCGCCGGTCTTGCGCTCGACCGCCCGTTCGGCGACGGTCTTCAGCGCGCCATCGGTGAAGGTCAGCTCCACGTCCTCCATCTCGAACAGGCGTTGGTATTGCTTGACCAGCGCGTTCTTCGGTTCGGTCAGGATGGTGACCAGGGCTTCTTCGTCCAGGTCTTCCAGGGTGGCGAGCACCGGAACGCGGCCGATGAATTCGGGGATCAGGCCGAACTTCAACAAATCTTCGGGCTCCAGATCGCGCAACAGTTCGCCCACGCCACGCGCGTCCGGGGCCTTCACGTCCGCGCCGAAACCGATGGACGAGCCCTTGCCGCGCTGCGCGATGATCTTGTCCAGGCCGGAGAACGCGCCGCCGCAGATGAACAGGATGTTGGTGGTGTCCACCTGCAGGAATTCCTGCTGCGGATGCTTGCGCCCGCCCTG
>JADGBG010000178.1 GCA_015231605.1 Alphaproteobacteria bacterium | reverse complement strand
ACGGCATTCTCATCTTGATTGACGCTGCTCTCTCACTTTGATTGTCGCGCCGCAGCCCGGGCGCGGCCGGCGACAAATACCAGGATCTGAACATCGCCGCCGCCAGGAGGTGTCACGAGCTGAAGATCGGCCGCCAGGCGTGGATCAAGGCCTGCAACGTGATGGGAGAGACGGCCGCCGCCGTCGCCGTCGTCATCATCGACCGCAACAGAACGCACCCCCTCATCCCTGTCGTCAATCCCGGCGGCGTCTTGCGGGGTATGACCGACAAGGCCCTGAAGGGCGATCTGAACCTTCACCGATCCCTCTTTGCCATCCTGAAGCGCGATAGAGCATTTCCGACTTATTTTGACGCATAGCCATCGGCAGCAAAGAAGTTTCTGCATTCTTCCGGTTTGAAGAGATCGCAAACCTTTCCTGCCGTTTTCCATAAGTCATCAATGGACCGGGGTTTCAGGCGCTTGATATGTGCCTTGAACTTTGAACACGCCAGTTCTATGGGATTGAAGTCGGGCGAGTATGGCGGCAAAAACAAGAGCCAAGCTCCTCGCTTTTCGACGGCTTTTCTTGCCCGGTCACACTTATGCGCCGAGAGGTTATCGAGAACAACCACGTCCCCTTTGTTCAGGGTCGGGGCGAGTTGTGTCTCGATATATTGCTCGAAGATATTTGCAGTCATGGGGCCGTCAATGACCCAGGGTGCGGTTAAGCGGTCACAGCGTAATCCTGCAATAAACGTCATGGTTTTCCAATGCCCGTGAGGAATGGAGGCGACCATCCGTTGGCCTTTGAGACAGCGTCCCCTCAGACGCGCCATCTTGGTGTTGATGCCAGTTTCATCAATGAACACAAGGTTGCCGACCTTTTCGGGATGTTTGCTAAGCCAATTTTGACGCTTGCGCCACACCGCCCGCGCTGCCTGGACATCCGGGCGCTCCTGCTCACTGGCGTGTGCCGTTTTTTTTGAAGCTGATGTTTCGCGACCGAAGCCAGTCATCTATGGTCGATTTCGGGGCGCGAAGGCCGTGGATGGTCAGCAGACGTTCGGACAACTCTTGCAAGGTCATATCCGGAACATCTTCAATCCAATTCAAAATATCCTCAGCATACGGATCAAGACGGCGTTTGCGTGGGCCGTGGACTTTGGGGGCAACGGATCCATCCGTTTCGTACTGATGGACAAAACGGATGGCAGAACTCGGGCTGACATCAAAATGATCCGCAGCTTGACGGCGCGACATGCCAGCACCCACCTTTTCAACCACACGAATACGTAAATCCTGAGAAATGGTCATAACGAAACTCCCTTGCTATCCAATAACCAAGGGAATCACAAACTTCGTTAACAAGGATTCAATAAATCTGAATTTGATTCAGTTTTTTCCGGAAATGCGCTAGCGACCATCGCCTGGTCCTGACCCAAAACGGACTTTTGAAACAGTCACTTGACGCGATTGTTTTCGGATCTGTTTGTCGTCAAACCTTTTTTGACACCGCCTACTGTTAGAGTTTGCTTAAAGCTTAACCATCAATTCCACAAGCGGCAAAGCCAACCTGGCGATATAATGTTAATCCTCAATGGTTACGGGTGAAACAAAGCCTGCGGGCTTGACGGCCAACAGGGAACATTCGATGCGATTCAAAATGGCTTCGGCAGTGTTGCCCATGAAAAGGCCGGGGATGCCGGTGCGGGCCACCGTGCCCATAACCAGCAGATCGGCCTTGATGTTTTTGGAGAAGCTGGCGATCTCATCCTGGGGCGTCCCCTCCAACCAGTGAATATTGGGCTTGGCCGTGGCAACTGTCTTTTGATCTAATTCTTGTATCCTTTCGCCCATGACCTTCTGCAAGTCGTCGAGGTGGCGCTGATGGGCCACTTCGAGATAAGCCGAGAGATCTGTTTCCAACGTATCCTGCAGTCCTGCACGAACGAATGCTTCGTTAATCGTCCTGCGCACATGGACAATATGCAGTTCCGCTTTTTCCCGCTGCGCCATGGAACTCGCTATTTGAAGAATTTTCCGGTTGAGATTCCGCTGTGTGTCAATTTCTTCGTCCCGGCAACATTCATCCACATCAATGGCGGCAACGATGCGTTGGAGGGTGTTTTCAAAAGCCGAGTTTACCAGCCATACCGGGCAGGGGCATTTCCGGGTTAGGTGCATGTCGTCGCTGCCGAAAACGCGGTTCAGAAAGGTGTCGTTTTCCGTCGCCTTAATCACCAGATCGGCATTGGAACGCAGGACTTCCCGGATCACGTCCAGAAACAAGATGCCAGAACTAATTTTTGTTGTGAGCGGAACCTTATGCCGCCAAGGGGTGACAAAGGCTTCCAGGCTCTCGGCCTTCTCAAGCATGAATTTTTTTTCAATGTCAGGAAATAAGGTCCGGTCCAAAAGCTTCGTATTGGGGGGGATTTCGCACACAACTTCGAGGACGGTCAATTGCGCTGAATTGTGCGCCGCCAGGGTGACCGCTCGCGTTATGGCCTGTTCGTTCGCGCAACCGTCCGCGACCACGCAAATAATCTTCTTAAACCGGTTCATATCGCTCCCTCCGCACTGACAACGCGTTTAGTGTTCTTCCTCGATGTCTGGAAGTTTGAACAAGGTATTAGCGGGGCCCCAAGTCTTTTCTGAATGCGACCACCCGAGCAGCAATCTTAAATCCGAGTGTCCGGTGCGCGGCTTCACTCGCCTTGTTTCCAAGGTTGGTGTCTGACGCCATCTCCACACATCCATGGGAACGCGCCCAATCCTCTGCGGCGTTTAGGAGATTCGCACCAGCCCCTCTTCTTCGCATGTTTTCTTCCACGAACCAGCCCTCTAGATAGCCAACCGGAGAAGACACGCACCCCTCCGCCCATTCGCGAAGAGAAACCTCGGCGAAGCCAAAAAGCTCATGCTCAATGGTTTCGCAAACAAAGGTGCAATATCGGGATGAATTGGAGAGCATCATGTCAATTTCTTCCCGGTGCTGATGCTCGTCCGTTTCCGGCCACAAGGACAGCCGCATCGAAAGCCACCTTTCGGTATCTTCCGGTCTTGCGCGACGAACGACTATATCATGTCTCAAAACCATTGCTTAACCCCTTAAAGAGTCGAGATCACCTATATCCGCACGAGTTTAGCACTTCAATCCAAACCAGATATCCTTAGCCTGTTCATGCAGGAATAACCGGTTAACCTTTACAAGCTAAATGAATTTTGGACGGATGTGTTGGACGACTTTTGACCCAAATCGGAAATGAATGGCTTTGTCCCCCAGTAGGCTAGCCATTCTCTCAATCCATTGCGCCCTGAATTGAGGGGTAAACCGTGATCGCGTGAATGCTATCAGACGAAAAGACGTTTCAAACAAGGGTGAAACCCTTGCGTGGATAGACTATGCTCATTCCTGAAGAGTCAGATGGAAGCATCGTTTTTTTCGAAGTGATCTTGAAGTGGCCAAATTCAATTTCAAGCACCTACGCTATTTCTGGGCGGTAGCCAGAGAAGGTGGAATATCTGGAGCGAGCGCGCAGCTCAACGTCACGCCCCAGACCATCAGTGGGCAACTCAAAATTCTAGAACGCGATCTTGGCGTGAATTTGTTCAGAAAGGTCGGGAGAAACTTGGTTCTGACCGAATCTGGGCGGCAGGTGCTCGGTTACTGCGAAAAGATGTTCCAGTTGGAGGCTGAACTGGAAATGTCGCTTCTGAACCCATCAGGCGCAATGAGAACGGCGTTCCGCGTAGGTGTTCTCGACGTCCTTCCGAAATTGATGGTCTATCAGATGCTGGAACCCGTTCTCGAAAATTCGGCCTCTTTGCGCCTTTTCTGCCGCGAGGGCAGCCTGGAGACCTTGCTGGCCGAACTCGCCATCAATAACCTGGATCTGGTTCTTGCGGATTGCCCTGTCCCTACCAATCTCCGGCTTGACCTTTTCAGCCACCCCCTCGGTGAGTGCGGAACAGTGTTTTTTGGCGTGAAGGCGCTCGCCGATTGCCTGAAAGAAGGGTTTCCCGCGTCCTTGACGGCTTGTGTCCCAGCCCGTGGTGTACGAAGCGCCGGTCGGGGGCATGGTCGTAGG
>JADGBG010000177.1 GCA_015231605.1 Alphaproteobacteria bacterium | reverse complement strand
TGACAAGCGAATTCCTGCATCCACTCTGAACAAGTGGCCATGACCGGACGCTTACTGAAGTTCCCGACGTGTCTTCGTGCGAGATTGCCTTTCGGCCTCGATCTTCAATGGTATTGGATGGGCCGGGAAAATATCATGAAAGCCATTGTGAAGCGTCCGGACCATCTTTGTGACCAAGCCCGCAAGACGGTGGGCGTTTTCTTTGGTTTCCCGTAGCGTTTGTTTCGGTCGAACCGAAACGTCACCGCTCTCCTTAATGTACTTCTCATCCACCTCCCCGCCGCTGTGTTCATAGACGTGGCGGCGGCAGAACATCATCGCAGCAAAGTCGATGTCGCCCTGCTGGAAACCATCGAACACGTTTATACCAAACAGTTCGCTAAGATCATTGGCGCGTGCACGAAGGTTGTGGAACCGCTTGTCCTTGAGGCGATTTTGTCTTGCTGTGGTCATTGGCACCAGGCGAACAAGTTCATCGACCAATTTCCTTGCCGTTGTGTCAAATGCACCTACCACGTCCTTGACGAACACCTCGGGCGCGCCGCCGCCATTCATTTGCTTCCGTATGCGATTGATGGTGGCCTCAAGTTCGGCGATATCGTTCCGAGTGCCACAGGACGAGCAATAAGCGTACCGGCCGAGTACATCGCTCCAGGCACCGCATGCACCGCAGGTGAACTGGTTCTGCTGGCTCACCTCTGAATAGTAGAATCGAGGTTTCTCGGTATCTTTGCCTACCTTATCGGCGAGGACATCCATATCAATGGTAGCGGTTTTGCCTGCATCTATTGCGCTCTCTATTAATTCGCAGAACTCCGAGACGTAAGCTCGATGCCCCAATGTTAGGAAGGCATGCGTCGGCGCCCGAAGGCCACAATAGGGGCAGGTCAGCGGCCAAGCCGAAGGTGCCCCGCTCGACCGCCAGTATTCGCCGCAACGCTCGCACCGATGGCCGAATCGCCCCTCGCTGTCCGAGGCTATAATAAGGGGAAAGCAGCCAGGATAAGGCGGCGCAGGCATCTCCTGCCCCAAGCCCAGCGCCGGAATTGTCGCAACCGGGATTCCCTGTGGCAACGCGTAAATCATGAAGAATGCCGCCGGGCCTGCCGAGGAAATGCTGTATCCGACGCTGTAGGCGACGCCGCCGTCTTCGCTGGTCTCGACCTCGACCCGCAGCCTTCCACCACAGTGACCGATTTCTTGGAAATCTTTGTTCATTAACCCTTCCTTGATCTCGGCCCTGATGGATTCTACACAACCTCGAAAATCGTAAAGTAATAATACTTTTTCTTCCACAGAATGTCGTCGGTTCGACTTGATAGTTGGGCCGGATCACGCCTTCATGCTGTTCGCAGCCATGGAGACGATCATGACCAAGACCAACGATTCCGCTCTCGCCGCCTTCGTCGCTCGCAAGGCCGAGATCGACGCCATGCTGGCCCGCCTCGCGGACGCCAGCGCCGATCACTTCGGGTGCGCCCCGGACGAGATCAACTGGGGCCACGTCGGCACCCTGATGGACCACGCAGCGCTCCTGAAGCAGATCAGCGACGCTGTGTTCCACGAGGGCGAACACGTCGCCTGATTACGCCCCCGCCGTGGCGATCCCATCCAACCGCACCCGGACGGTCGTGGTCCCATTGCCCGGCACCGCCACGGAATATGGTGAATCGGATTGAGAGCAGTGTCTGGCGGATGATTATGTCTGTCACATTCTGGACAGTAATTTTGGATCGTCCGACGACGAATTCTGTGCAGCCCATTCGATACATGCAAGCAGGCAAAGCCGAGAAAATTGTTCAGAGAGGCTTCTCGTCCCGCTCCAGTCATAGCCCAACTTCTCATTCGTTCCGTGTATCGTGCGGCTCCTGCCATCACTATAAATTTCAACGACCGCTTGTTTGAGAGTCGGACCATTTGGTCGAATTAGGTGGCTGTCTTGTATGCCTAGACGCGCATTGACGAGCCGCCGAATCCCGCCGGATTTGCCTCCGCAGGCTAGCGCGTCGAGGGCCGCTGAATATTTCACTATGGCCATCAGTGCAACAATTTCCCGACTTCCCTCATGGAACCACAGCAGCGCCTGGGCAAGCGCGTTCATCATCTTCGGTCGTGCGGCATTTCCGGTTGCGTCGATCACGTAGTTCAGGATCTGTCCAACGACGAGGAAATGATCCGTGTACTTGGCAAACTCAGTCTCCCATTGGCCCTCTTTCAGCCAGGGACCGTGCGGCATGTGCGACAGTCGCGAGCCAGCGAGGACAATTTTTCCTGGGACAAAGGTCAGCGTTTTCTGATGATGTATCCTGCGGTCGAACAGCAAATTCATCCCTTCGAGCGCGCGGGATGGGGTTGCCCACAGTAACGCGATCGCGGCAATTGCTAAACGCGCCGCAGTCAACGCCTTCTCTCGTCCTGCTTCTGCCGCCAAACCGCTTGTCGTAATGCTGCAAACAAAGGGGCAGCTACCGATGGATTCGAGAATGTCCGTTTCGCAAATGCTGTCGGCGGATGGCTTCCGCTTTCTGGTAGGCTTGCCTGACCATGCTTGTTCGACACGACGGCGTGTTGTTGCCGAAATAGCCCCCTCAGAGCTCTTTCGCGTGAGCCAGTCGATCCGTGGCTCGAAGCATACAGGGCCAATTGCAAATGGCGTAATTTCAGGATTTCCGAAAAGGGTGCAGCCGAAGGTGAACTCCCGCACGCCGTATCCGGAGACGTGCTTGCTCAGTTCGGTCTTAATTTCGGTGAGAACGGTGTCGACGTTTTTGGCTGGATCGACGTCCAGATCGATCATTGCGAGCACTGGGCCGAATGCCGCACGAACCATTACTCTCCATTCATCACACGTGACCTTCGTCGACAAGGATGGATCGTCGGCCATCAACTGGTTGGCGACCGTGACAATCGTGTCGTCAATTTTCCGGGACATGGTGTAATTGCGTTAAGATGGTCACTCTCCGGGTTTAAGATGCGAGGTCTGATATGAAGCAGCCTCATAACCCCTGGAAGGAGAGCGACCATGGAACAGTATGCCGGATTGGATGTTTCGCTGAAAGCGGTTTCGATTTGTGTCAGTGACGGCGCGGGGGCCGTCCAGTGGCGCGGCGACGTCGTGAACGACCCCGTGGTCGTCGCCGATGCCCTTTCGCGTCATGCGCCGCATCTGGTTCGCGCGGTTTTGGAAACGGGGTCTTGCGGCATTTATCTTTATCGCGGCCTTGAGGCCCTGGATGTTCCCGTGGTGTGCGTGTGCGCCCGCCACGCCAAGCGGGTCTTGCAATGCCGCGTCAACAAAACCGACGCCAACGATGCGGAAGGTCTGGCGCAGTTGGCGCGCACGGGGTGGTATCGGGAAGTCTATGTGAAGTCCGCCTCCGCCCATGAGATCCGGGCGCATCTGTTGGCGCGCCAGCAGGTTGCGAAAGCCAGGCGGGATTTCGAGAACCAGATCCGCGCCCTGCTGCGCACCTTCGGGCTCAAGGTCGGTCAGGTGACGCGCGCCCGGTTTGAAGACCGCGTTCGGCGCTTATTGCAGGACGTTGCGGCGCTGCGGTTGCCGGTCGATCAGCTTTTGCGCGCGCGTCGCTCCTTGCTGGCGTCCCAGGATGCCTTGGAGGCCGAGATCAAACGCTTGGCGGCGGCGGACCCGAGATGTGAACTTGCGCAAACCATGCCCGGTGTCGGCCCCCTGACGGCGCTGGCGTTCGTGTCGGTCCTGGACGGGTCGGAGCGGTTCGCCAAATCGTCGTCGGTGGGGGCATATCTCGGCCTGACGCCGCGCGGCCACCAATCGGGAGACGTGTCGTGGACGGGACGCATCTCCAAAACCGGAGACGCCATCGCGCGGGCCATGCTGTACGAGGCCGCCAATGTGATGATGGTGCGGTTGAAGAAGAACATCCCCCTGAAGGCCTGGGCGATCGATCTGGCGGAGCGGGTCGGCGGCAAGAAAGCCCGCGTCGCGCTGGCGCGCAAGAAAAAACGGGGACATAGTATGAATTTCATGAACATCTCGCGCGCATAAGCGGGGACACGATCCGATGTTTCCTTTGGAAAATCGGTCCTGTCCCCG
>JADGBG010000176.1 GCA_015231605.1 Alphaproteobacteria bacterium | reverse complement strand
CAGACCGCCGTAATGGCCCCAGTCGGCTGGCCACCAGTCCTGGCTGTCGGTCATGAGCGCCTTCAAATCGGCTTTGAGGGCGTCGACGTCGAGCGACTTGACCGCCTCGCGATAGTCGAACCCCGGATCCATCGGGTCGGTCTTCCCGTCGTGTTGATGCAGGATGTCGAGGTTGAGGGCGTTGGGCCACCAATCGACATTGGATTTTCCGGCGGCGGTGATCCCGCCGTGCATCACCGGGCATTTTGCTTGCGTCATTGACTTAACTCCCCTTGTGGCGTTGCGCGACGAAGACCGCCCGCGCCATCAGTTCCAGAATTTCGACCATCTCGACCTCCTGTCTTTGGTCCACGACATGAAGGTAGCAGCGCCAACTCATCGTTTCTAACGAGTAGTTTCACTATCATTAATCGATTTTGTCGATATTATGGCGCACGACGGCCGCGAAACGACCATGCGGGGCCTTGGCGCCGCGCCGCGAATGGAACCGGATGTCGGAAAAATGGCGCGCCCGGCAGGATTCGAACCTGCGACCCCCAGATTAGGAATCTGGTGCTCTATCCTGCTGAGCTACGGGCGCATGCCATGCAGGCGTTGATAGCGGTTTCACGGGGCAGGCGCAACAGGGCTGTTGGGGGCGCCGGTCCCGTCGCGGGCGGGCAGGCGCACGGTGAAGCGCGAGCCTTGGCCTTCGGCGCTCTCCAGGGTGATGCGCCCGCCGTGCATGTGGATGAATTCCCGGCACACGTTGAGCCCGATGCCGGTGCCGGGGATGCCCTGGGCGGTGGCGGCGCGGAAATAGCGTTTGAACAGGAACGGCAGATCCTTGTTGGGGATGCCCAGGCCATGGTCGGAGACGCTCACCAGCACGTCGCCGCCGTCGCGCCAACCCTTGACCTCGATCTTGGGGGAATTCGGGGAATACTTCACCGCGTTGCCGAGCAGGTTGGTGAACACCTGATCCAACAGGCCCTCGTCGCCGGGGATGGTGGCGGGGAAATCGTCGAACGCGAGCGCGATGGTGTGATCCGGCGAAATTTCCGCCTGGCGCTTGGCGATGTCGCGGATCAGGGTTTCCAGGGCCACGTCGCCCCGGTGCATGGCGATCTTGCCTTCGTCCAGACGCGAGGCGTAGAGCGTGGTTTCGATCAGGTTGGTCATGCGCTTGACGGCGCCGCGGACCTTGCCCGCGCGGGTCGCGACCTCGTCCGGGGTGGCCTTGGCCCCGCGCCGGATCATGCGCTGCGCCGCGCCGTCGATGATGGTCAGCGGGGTGCGGAATTCGTGGCTCACCAGGGACACGAACTGGCGTTGCAGTTCGCCCTGCTGCTTTTCGCGCGCCAAGGCGGCTTCGAGACGCAAGGTCTTTTCCTGCGCTTCGCGGGTGCGCTCGTCGACAAGCTCCTCCAGATGGCGACGGTGGCGGTCCAGTTCCTGTTCCGCCTGCTTGGTGTGGATGGCGCTGGCGATGGTGTCGGCGATGGCCCGAAGCGCCACCATTTCGGCGTCGTTTTGGGGGTGGCCCCCGGGCACGTACAGGTTCAGGACGCCCAGCACCGCACGGTCCTTGAGGATCGGCAGGATGTAATGCCCGTGGTCTTCCATGCCGTCGGGCCGGATGTCGTGGCCCTCGCCCACGTGGGCCTGGAACAGGGGGGCGCCCGACTGGGCGGCGCGCCCGCACAGGCATTCGCCGAATTTCAGTTCGGCGCAGCGGTTTTGCAGCTGGCAATCCAGGTTCTTGTGCGCCTTCAAGGTCAGCGTGTGGTGCGTGGGGTCGGCCAGGAACAGTGTGCCCTTCATTGATCCGCCGAACACCTCGCTGTTCAGCACCCGGTCCAGGGCGCGGGCCAGAAACTCGTCGAGCGGGATGTCCTCGAGCGCCATGTGCGCGATGTCCGCGATGGCCTGCTGGGTATGGGTTTCGTGTTCCAGGGTGGCCAGCGCGCTGCGCCGCTGGGTGACGTCGCGGCAAACGACCAGAACCTGCCTGACCCGACCGTCCTCGCCCAACACCGGGGCCAGGCTGTTTTCCCGCCACGACCCGCCGCTGTGGACTTCCAGCAGGCGGCTGTCGTGGTTGCGCACGGTTCCGTCGAAGGCCTGGCGGAAATCGTCGCGCGCCGGCTGGGGCAGAAGTTCGATGAAATTGAGGGTCTTGAGCCCCTCCGCGTTGCGGCCGAACTGGCGCGCGCCGACGGCGTTGCTCAGACGCACCGCGCCGTCGGGGTCGAGCAGGTAGATGGATTCGTGGGCGTTGTTGAGGATGGCGGCGATGGCGCGCTCGCTGTCCTGAAGCCGCCGCTCCGCGTCCGCCGCGAGGCCGCGTCCGAAGCGGAACAGAAAATAATTCGGCGCGATCAGGGCCACCACCACGTAGAACAACGGGGCGAGGATGTCCTCGAGCACCTCGGTCGGGTTGTCGTGGTGGTGGATGGCCAACGCCTCGAGGTGCAATTCCCACAGCAGCGACAGGCCGATCACCGTGATGAAGACCAAAACGTTCAACAGCAAAATCTGGCGCACCGGCATCCGGCCAACCCCGCGGACGTTGGAATATTCCCCCGCACCAGTGTAGCAAATCGGCGGCGCGGGGGTACGGTTTTATGCGGTGGAATTAAAAACTTTTGCTGAGTTCGACAAAGACCCGGTCGTTGTCGCCGAGCGCATGGAACGGCGTGCGGGTTCCGTCGTGGTACAGCGTCACCCCGCCGGACAGGGTCAGGGCGTCGGCCAGGTCGTATTCGGCGCTGAGGCGTGAAAAGCCGCCGCCGGAGGTCAGCGGCGACACCCGCGTGGTGAGCGCCGTGACGGTCAGAAGCTCATGCAGGAAATCGGCGCTGACGCGCAGCGCGTATTCCTGGGAATTGCGCCGGAAGCCTTCCGCGACCAGCGCCCGGTCCCAACCGTGCAGGTGGCGGTTGACGCCTTCGAGGCTGACGGTGACGTCGGCGATGCCGGTGAATTCCAGGCCCGCCAGCACGTCGGTGCGGGCGAAGTCCTTGCCCGGCCGGGCCTGGGTTTCCAGGCCGCGGGTGTGCAGCGCCTCGCCCTTGGCCAGCCAATTGCCGAGCGCCACCGCCACCGCGCCGCCGCCCATGGCGACGCGCGAATGGCGCACGCGCGACGTTCCGCCCACGGTTTCCTTGTGCCCGGCGTCGTCGTAGAGGTTGGCCGCCATCACGGACGCGTCCCAGCCGCTGAACGCGCCCTTGACGCGCACGGCGAACTCGCTGTTGCCGAGATCGTCGCCGTGGACGTCGTTCGGCGGCGCCGCGCCGTTCATGGGATCATAGGAGGAGCGCGCCGGCGCCAGCCGGTCGAAACGGATGTGCGGGATGGCCAGCGCGGTGACGGACCAGGGTCCGCCGATCCAGTCGGCCCGCGCCATGGCCAGCGGCAGGCGCAAATCCTCGATGTCGACCATGCCGGTTTCGCGCCGGTCCAGCGGGTTGACCACGTCGACGACGCGGAGATTCTCCGACGTGCCCCACACCACCACCTGGCGGCCGAGCGTCAATTCCAGCGACGGGTTCAGCTGGAGGCCGGCGTAAAGCTCGCCGATGTTGAGGTCCGTTTCGAAAGAATCCCGTTCCGTGGCCGGGTAATCGCCGCGACCGCGCAACGCATAAACCGTGTCGTGGGACGCCCAGGTTTCGGCCACCACGCGCGCGGGGAGCGGCGCGTCGGGGAAATCGCCTTTCAGCTTGAGCGCGGCCTTGGGCCGCGCGCGGCTGAGCCCGCGCCGGTCGGGCTGGCCCGCCGCCGGGGCCGGTTGGGCGTAGTCGTAGGCCGCCGAAAACGACAGGCTGCCCGACACCGTCCAGGGCGAAAGCGGGCCGGACGGCGGCGCGGCCCGGGGCGTGGGGGCGGCGGCGGGAGCGGGAGCGTCGAAGCCCCCCAGCGCGTCCTCGACACCGCTCATGGCGGGCGCGGTCGCGTCGAAGCCCTCCAACGCTTCGTCGACCCCCTGCGCCAACACGGGACGGGCGAGACACAGGCAGGCCAGCAGGACGGCGGCGGACTTCACGGCCTACCTGCCCTTTTCCAGGCCGCGCAGGGTGAACAGCTTATCATCCAGGTCCTGGGTGTAGC
>JADGBG010000175.1 GCA_015231605.1 Alphaproteobacteria bacterium | reverse complement strand
GGTTCTCGCCGGGGGGGCGCTGGCGGCCTTGGCGTTGGTGGCCGCGGGGGGCGCGGCGCGCCTATCCGGCGCCGACGCGGCCGTGGTGGACGGCGTGCGCCTGCGCCTGGTCCAACCCGCCATTCCCCAGGCGCAAAAATGGGTCCGCGACCTTCGCGAAAGCCACATGCTGGATCAGATCGACCTGGGCCTGGCCCCGCCCGGCGCGGGGGACCCGGCGCCCACCCACGTCATCTGGGCGGAAACGGCCGCGCCGTTCTTCATCGGCGACGATTCGACCTGGCTGAGGCGCGTGGGCGCGGGCACGCCCGCGGGCGGCGTCACCATCCTGGGCGCGCCGCGTCTGGTCACCCCGCCGGATGCGCCGGGCGCGCCTTATGAAATCGCCAATGCCCTGTTGGCCATCGATCCGAACGGGGCCGTCCTGGACCATTTCGACAAGTTCCATCTGGTGCCGTTCGGCGAATACGTGCCGCTGGCGGACTGGCTGCCGTTGGACAAGATCACGCCGGGAACCGTGCCCTTCACGCCGGGGCCGGGGCCGCGCGCGCTGGACCTTCCCGGCCTGCCGCCGGTAAGCCCGCTGATCTGCTATGAAATCATCTTTCCCCACGCCGTGGTGGACGCGGAACGGCGCGCCCAGTGGATCCTCAACCTCACCAACGACGGGTGGTACGGCAAAACCGCCGGGCCGCATCAGCATTTCACGGCGGCGCGTCTGCGCGCGGTGGAGGAAGGCCTGCCCGTGGCGCGCGCCGCGTTCACCGGCATCTCCGGGATGATCGACCCTTACGGGCGGGTCACGGCGCAACTCGGATTGGGGGAAAAAGGCTTTGTCGACGCGGATCTGCCAAGGCCCGCGCCGAATCCCGGCCTTTATGCACGATTGGGCAACGCCGTTCCCGTCGGCCTGGCGGTTTTGGTCGCCCTCGGCGGCCTTTTGGGCGGGTTTCGCGGCGGCGCACGAAATCGTGATCGAAACCGGGCTTGATTTGTCGCCCGCGCCTTCCACATACGTCCCAATGGTGGAGAAACCGGTGTTGACGATGCTTCGTCAAAGATGTTACAAATACATACATACGCAATTCGGACTATCTTCACAAGACAAACGACAACGATCCGAATGCATCCCTCCGAAACGAAACCCTCACAAAGAAGGACCCCCAAAATGACAGCCACCGCATTGAAACTCGCCGACCGTCCGCCGCTGGGGACGCCGCGCCCCGTGGACGTCCACGTCGGCGCCCGCCTGCGCCAGCGCCGCACCTTGCTGGGCATGAGCCAGGAAAAGCTGGGTGAATCCGTCGGCCTCACCTTCCAACAGATCCAGAAATACGAGCGCGGCGCCAACCGCATCGGCGCCAGCCGCCTGTTCCAGCTGAGCCAGGTTCTGGACGTGTCGGTCAGCTATTTCTTCGAGGAAATGCCGGGCGAGGTGCAGAAAACCCGTGGCGATTACGCCGCGCCGTCCAACGTGATCGAGATCGAAGCCGTGCAGACGGGCGATCCCATGGCGCGCCGCGAGACCCTGGAACTGGTGCGGGCGTACTACAAGATCGACGATCCCAAGGTGCGCAAGCGCATCTTCGAGCTGACCAAATCCATCGCCAACGCCTCCGACGACGAGGACTGAGACGCGAAAATCTGTTGACCCTGGGGTCAAAGATTGCCAAAAGTCGAACGCCGGACCCGGTGGATTCCCCGAGTCCGGCGTTCTGGCGTCCGGCGGGCTTCTCCCGGGCGCCGGCGTGGACGGATTTGGACCGCTTGCCACCACGTAAAAAAATGCTAAGTGGGCGCGGACATGGGCGGATCACCGCCCCGACGCCCCGGGTCCAGTGGATCAACTTTAGACGGGGAACGACCGTGTCCAAGACCAATTATCTGTTTACCTCCGAATCCGTTTCCGAAGGCCACCCGGACAAGGTGTGCGACCGCATTTCCGACGCCGTGGTGGATGCGTTCCTCACCGCCGACCCGGAAGCGCGCGTGGCCTGCGAAACGCTGTGCACCACCAACCGCATCGTGCTGGCCGGCGAAGTGCGCGGCCCTGAGCCCCTGGTGGGCGCGGACGGCGCGGTCAACCGCGAACGCATGGAAGAAATCGCGCGCGACTGCGTCAAGGACATCGGCTACGAACAGGACGGCTTCCATTGGCAAAACGCCGACGTCGAAGTCTATCTGCACGGCCAGTCCCCGGACATCGCCCAGGGCGTCGACGCCGGTTCGGGCGTGGACACCAACGAAGGCGCGGGCGACCAGGGCATCATGTTCGGCTACGCCTGCCGCGAAACCGACATCCTGATGCCGGCGCCGATCTACTTCTCCCATGAAATCCTGCGCTCCATGGCCGAAGCGCGCCACTCCGGCACCGACGTCGGCCTGGGCCCGGATTCGAAAAGCCAGGTGACGTTGCAGTACGTCGACGGCAAGCCGGTGCGCGCCACCTCCGTCGTGGTGTCGACCCAGCACGCCGCCAACCTGTCCCGCGACGACGTCGCCGCCATCGTCATGCCGCACATCGAACACGTGCTGCCGGACGGCTGGATGCCGGGCGCGGACGACATCTACATCAACCCGACCGGCAAGTTCGTGGTCGGCGGCCCGGACGGCGATTGCGGCCTGACCGGGCGTAAGATCATCGTCGACACCTACGGCGGCGCGGCCCCGCACGGCGGCGGCGCGTTCTCGGGCAAGGATCCGACCAAGGTGGACCGCTCGGCGGCCTACGTGTCGCGCTACCTCGCCAAGAACGTGGTGGCCGCGGGCATCGCGGACAAGTGCACCATCCAGCTCAGCTACGCCATCGGCATTTCCAAGCCGCTGTCGGTCTATGTCGACACCCACGGCACCGGCCAGGTGGACGAAGACAAGCTGGCCCAGGTTCTTCAGGACCTGGTCGACCTGTCGCCGCGCGGTATCCGCACGCACCTCAAGCTCAACCGTCCGATCTACGCGCGCACGGCGGCCTACGGCCATTTCGGCCGCCAGCCGGACGGCGACGGCGGGTTCAGTTGGGAAAAAACCGACATCGCGGACGCGATCAAGAAGGCGTTCTAAGACCCGCATGGCCGCCGGACCCGCCATCACGGATCCCGGCTTTCTGCGTTCCTACGGCCGGCGGCGCGGCAAGAAGCTGCGCCCCGGCCGCGAACGTTTGATGGCCGAGCTTCTGCCCACCATCGCCGTCGAACCGGGCAAGGCGCCGGCGGACCAGTTCGCGCGCCGTTACGCCGCCTACTGGCTGGAAATCGGCTTCGGCGGGGGCGAACATCTGGCCGCCCAGGCCAAGGCGCATCCCGATGTCGGCATGGTGGGGTGCGAGCCGTTTCTCGACGGCGTCGCCAAGCTGGTGACGGCGGTGGACGAAGCCGGGCTGGACAACGTACGCATCCACGCCGACGACGCGCGCCAGATCTTTTCGGACATTCCCGACGGCGCGCTGGAACGGGTCTTCATCCTGTTCCCCGACCCCTGGCCCAAGACCCGCCATCACAAGCGCCGCCTGATCCAGGCGCCGTTGCTGGACGCCTGCGCGCGGATGCTGGCGGACGGGGGCGAGCTGCGCGTGGCGTCCGATCACATGGACTACGTGCGCTGGACGCTGGAGCACGTGATCCCACACCCGGACTTCGAATGGCTGGCCGACCGCCCCACCGACTGGCGCACCCCCCCCGCCGATTGGATCCCGACCCGTTACGAACAAAAGAAACTGGCCGGCGACAAAATCGCCTACCTGTGTTTCCGCCGCCGGACGCGGAGATAACACTTTAATTCGTATTATGTCCCCATTTTCCTTCCCGTATTATGTCCCCATTTTCCTTCCAAGCGCTGGTTCTTTACAAAGAAGCATCCTACGCCAGTTCCCACAACAGCCACCCAACATTCGCGATTCGTCGTTGCCAACACTAACGAACAAGCTGATACTGCCGCTTATCATTCCAGATGCTGTCCATTGACATGGATGCCGCGTTTGAAAACAGGGGGATAAAGTGCCTTCAAGTTACTATTATCAGCATGTTGACAAAAATGACGCCAACGCTGAATTGCTTAATGCAATTTCCGATTTTGCAGAAACTAACAAGACGCAAGTATTTGTGATTGATAGGCCACTTGGCG
>JADGBG010000174.1 GCA_015231605.1 Alphaproteobacteria bacterium | reverse complement strand
TTGACGATCAGGACGTCGAAGGTCCCGCGCGCCTGTTGCACCCAGTCGACCAGTTGCCCTTCGGCGTTGGTTTGGCGGAAATCGATCTCCAGCTCCAGCGCGGCGGCGCGGGCGCGGCACTTGGCCTCGATGTCGGCAAGCGTTTCCGCCCCGTAGACATCGGGTTCGCGCGTACCCAACAAATTGAGGTTCGGCCCGTTCAGGACCAGCACCTTGCCGGACATGAGGATAGTCCCCCGGTGGTTCGAATTGACGGACGCGCTCCCGTGCGCCCCGTGCCAGCGTCTTTGCGGTTTATAGCACGCGCATTGAGTTGTGGAATAGGGTGTTTGGCTTATGTTATTACCCAGGACACCCGAAACCCGCCGTTTTGCGCACTGGGTGCGCTGGCGGCGGCGAAAAACGACCAGAGTTGTAGGAATGAAGGAAGGGCTATGGGCATGCGTCTCACCATCAACGGCGAATCCCGGGATTTCGATGCGCCGCTCACCGTCGGCGAACTGTTGGGCCGTATCGGCCTCGACCCGGCCAGGGTGGCCGTGGAGCGGAATCTGGAAATCGTGCCCAAGTCGACCTTCGCCGAGGCGGCGCTGAGCGAGGGCGACAAGCTGGAAATCGTGCACTTCATCGGCGGCGGCTCCCATGCGGCCAACGACGACAACCGCACCGACGGATTCGAGATCGCGGGCAAGACCTATTGGTCGCGGCTGCTGGTGGGTACCGGCAAATACAAGGATTTCGAGGAAACCGCCCGCGCCATCGAGGCGTCCGGCGCGCAAATCGTCACCGTTGCGGTGCGCCGGGTCAACGTCTCCGACCCCAACCAGCCGATGCTGACGGATTACGTCGATCCCAAGACCTACACCTACCTGCCCAACACGGCGGGCTGCTTCACCGCCGACGATGCGGTGCGCACCCTGCGGCTCGCCCGCGAGGCCGGCGGTTGGGATCTGGTCAAGCTGGAGGTTCTGGGCGACCAGAGGACGCTGTACCCCAACATGCCGGAAACCGTGCGGGCGGCCGAGACGTTGATCAAGGAAGGCTTCAAGGTGATGGTCTACTGCGCCGACGACCCCATCCAGGCCAAGGTGCTGGAGGACATGGGCTGCGTCGCCATCATGCCGCTGGCCGCGCCCATCGGCTCGGGCCTGGGAATCCAGAATCCGGTCGGCATCCGCCTGATCATCGAACAAAGCACCGTCCCCGTGCTGGTGGACGCGGGCGTCGGCACCGCGTCCGACGCCGCAGTGGCCATGGAGCTGGGTTGCGACGGAGTGCTGATGAACACGGCGATCGCCGAAGCCAAGGATCCGGTGAAGATGGCCCGCGCCATGAAACTGGCGGTGGAGGCCGGACGCCTGGCCTATCAGGCGGGCCGCATGCCCAAGAAGTTCTACGCCGATCCCAGTTCGCCGCTGGCCGGGTTGATCTGACCCCGTTCGGGCGCGAAACCACCCGCACCCGATGGGTACGGGACGATTCGTGGCGTCCCGGCACGGGACGTCACAAAAATTCTCAATTCGTCGTCGATTGGGGCCAAATTAATGTTTGCATGGGGGGGGAAAGGGGCGTATAAGGCGCCCCTTCACGGCACAGGGCCGTGATAATCTCCGGTGCAAAAGACCGGGGGGTTCCGTATTTGGGCCACGGCTTGTTGAACAGGCACGGGCCGTTTGTCTGGATAGGGAATTGCCGACAATGACCCCCAAGATTCAAAAGTTTTTGTCCGAAACCGCATGCGCCTCTCCGTGCCTTGTGGTGGACGTCGACGTGATCGAGCGCAACTACGACACGCTCAAGACCGAAATGCCGCTGGCGGAGATTTTCTACGCCGTGAAGGCCAACCCCGCCGCGCCGATTCTGGAGCGTTTGGTGGGGCTGGGTTCCAGTTTCGACGCCGCGTCGGTTCCGGAAATTCTCGACTGCCTCAAGGCCGGCGCCATGCCGTCCGCCATTTCGTACGGCAACACCGTGAAGAAGGCCGGCGACATCAAGGCCGCCCATAACCTGGGCGTGACCCTTTACGCCTTCGACAGCGAGGGCGAGTTGGAGAAGCTGGCGGAGAATGCGCCGGGCTCGCGCGTCTATTGCCGTATTCTCACCGAAAACTCGGGCGCCGAATGGCCCCTGTCGCGCAAGTTCGGCTGCGAGCTGGACATGGCGGTGGACCTGATGGTGCGCGCCCGCGACCTCGGCATGGAACCGCATGGAATTTCCTTCCACGTCGGCTCCCAGCAGGTCAACCCGGACCAGTGGGACATCGCCATCGGCCGCACCGCCATGGTGTTCTCGGCACTGCGCGAACGCGGCATCGAACTGAAGACCATCAACCTGGGCGGCGGCTATCCGGCGCGGTATCGCGAAGACATTCCGGAATTCTCCGAATTCGCCCGCGCCATCATGGCGTCCATGACCAAGCACTTCGGCAATGACCTGCCCAACATCATGATCGAACCGGGCCGCTCCATCGCCGCCGAGGCCGGCGCCATTCTGTCCGAGGTGGTTTTGGTGTCGCGCAAGCGCAAGGACGCGGACCGCCGATGGGTTTATCTCGACATCGGCATGTTCGGCGGTCTCGCGGAAACCATGGGCGAGTCCATCAAGTACGCCATCAAGACGCCGCATGACGGCGGCCCCACCGGCCGCGTCGCCATCGCCGGACCGACCTGCGACGGCGCGGACATCCTGTACGAGGAAACCCCCTACGAAATGCCCTTGGCCTTGCGGTCCGGGGACCGGGTTTTCATCGAATCCGCCGGCGCTTACACCACCACCTATTCGGCGGTGAACTTCAACGGATTCGAACCGTTGCGGGAACTCTACATCTAACCCCTTGCGATCGTGGCCGTTCCAATTTGGGCGTTGCCGTCGTTGGCCTTCTCTGATACCTCAGTGTAAGGGGGATGGGAGCGTCCAATGAGCACCGACGAAAACGATCCGATGTGCGTCGCACGCGAGGAACGGCCCGTGGTGGTTTTTCCGCAAAAAATGCTGGAAGGGATCAGCGCGCTGGAACGCGCCATTTCCCAGCAGACCGATTGGGTCAAGGGCTGGCACGACAAGGTTCTGCTGCACCGCGATCCGAACCACGTCGCCATTCAGGACATCCGCGACCTGCCCATCGGAGCCTGGTTCTCCAGCGAAAAGGCCCTGCCGTTTCGCAACAATCCGGTGTTCTCGCGGCTTGAACAGCGTCTCATCGTCATGGTCGAACAGACCCGCGTGTTCTCCCAGGTCGACCGGGCGGGCAAACCGCACAGCGTCGACGAGTACACCCGTTTCATGAACACGGTTCTGGATGTCAACGCGCTGGTTCAACAGTTGCAGAACGACGCTTGGCGGCTGTTCACCAAGACCGACCCGCTGACCGGCGTGCGCAATCGCCACGACATGATGCGGGAGTTGGAGCGCGAGCGCGAACGCAGCCGTCGCACCCGGCTGGCGTGTTGCGTCGCGATGGTCGACCTCGACCATTTCAAGTCTCTGAACGATACCTACGGCCACGTGGTGGGGGACAAGGTTCTGCGCCACGTCTCGGAGCTGTTCGGCGCGCACCTGCGTCCCTACGACATGGTTTACCGGTACGGCGGCGAGGAGTTCCTTCTGTGCCTGCCCAACACCATTCTGGAAACCACCGTCAGCGTTCTCGACCGTTTGCGCCAGACCATCGAAAAGGACGGCATGCCCTATGGCCAGAACGGCGCGAAAGTCGCCGTCACCGCGTCGTTCGGCACGGCGGAAATCGACACGGACGAGCATTTGGTCAAGACCATCGAGCGCGCCGACATGGCCCTTTACGAGGCCAAGCAGAATGGGCGCAACGCCGTCAAGGCGTGGCGGGGCGGCCGCAAGACATCGTCCTGACGGACGGGTTCGCCGTCGGTCAATCTCTTAAGCTTCGGATTTGGGCGTGGGCTTTCTGCGCGGACGGCGGCGTTTGGCGTCGGGCTTTTTCTCGTCCGTCTTGGCGTCGGCCTGGGGCGCCAAGGGGTCGCGCATCAGGAACGCCGGCATGTGGCCATCGCAGACTTCGTTGTGAATGTCGCGCGGCCCCTCGTCGCGGCGCGGCCGGGGATTGACCGGCTTGGCGGTGCGGGGCTTGCTGGACGCCTTCTCTTTCTCTGCGGCGCGCGGGGCTTCCTCCCGGCTTTTGGCGGGCGCATCGGCCT
>JADGBG010000173.1 GCA_015231605.1 Alphaproteobacteria bacterium | reverse complement strand
CTCGTCAGGCTCATAACCTGAAGGTCATAGGTTCAAATCCTATCCCCGCAACCACTCAAAAACTCGATCGGTCGGTGGAATTAGTGATAATTCCACCGCCGATTGTGTGTCAAGAGAAAGTATTGCGGGTGCATGCTTCCAGAGAAAGGAGGCGGCACAGAAATCCCCAAAAAAAGCAAAAACCCCGCAGTTTGCGCTGCGAGGTTTTTTAAGGGATAGATACCCCAAAAGAATTGGATGTTCTTGAGGGCTCATTCTATCTCAATGGATAACCGTGTCAACAATAAACCGCAGAGTTTTGCGGTTTTTGCGGCATTTTATCCAGGTGGGATCAGCCGAATGACACCATGCATTCAACAGCTTATGAAACTTTCCGTGACGGTGCGCGACCGCCACGTTCGACGCAATCCGAAGAATTCTTCGAGGGTCTTCCGGCCGGCGTCGGCCACTTCGATTTGATCCAGTTGGTCGAGACCGCCAGGCGCGGACTTGGCCTTTCTTCTGCCGCCGTGGGGCATCTCCGCTATCTTCTCTCGCATACCCGGGACGTGGACTGGGGGCCTGGCGGGACGCCGGTCGTCTATCGCTCGGTACAGAACACGGCCACAGATCGGAGAATTTCGGAGCGCCAGGTGCACAATCTGGAACGGGTTTTGGCCCGGGCAGGATTCATTCGATGGAACGACACGGAGAATTTCAAGCGATACGGCCGACGTGATGAACGCGGCCACATTGAGTTTGCCTATGGCGTCGATTTGACGCCGCTCGGCTTGATGTACGACCGCCTTGTCCGTCTCAATGAAGAGCATTTGGCCTACATGGAGGCTTACGGGGAGATCAAGCGCAAGCTGACAGGCTTGCGCCGGCGCATCATCAGTAAGATCAACTGGGCGCAAGCGCTGGGCATCGACGTCGATGAGCTGGTCGATGAGATGGCCATCCTGCCCCGGGTTGCCGCCAACATGACAATTTCGGTGCTGACAGACATCCTCAACCGGGCGCGGAAGATTAATTTTGTCCTGGATGACGTGCTTCAGGATCACCGCGAACCGGCCCCGTCGATCACCGAGGAAACGGCCTCGTGTCAGAACAAAACTTCCGACGGGTCGGAACAAAACTTCCGACATTTACAGTCCATACTTAGTACAGAGTCTATAGGTATAGATTGTAACCCGGAGGTTGATGACGACAGGAAGGAAGGAGGTGGAACGCCTTCGAACGGGATCGAGCACCTGTCGTATGACATGGTTTTGGAAGCCGCGACCGATGAATTCGTGGAGTGCATCCGCCCGGGCGCGGCCGGCGACAAATACCAGGATCTGAACATCGCCGCCGCCAGGAGGTGTCACGAGCTGAAGATCGGCCGCCAGGCGTGGATCAAGGCCTGCAACGTGATGGGAGAGACGGCCGCCGCCGTCGCCGTCGTCATCATCGACCGCAACAGAACGCACCCCCTCATCCCTGTCGTCAATCCCGGCGGCGTCTTGCGGGGTATGACCGACAAGGCCCGGAAGGGCGATCTGAACCTTCACCGATCCCTCTTTGCCATCCTGAAGCGCGATAGCGCGGGAGGGGGGAAATGACCCCGGAAGAACGCAACAAGCATCGACTGCAAGACGACTGGCAGGACGCCTATGTCGAAGAAACAATTCGAGATCTGGTCAAGGCGCTCAACCGGCCGGCGCTCGGTATGCGCACGATTGCGGCGTGTGAGGGCCATGCTCACGGATTTCATAGCCCGTATGTCATGTTTCGGTGTCCAGTGAACATAGCCGGCTTGTTGGAAAAGAGAATTTTGTTGTCCATGGTGCGACGAGAAGGGTTGCACTACAGGTGGTCAATTCGCGGGTCCTTTAATGCCCAGTTCGACCTCTGTTTTGTCCTGAGAGCCTATGAACTAGATGATATTAAACACCATGGTAGCCGCACCGACAGATTTTGGACCTATCGGGTTCAACGCCGGAAAATCGACGACGATTTATCCCTTCTCGCTAAAGTAGTTAATGATTTGCTGGAGGAAGTCGAAGCCGCCGGAGAACCAAAGATACCCGATCCCTACGATGAAAAGAACCACAGCTGCCAGACGGCTAAGACGACGGTCTTGACGGGCTTTGGCCGCGTATTTTCCAAGTGGATCGACATGCGTGCAATTCGGACATTCCTTAACGATCGAGGTCGTGGAAAGAGGGTGTTCACATACCGGGCATGGAACCAGTCTTGCGTTCATTTGAAGTCTCCAAATACGGGAACGAATCGATACAGCTCTCGTTATTTTATGCTGTTCGTGGCCATCGTTCTAACGCTCGCAGCGGCGGTGATTATGATTTTTCCCTTCATGGCATCGGCGCAGGAAGAGACTTACGGCGCGGCTACGGTTACGGCGGTGCGTTCTGTTTACGATGGCGACACGTTCAGGGTGAACGTGGCGGGCTGGCCTGCGCTCATTGGTTCCAACATGCCCGTGCGCATCGCAGGCATCGACGCGCCCGAGATCAAGGGAAAATGCCCTTCAGAAATCGCCCTGGCCATCAAGGCGCGGGACGCGGCCGCAAGGTTGCTTGGGGAAGGGCGGCTAATCGAACTCGTCAACATCAGACGCGGTAAATACTTCAGGATCGTCGCCGACGTGCGGATCGACGGGGTGGACCTAGGCGAGGTTCTCGTGAGCCTCGGCCTCGCTCGCCCGTATCGCAGTGGCCAACGACATAGATGGTGCTGAATTGACAATTTTGGGCATGGACATTCTGTCAAACCGTCGCAAATCCACTAATCAACGTCCAGCCGCCGGCGCAAAACAGGCCGAAAGAGAGGAACGCCAGGCCGATCATGGGATATACGATGATCCTTGACGCCTTATGAGCGTGGGGAAACGGCGGCGGGGTGCTGCCGTCGCCGGGATAGGCCTCATGTATTTTGTTCCATTCACCTGCGGTCACCGCCGACTGATAAAAATAGGCTATGGCCGCCGCCGCCATAGCGGCGATGAGACCGATGAGAAACAATCTACCGGCACACGGCAGCACGGCAGCGACATTGGCGTGCTCGGCGTGAAGATTGGGATAGGCGGCCAGGATCGCGATCAGCGCAGCGCCATTTGTCACAATGGTAGTTTTCAGGGTAAACACACCTATGTCGCCCGCCATACGGTCTGAGTGAAGGGCGGATTGATACATCATCTCCCAGCGCTTCAGGTCGCTCTGGAATTTCATCTCGTCACGATCAGCCATTAGGTTTCCATCCTGCTATCAGTCTTATAGTCTAAAGCCTGGTGGCCGAGTGCCTCGTATCCCAGAACTCTGGAGACATGGTACATAATTCACAAGGGCGGAAGTAGTCTTTTGATGGTAAGCTGATAGCGTCAGCTTCTGGCTAATAAGCGAAGTTTCAGCCAACATCTGACTATGGCAGCTTTTCTACGCTAACCGGAAGTCGAATGTCCGCTTTTTAGGGGCGGCAATTCCACATGAAACGTCGAAGAGCCAAAAAATCTATGCAGGCCGGCGGGACAGAAACGGGTGGGTTTCGATTTCGCGCAATGTGCGCAGCAGGTTCGGCCAGTCGTATTCGATCTCGATTTCGAGGGACTGATCAACCGTCCTCACCACGAAGCGCCGGAACCAGGGATGTACTTTTGCCGTGGTGGCCTGGTCGAATTCATCCTTGTAGAGCGGCGCTATCGTGTTGCGGAAAGATTCCAGGACATCCTTCACTTCGTGATCCGGAATCTTGGCAATCGGGGCCAGGGCCTTATCAAGCTTATCGATGTCGAACTTGACCTTGAGGACCTCGGCTTCCTTCTCATCGAGAAAGTCAAGGATTTCTGTCGATTTTCCACGTTCTGCCAGGGTTTCCAGAAGGTTCCGGATCGCTGCCCGGGCGTTCTCCAGTCTGGCAGTTAGGTGGGCGCGTTGCGCTTCGAGTTCCGAGCGGACGTGGCGCTGCCCGTCGATGGCCATCTTGATCTGATCTTCCGTCATGTGGTGCAGGGCTTTCAGCGCCGCGCTCATCAAGAGACCGTGCTTGATGTTCCGATGCTGGCATGTCTTGTCCGGGCAGTTGTAGAGGTGTTTGCGAATGACGCGGATCTGCGTGTCGTGATCTGCGCACCACAGCTTTCCGGAAAAGATATACAGGCTGGACCTGGGGGCGGAGGGCGCTTGCTTTTTCCGCCGCC
>JADGBG010000024.1 GCA_015231605.1 Alphaproteobacteria bacterium | reverse complement strand
CCCGCTTCGAAACCTGGGATTGGAATTTGCCTGATTTCCGATAACGGCGTACCCTGATCGATCTGTGGCGATCTTGGGAGCATCGGGGCATGAGTTCCATTTCAATTTCATTGCGGATCATGGCGGCGAGCTTGATCGGGTTCGGTCTTGTCTCCGGAACGACATGGGCCGCGAGCGTCACACCGGGCGCGGCCTGGACGCATCCGCAAATGGAGGGCTGCGATTTGCGCACGTCCCTCACGCCGCCATGTGAAGATGCGTTCTGGACGTTCGCGGATTTGAGCGGCGACGGAAAACTGTCCATCGCGGAACTGGCGCGCCTGGCCCGGGAGTTCAAGATCCTCGCCAGCCTGATGACCGCCGCGCCGTGGGCTGAACTGGAAGCCGGCGCGCCTCGGGATGTCGCCAAGCCCGCGATGCGGCTTATGGATCAACTCGGCCATTGGATGACGCCCGGACTCGGCCAGCAACTGATGCTGAATTATGACTACGACGGCGACGGCGTGCTGTCGCGTGACGAATTTTTCGCCAGAGCCGACCAGACCCAACCCAGCGCCATGACGCTGGTGAGCGAAACCGTGGGAAGCATCGAAGAGTTGACGGCCTCTCTCCAAGCCATGGCCAACGACACGATGGGCGGCGGAGCGGCGTCCTCCGCCCTGCCCCTCAATCCGACGGCCAAGGGCGTCGGCAAGGCGGAAGGCCTTGTCATAGGCGGGGTTCAGCCACGTTTCGATGCGCACGGTGGGGGAAAGGCGCTGCTGGTGGGGGCAAGCTTGTCCAACGGCAATCCCCAGACCTTGGATGTCGCGCCACGGATATTGGTGGTCCTGAAAGACGCATCGGGACGCACCGTGGCGGAACAGACGTATGACCACGACGGATCCCTGGCGCCCGGTGAAACGGTGGAGATTCTGGTGCGTTTCGCCACCCCGCCAGATACCGCGCGCATCGCCGAAATGCGCTTTGAAACCATAGAATAAACCATCAAGCAGAGCCTCGATCGTGACCGATGACACATCCCCTTCCCCCTTGAACGCCGCCGGCCTGGACGGGCTTTTGGAGCTGATGGCGCGGTTGCGCGATCCCGACGGCGGATGTCCGTGGGATCTGGAGCAGACCTTCGCCACCATCGCGCCGCACACCATCGAGGAGGCCTACGAGGTTGCCGACGCCATCGATCACGGCGATCTGGGACATCTTAAGGACGAACTGGGGGATTTATTGTTCCAGGTCGTGTTCTACGCTCAGATGGCCCGCGAACGGAACGCGTTCGATTTTCACGACATCGCGGCCGCCATCACCGAAAAGATGCTGCGCCGCCATCCCCACGTGTTCGGCGACCAGACCGGCATCGACGACGCCGAAAGCCAGACGGTCAATTGGGAACGGCTCAAGGAACAGGAGCGCAAGGACAACACGGCCGAGGGCGATCGCCACGGCGCGCTGGATGGCGTTAGCCGGGGTCTGCCGGCCCTGATGCGCGCCTATAAACTGCAAAAGCGCGCCGCGCGGGTGGGGTTCGACTGGCCGGACGCCGGCGGCGTGTTCGACAAGTTCCGCGAGGAAGCGGCCGAACTGGAGGCCGAGATCCGCACCGGCGACCACGCCGCACTGGAACACGAGCTGGGCGATCTGCTGTTCACCTGCGTCAATCTGGCGCGGCATTTGGGCGTCGATCCCGAAACCGCGCTCCGCCACGCCAACGGCCGGTTTGAAAGCCGCTTTCAAAGCGTCGAACGCGCGGTCTGGGAGCAGAACCGAGAGGTCGGAGACATGGACATGGCGGAGCTCGATACGCTTTGGAATTTGGCGAAATCGGGCGAAAATTAACTTGCGCTTTAGCGGGCTGACGCCATCATAGGGCCATGATGGACAGGGCGAATCTTTCCCGATACCGGCAATCCCTAACGGCGCGCTTCGCCGCGTTGTGCGTCGCGGGCGCCGTGCTGGCGTCGTGCTACATGCCCGCGCGGTTCGACGCGGAAATCGAACTGGATCGGCAAGGTTATTATTCCCTGAAATTCGACGGCTACATGGTCGACGTGGGGCTCTACAAGGGTCTGGTCATCGACAAGACCGTGTCGCCCGCGGAAGAAAAAGAAAAAGCCGCCATCATCGAACGTGATTTCCGCCGCGAAACCAGCACCAAGGACTTCAAGTATTACCGCGAAGGCCATTTCAAGGTGAACTGGGAACGCAGCGGCGATCTGTTGGACGTCAAGACCGTCACCTTCGTGCGCCGCAACGAACTGATCTTCCATCTGAAATATGTGGAGAATTCCGGCTACATCGTGATGGAGGGCAAGTCCCTGACCAAGGACAACCGCCAGCGCCTGAAGAACATGGGGCTGGACACGAACGGTCAGATCCGCGTCAAGACCGACATGCCGATCAAAAGCCACAACGCACACGAGGAAAAGAAGGATCCCCGCGATCCGCGCTATAAGTGGCTGGTGTGGAACATCAGCACCATCATGCAGGGCCAGCCCCGCGCCATTTTCATCATTGAATAAGACGTCACGGCTTGTGGCGAAGCCTGCGGATCAGGCTTGACGTGTCCCACCGACCGCCGCCCATGGCCTGGACGTCCTTGTAGAAATCGTCGACAAGGGCCGCCACCGGCAGGTCCGCGCCGTTCCGGCGGGCTTCGGCCCTGGCGATGCCGAGGTCCTTGCGCATCCAATCGACGGCGAAGCCGAAGTCGAATTCATCCCGGACCATGGATCGGCCCCGGTTGTCCATCTGCCAGGACTGGGCCGCGCCCTTGGAGATGACGTCCAGCACGCGGTGCGCGTCCAGCCCCGCGCGCCGGGCGAAATCGAGCCCTTCGGCCAGGCCTTCGAGCAATCCCGCGATGCAGATCTGGTTGACCATCTTGGTCAGTTGCCCCGCCCCGCTGGCCCCCATGAGCGTGACCGCGCGGGCGTAACAGTGCATGGCCGGCATGGCCGCGTCGAAGGCGTCCTGGCCGCCGCCGCACATGATGGTCAGTTGGCCGTTCTGCGCGCCTTGCTGGCCGCCCGACACCGGCGCGTTGAGAAACCGGATCCCCCTTTCCCGAGCCGCGCCGTCCAGTTCGCGCGCCACATCGGCGGACGCGGTGGTGTGATCGACGAACACCGCCCCCGGTTTCATGGCGGCGAACGCCCCGCCCTCGCCCAAGGTCACGGCGCGCACGTCGTCGTCATCGCCGACGCAGGCGAACACCAGGTCGGCGTCTTCCGCGGCCGTTCCCGGCCGATCATGCGCCTGACCGCCGAATTCGGCGGTCCAGCGTTCGGCCTTTGTCCGGGTGCGGTTGTGGACGTGGACCTCGTGCCCCGCACGGGCCAAATGTCCCGCCATCGGATAGCCCATCACCCCCAATCCGATGAACGCGGCTTTCATGGCCTCGTGCCTCACAAATCGGGGAACAGGATGGCGTCAAGCGCCGAGAACGCCTCGGCATCCGGCGCGATCAGGATGTGGTCGCCCAGATGATGGCGCGTGGGCGTGTAAAAGCTTTTATCGCCGGTCATCCGGGCGTAGCCGCGCGCTTCCTCGACGATCAACGTGCCGGCGGCATGATCCCACGGCATAAGACGGCCGCCATAAAGCGCGAAGTGGATCTTGCCCAGAGCCAGATCCATATATTCGCGACCACAGCAATGATAGCGGACCATGTTGGGGGGGATGTCTTCATCCCCGCCGTCCCGCCGTTCCGTCAAGCGTTTGCGCATGCCGTCGCCCAGCGAACCCGTCATGTCCAGGATGTCGTCCGGACGGGAAAATTCGAGCCTGCGCCCATCCATGTACGCGCCCTCGCCACGCCGAGCGGTCACGCATAGGCCGTTGACGGGGTCCAGAATCCACCCGGCCTGGGTTTCGCCCCCCTCGATGAGCGCGCACATCATGGCGAAACACGGCCGTCCTTCCGCAAAGTTGCGCGTGCCGTCGATGGGGTCGACAACCCAAACGGGGCATTCGGCGGACAGGGTTTCCAGCACTTTTGGGGATTTGTAGACGGCTTCCTCGCCGACCACCTGGCTTTCGGGCGCCAGGCGCAAGAGACCCTCGCGGATGCGGTTTTCCGCCTCCAGATCGGCAACGGTGACGAGATCCTTGGCGCTGCCCTTCTGCCGAACGTCCCCCGGCGCCAAACGGCCAAATCGGGACAGGACCTCGGTGTCCGCAACGTCCCGCAAAAGGCTTTCGACCTGGTACGTCAATCCATCCATTCCGCCATCATTCGCGATGACGCGCGATTCGACAAGGCTATTCCTCGTTCACCGGATAGGCTTTCGGCGCAAACACGTCGCGATCGCGCTTGAATCCGGATTTCAAGGCTTCCAGGTACAGATACGTCGTGGTGTCCCGCTTGGACTTTTGCAACATGGCGCGCGCCACATAGGCGCAAAACGCCACGGCCTCGGCCTTGCCGGTCAAACCGAATCCATCCGAGACTTCAACCAGCCCGTCGTGGGTGACTTTTCGCGCCATGACGTTCAGTTGGGTCTTCACGAACCGGTTCTTGTCCCGCCATTTCTTTTGTGCCTGCGCGCTCGCCATTTTCGACGTTCCTTGCTGGTGAATGATGCCGAACTCTACTAGTAGAGTGGTGACTTATCCGTTAATGACGCGTCCGATTTCGGAACACTATGAAAAAAAATCAACGCGTGACGATTGGGTGTTCTGTCGTATGGCGTGAACTCTAACAAACTGGCATTACTGGAAAATTAACGTTCGCTAAATATTTAATCGAATGCCGCCGAAATTGACTGCCATTGCAGTATGTGTGTGCGCGGCGCAAAAAAAGGCGTCACGGTTGATCAATGATTTGGGCTGGACCGTTCGACCAGGAGCGACGAAAATCCCGTTCGAAAAGAACGACCGGGACGACGTTGGATACGAACGCCAACCATTTGTCCAAGTGGGGCATTCCGGCGTCGACACGAATTTCGAAGGATGCCGCAAACCGATGCACGGGCGAAATCGTGAGGTTCGGAACCAAAACCGAATGGGGCGGAGCGCAAAGGCCGAGGTTTGGCCTTCAATCCACCACGCCTAAAATTGACTTCACAAAACAAAGACTTGATGACGAAATACGGCAGCGCAACGGTCAATGGAACCGTTTGATCACGAAGCTGGTGATGTCGTCGGATTGAGGGGCGCCCTGGGTGTGGGCGTTGACGAATGCGAACACGTTGTTGGTCAGCGCGTGAGCCGACATGGAATGGTTTTCCATGAGGCAGTCCATCAAACGCTCCTCGGAAAACTGGTTGCGGTCCATGTCGAAGGCTTCCGTCAGGCCGTCCGTATAGATGAACAGCGCGTCGCCCCGTTCCAAGGCGATGCGATCCTGGCTGTAGGGGACGCCGTGGTCGAAGCCCAGAACGACCCCCCCGCCCCCTTCCACGGGGCGCGCCGTGCCGTCGCCGGAAATCAGGATCGGCGGCTGATGCCCCGCGTTGGCGAAGGTCATGGTCCAATCGTTCGTGTTCAAGATGCCGTAAAAGGCGGTGACGAACATGCCCGGGATGTCGTGACCGATCAGCAAGCGGTTGACCTCGTCCAGGCAGGCGGCCGGACCGGCGGCGGACGGCGCGGTGGCGCGAAACAGGGTGCGGACCACCGCCATGTAAAAGGCCGCGGGAACCCCCTTCCCCGACACGTCCGCCACCACCACCGCGATGGATCCGTCAGCAAGGTCGAAGAAATCATAGAAATCCCCGCCCATTTCCCGTGCCGGGGTGGTTTGGGCGAAGACATCCAACGCGCCGTCGCGGGGGAAGCTGTCGGGCAGAATGCGTTTCTGGATGGTTCCCGCCAAGTCCATTTCCCGGCGGATGGCCGCGAGTTGGGCTTCGTTGCGCCAGGCTTCGCGGCGTACCTCGCAATCGGCATAAACCTTGTCCAAGGTCGCCAGAAGATCGTCCAAGGCCACGGGCTTGGTGAGAAAGTCCGCGGCCCCCGCGTTCATCGCGCGGCGGATGGCGGCAAGGTCCCGCGTCCCCGTGAGCGCGATGCGCGGTACGCGCAACCTCTTGCCCTTGAGCTGGCGGAAAATATCCAGGCCGCCGATCTCGGCTTCGTCGATGGTGACGATGGCGATGTCGATGTCCTCTAGCTCGGACATGGTTTTCAGAGCTTCGTCGCGGTTGCGCGCAAACGCGAACGCATGCGCACCCGCATCGGCGTTGCGGATAAGGTCTTCCAATTCCGTGTCGTTATCGATGATCAGCGTTTTGGGCATTGGTCAGTCATACAAAATATTGACGGGAAACGTCCATTGAATTGATTTTTGTCACCCGATCCCCTAGAAATCCATGTGACCATCACACGTCCCATGGAAAAAGAGTGACCCATGACCAACATCATCGAATGGAGCGATGACATGAGCGTCGGCAACGACCTCTTGGACAAGGATCACAAGATCCTCATCAAAGCTCTCAACGATTTCATCCAGGCCATCGAGGACGATGAAGGCGTGTTCGTGATCGATGGCATCTTCACCGGTCTGCTGAACTACACCGATTTCCATTTCAAACGCGAGGAAAAGGCGATGCGAATCGCCGGGTTTCCCGGTCTGGAATCCCACCAGGGCGTGCACGCGGATCTGGTCGAAAAGGTCATCGACGTGCGCCGCCGATTCATGCAGTGCCCCACCGCGACACTGGAAACCGAGGTCTCGGATTTTCTCAAAAGCTGGCTGCAAGACCACATCCTGGTGCAAGACATGGCGTACAAGCCGCTGATGCAATCCCTCGACCAGGATGAGTTGAACGCCCGGATCAGCGAAGCGTGATCACCGCATCACGAAATCCAGCTGCCATTCCATCTCATCGACGCTGAGCGGATAGGTTCCCCGCGCGCTGCCCAGCACCTCGCGGGGCGGAATGCGGGCGATGCGCTTTTGCACGATCACCGCCGTTTCGACATCCAGCCCGGCTTTCCAGCACAGCGCCAGCACCCCCTTGGGCGTGGCCAGATCGACGACGACGGTGTTGACGGCGGCTTTCGGGGAATGAGACAACAAGGCCAGGGCCGCGACCACGAAGCTCCGATCGCCGCTTTGCGCCGCTTCGCGCACGGATTGATCGTTCAATCGGTTTTGCGCAAACAGGCGCTGGACCCGTTCCTCGGGTGGTCCGCCTTCGTGTTTGGCGCGGGTGCGCTCGGCCGCTTCCATGCGCCGCGAGAATTCCTCGTGCACGGCTTCCACGACGCCCGGATCCAAATCCCTGCGTCCGGACAGGGCCAGGACCAGGTGTTCGGCGACGAATTCCGCCAGTTTCAGGACGGCGCGGCGCGACAAGCGCGGCCGGTTGGCGAGCGCGTCGTGCCATGCGTCGCGGTCGCGGGAATCCTCGATGATGCGATCCAGGGTGTCTTCGCGGATTTGCGCGGTCGGGTTGGCCAAAAGATCGCCGATGGCGTCCGGGTCGCCGGCGTCGGTGATGGCGTCGGAAACCGGCTCGGACACGGCCTTGCGCCGCGATACCGCGCTCAACGCCCCCTTCACCGGCGAGGAATTGATGATGTCGAGCAGATCCTGGTCGGTCAGCACCGGGCTGAATTCCAGGACAGGGGCGCACACCACAAGCTCGACGTCGCGCGCCAACTTGTTGATCAGGTCCGGCGGCGCGTCGGCGATATCGCGCAAGGTCTCGGAAAGAATCCGCCGAACCCGCGTGGCCTGATCGCGGGCCAGGGCCATGAGCACCTCATGGGCCGCCTCGCGCACGGCGGCCAGTTCCTCCACCCCCAGTTCCGGAACCAGACTGGCGATCTTGCCCGCAAGGTTGAACCGGACGCCGTCATCGTTGTCGCGCAACAGCAGTTGATGCGCCTGATGAGGGGTCGAGGGGTTGTTGGCGATGGCGCGGCGCACCTCGGGGGCCGGATCTTCGGCCAGAAAATACAGAATTTCCGGCATCACGTCGTGGCGCTTGGCCAGCTTCAGGCGGACCTTGACATCCTTGTGGCGGGCCTGACGCTTGGCTTCCTCGTAATCGATGGGCTTGCCACGGAAACTGTCCAGCAGGCTTGAGAACATACGCCCCTCCCCGCCGGTCAGGGCGCCGCGCCATAGGACGGGGCCAGGCAGAAGTCCCCCTTGGAATTCTGTTTCACTTCATACATGGCGTTGTCCGCGCGCCCCATGAGGCTGGGCAAATCCTCGCCCATTCCCGGTTGGTAGATGGCGATGCCGATGGAAATGCCCAGCGGCGCTTGTGGGCTTCCGGAAAACTTGCGTAGGCTCTTCGCCATGTCCAAAAGCTTGCGGGACCGGGTGACGGCCGCCGTCTCGTCCATGCCATCCAGCCACAGCGCGAATTCGTCGCCTCCCAAGCGCGCGATCACGTCGCCGGGACGAACGAAATCGTGTAGCAGATCGCTCAGCGCCAAGATCGCCTCGTCCCCCTTTTGGTGGCCGTGTACGTCGTTGACCAGCTTGAAATTGTCCATGTCCACATAGAACAAAGCGCCGGTTCCGCTGTCGTGCTCCAAGCGTTTGAAACGCCGGGGCAATTCCTCTTCATAGAAGGCGCGCCGATTGAGCAGTCCGGTCATCGGGTCGGTGCGGGATATGCGCACGATGCTTTCATGGTTGGCGATCTGTTCGATGGCGATGCCCAATTGGTTGGAAATGTCGTTGACCAAAAGCCGGTCGTCGTCCGACCAATCCTGATGCTTCCACAGCGCAAGAACGCCATTGACCTTCCCCGCGTGGATGCAGGGCGCGGCCAGGATCCGCCAGTCGCCGACCTCGAAATCGTGCTGCCAGGGACTGCCGTCGTCGAATTTCAAGGCGTCGGTCGGAAGAGGCCCGGCGTCCAGATCTCCGTAATGGGCCGATATGTCGTATTGCGCCATGGCGGAAACGTCTTTTTGCGGTTTCCGGCGCAAAATCTGGCTGGCGTCGGCCCCCAGCGCCCGGGCGGACGCCGCGGCCGCCGCGCCCAGCATGTTGGTCGGGTCGATTTCATCGCGGATGGTGTTGACGATGTATCCCAGCACCTGTTCGCGCTGATGGGCCTGGGCCAGGGCCGTCGCGCGTTCGCGTTCGTGGGTCACGTCCCGGCACACGCCGCGCGCGCCGAGATAGTCGCTCTTCTCGTCCACGAAGGGAATGGCGGAAAGGATCACGCAGGACAAGGCCCCGTCGGCGCGGTGCATCCAGATTTCAATGTCTTGTACCGACTTGCGGGCGGCGAAGGGAATGGGGTCGTATTCTTCCGCGCTGACGACGAAATCGATGGCCGCGCGGCCCACCATGTCATCCGCTGAAAACCCCAGGGCGCCGGCCCGCGAGACGAATACGAACCGCCCGTTGGCGTCGGTTTCCCAGGAAAAATCGCTGGAAACCTCGACCAGATCCTTGAACCGCTGGCGGGATTCGATCAGCGCATCGCGCAGGTTGACGTCTATGGTCTGGTCGCGAAACAGGAACAACACCTGCTCGCCAAGGACATGGGGAACCAGCGTAATCTGATAAATGGACTGTTTGCCGCGCAACGGCGTGGTGACATTGGCGGTCACCACCTTGCCGCCGCCCACGGCGCTGCCCGCGAGATCGGCCAATTTGTCCATCAAGGCGTGGTTTTGCAGGAAATATTGCCGTTCGGCCTGACGGTTGGCGACGATGCGACCCGCTTCGGGATCGAACAGGATCGCCGGCTCCTCGTAACCGCTCAACAGGCGGTCGGCGAGTTCGTGATCGGGGCGCGCTGGCCCATTCGCGCTGTCGTCTTGCGTCATGACGACACTTTAGCCAATTTCCCGCTGGTTTCGCCATTAAATTCCCGCGTGTGGACTTTCGCGGCTTTCGCGACTATATGCCCATGAAAGTCTTTCAATACGGATGTATGACCATGATGAAAGCCGGCAATTTCGAGGACCTCGCCCAGCAGTGCGTGATGTCCGCCACGCAATACAGGATGCTGTACGTGTTCGTACGGGTCGGAGCTGTGGACATGCCTGGCGCGCCTGGGGGCGAGGAAACCTTGGCGGTGCAGGTCCTGTTCGACGCGCATCAACCCGCCCAGCACGGCATGACGTTCGACGCCATTCGCCAGAGCGCCGACGCGCACAATCCGCAATGGAACATGGTGGTCGTCGGTTTGGCCCGCAATGGGGACAACAGCCTTCCCGACGACACCCAGGCTCAGGGGGTTCTGGCCGAAATGCGCGACCAAATCATGATGGGCGTGCCCGACGGATGCGCGGTGTTCGATCGCGACGGCAATGCCGTCGATGCGGAGGCGGAAATCGTCCCCCTGAACGGCTGAATGCCGTCAGTTGTCCCGGGGCGACCGGGTTCACCCGATTGCCCCGTCAGTTGCCCAGCATGCCGTTGACTTTTTTCAGGAACGCTTCTTGGGTGAAGGGTTTTTTGAGAACGGAGCTGGCGCCGATCTTCAACGCCGCCTGAAGCGCCTTGTCCGAGGACTGATCCTCGCCGCCCGACCCGCTGACGCCCCCGGACACGGCCAGAATCGGAATGTGCGGCCAGTTTTCCTTGATGGTCATGATGCCCTGGATGCCGCCCTGGCCCGGCATGAAAATGTCCGTGATGATCAGATCGACGGCCAGAACCAGGGATGATTCCAAGGCCTGCTCCATGTTCGAGGCCTGCTCCACCTGGAAGCCGCCGTCCTGGAGGTAACGGCACAAAATGGTTCGCACCGTGTTGCTGTCCTCGATCACGAGGACGCGCTCACGACGGTCCGAATCGCCATAGCCCATATCCAAAAGACTGTTGACGCTTTCCAGCAACGAGGCGTCGGAGAACGGTTTTTGCAAGATGCGGTGCGCGCCCACCTCGCGCGCGGCTTTCAGCAATTCGCGCGGCCCCATCATCTTGCTGCCGGCGGACATGGCGACGATGCCGACGTCCTGCCAATGGCTGCGCAGGAACGAGATCCCCGCCAGGCCGCCGATCCCGGGCATGATGAGATCGGTCACGACGACCCGGACGTTCATGGTGCTGAAATTTTCCAGCGCGAATTCGACGGATTCGGCGACCACGGCCTGAAAATTGTTTTTCGTCAGGATGTCGCCGACCAGCTTGCGGATGGTGGCGCTGTCGTCGATGACCAAAACAATGGGTTTTTGTTGCAGCATTTGGAAATCTCTATGCGTCGCCCGTTGGGTGACAAGGTGGCAATCATCTCTATGCGTCTTGGGGCCGCCTTACGCTTTCGTGACGTGGGCGCGGTTCTGGCGACCGCCCCGCACGGGTTAACGCATGCTGGGAACTTTATACAGAAGAAAGACGGGAGAAGTGAAGACAATTCGTCGTACCCACATGAGTGCGAAAAGTTTACAATTTTGTCCGTATCTTCCAGGTTATGAACTATAGTCGCAAAAGGCCAGTCTAAGGACGTGTTCAGTTGCCATTTGAGGGACGCCTTCGCGCATGATGGAAACGGTGCAACAGGAAAAATTGCTGTCCCTGGCGAAGGACGCGTCACCCCAAAGCCGTAACGAGTTGGCGACGGTGATCGAAGATCTTTTCGAAAACCGCTCGGAGGTGCTGAGCGACCGCGAAAAGCGGCTGATGTTCAACATCATCGAAAAGCTGATCCATGAAGTCGAGATCACCGTGCGCAAGCGCCTCAGCGCCAACTTGGCGACGCAGCCTGACGCCCCCCTCGAACTCATCAATGAGCTCGCCCGCGACGAAATCGAGGTCGCCTACCCCATCCTGACCAAAAGCAACGTCCTGCGCGACACCGACCTGATCGAAATCATCCGCCTGAGGACGGAGGAATATCATCTGGCGATCACGTTGCGCGACGACATCACCGAAGACGTGTCCGATGCCCTGATCGAGGCCGGCAGCGAAGATGTGATCGAAAGCCTTCTGCGCAACGAAAACGCCCGCATATCGGAAGCGGCCATCGAATATCTGGTGGATCAGTCCAAACGCGTGGACACGTTCCAAGAACCCTTGCTGCACCGCAAGGAGTTGAAAGAGGAACTGGCGCAGAAAATGTTCATGTGGGTTTCGTCGGCGTTGCGCGATTTCATCGTGGACCGCTACGAAATGGACGAGGCCACCGTAAACATCCTTCTGGAACAGGCGGCGCAGGACGAAATCCACACCGCTCAGACCGCCGCCCCCGTTGACGGCGCCAAGCACCTGATCAAGGAAATGCGCCATGTCGGCATGGTGACCCCCAGAGTTATGGTCCAAACCCTGGCGCGTGGCGAAATTCCGTTGTTCATCAGCATGTTCGCGGAACTTCTTGGGATACCCAACATGATGGCGAAGCGCATTGTCCTGGACGAGGCCGGAAAGGCTTTGGCGCTCGGCTGTAAGGCCGCCGGCGTTTCGGACCAGGAATTCGCGATCATTTTCGCCAACACGCGCAAGGTCGCGCCCAAACGCGCGCAACCGTCGGCGCACATGCAATCGAACATGACCCTCGCCTACCGCAAGCTCGACGCGGCCAAGGCCAGTCAGGCCGTGCTGCAATGGGCGGCGGGGAATTCCGACCTTGGCTCCGTGGACAGGTATTGGCCCAATGACTGACGCTTCGCCGCATGCTCGTAAACGCCGCAATTGGCCATCCGTCACCGGCACCCCGGAACAGCGCGCGTCCAAGGGCTTGTCACGCTTGGAAGACATCACCCGCCTGATTTCCGAATGGGTCTGGGAAGCCGACGCGGAGGGACGGCTCACCTATGCGTCCGAGCGACTGACCGAGATCCTCGGCATCATCCCCATGGAACTGTACGGCAAGACGTTCAAGGAATTCGGAACCTTCATCGGGCAGGACGGCGAGCCAGCGGATCCGGATCTCACCAAGCCGCACCGTGAACTGAAATTCCGCATGATGGGCCGCGACGGCGCGGTCCATCTGTTTCTGCTCAGCGGCCTGCCCTTCTACGACCGCGACACCTGGAACATCGAAGGCTATTGCGGCACCGTCGAGGACATCACCGACACCGAACGGGAATTCGACGACCTTCTGCGCGCCAGGGCGGCGGCGGATAAGGCCAATCTGGCGAAATCCGAATTTCTCGCGTCCATGAGCCACGAGCTGCGCACGCCGCTCAACGCCATATTGGGCTTCGCGCAATTGCTGGAATACACGCCCAACGAACCTTTGACGGAAAACCAGTTGGACGCCGTGCGCCAAATCACCAGTGGCGGCGACCACCTGTTGGAATTGATCAACGACGTCCTGGACCTGGCCAAGGTGGAAGCCGGCAAGCTTCACCTTGCCATCGACGACATCGACATGCGGGCCTTGATGGATGAGCTGAAGCCGCTGACCCTCTCCATCGCCAAGGATCGCAACGTCGCCTACGACTGCATGGACACCATGGGCTACTTCGTCCGCGCTGATCATATCCGTCTGAAGCAGGTCTTGCTCAACCTTCTGTCCAACGCCGTCAAATACAACCGTCGAAACGGAACCGTCCGCGTCGACTTTTCGACGGCCGCCAACGGCATGCTGCGCGTCGCCGTGAACGACAGCGGTCCGGGCATCCCCCTGGAGAAGCAAAGTAAAATATTCCAGCCTTTTGCCCGTCTGGGGGCCGAGGAGACGGAAATCCAAGGCACCGGCATCGGGCTGACCATCTCCAAGCGGTTGGTCGAGGCCATGGGGGGACGCATCGGCTTCGAAAGCACATATGGCGAGGGCACGAGCTTTTGGGTGGAAATGCCGCTGTCCAAGCGCCGCGAGCAAACCGCCCAGGAACCGGCCTCGAAAGCCAAAGGCTTCGGGGTCGAGGACGTGGGCATGTCCGGCCGCGTGATCTACATCGAGGACAACCCCGCCAACGTGATGCTGATGCAATCCATCCTGAGTCATATTCCCGGCGTTGAATTGCAGGTGGCGCACACCGCCGAATTGGGGATCGCCCTGATCCAGCAGGATCCACCCAATCTGGTGTTGATGGACATCAACCTGCCGGGCATGAGCGGCATCGAAGCCTTGGGCCTTCTGCGCCAGGATGCGAAGACCCGAGACCTGCCCGTGGTCGCCATCAGCGCCGCCGCCATGCCCAGGGACATAGAAAAAGGATTGGCCGCAGGTTTCACCAGTTACTTGACGAAACCCTTCGATGTGCCTGAAATGCTTAAGGTCGTGAAGGGAATCTTGGATAAGGGTTGAGCGCGCATGGCCGATCCGGGGCAACATCGAGGCTTTATTATGGACAATGGCGGAGAGGGTGGGATTCGAACCCACGGAGCCCGCAAAGGCTCAACGGTTTTCAAGACCGCCGCATTCGACCACTCTGCCACCTCTCCCGCCGCGATTTCGACCGTCGTCATCCAGGATCGCGAAAGGTCAGGACCGTCCGGGAAATCTTTTTCTCTGTAACCCACTCTCCGCACGCACACAAGGGCCTAACGCCCCGCCCGAATTCGGGGCTTCCACAACGCCATGAGAAAAGATAAATTGTTTCCATCACGTCGGCGCGTTCCGTTGTGGCGTTCTTGGTTCCACGACGACCCGTCCGGCACCCCATGGTTCCCGCGGAGCTTCGCCTATGAAATTCAAGACATTCATCCTTGCCATGGCATGCGCGTCCTCGCTTGCGCCTCAGGCCGCTTTCGCCGAAGACGACAATGTCCTCGCCTATGTCAGGATTTTGGGCGACACCTTCGAACTGCAGATCCAGGCCATCGAATACGTTCTGGCCGAAGGCGGCGTGTACACGTCGAACGCCGTGCGCCATTCCATGGACATTCTCTCCACGGCGGACATGCTGAACTACGTGGTCGGCAAGGAAATGAGCAAACCCGAACGCGCCGTGGACATGGACAAATGGCCTTGGTCCACCCGTGAAGAATTCGTCAAACTGAGCGAAGCCAACTGGCAGGCCGCCAAGGATCTTGTGGGAATCACGGAAAACTGGGTCGCGACCGGCAACAACGCCGGCGTCGCCGAAGGCGTCCAGCATCTCCGCCGGACCTGCGAGGCCTGTCATTCGGGTGACAATTCCCTGAACAAATAGGCGATTTAGGCTTCCGTCAGTCCCAGTTCCCGGGCCGCCATCTCGCGCATCCGGAATTTTTGCAGCTTGCCCGTGACGGTCATCGGAAATTCGGTGACGAACTTCACGTGTCTGGGCGTCTTGAAGTGCGCGAGTCCCTCCCGGCAATGGCTGCGCACGCCCTCTTCGTCCAAGTGCGCGCCGTCGTGCAGTTGGATCCAGGCGGCGACCTCCTCGCCCAGACGGGCGTCGGGAACGCCGAACACGGCGGCCTGGGCGATGGCGGGATGCTGGAACAGCCATTCCTCGATTTCCGCCGGATAGATGTTTTCGCCGCCCCGGATGATCATATCCTTGGCCCGGCCCGTGATGCGCACGTAGCCGTTTCCGTCCATGGTCCCCAGGTCCCCGGAATGCAGCCAGCCGTTGGCGTCGATGGCCTTGTCCGTGGCGTCCGGATTGTTCCAATAGCCGCGCATCACGTGATAGCCGCGAAAGCAGACCTCGCCCACCTGGCCGAGCGGCACGGTCCGCCCCGTGGCCGTGTCCACGATCTTGACCTCTTGATGCGGCAGGTTTCGGCCAACGGTTTGCGTGCGCAGCTCCATGCCGTCGTCGGCATCGGTGAGGTGCGTCAACGGTGACGCCTCGGTCTGTCCGTATCCGATGAGGATTTCCCGGCAGTGCATTTGCGTCATGACCCGCTTCATCAGCGTTTCGGGGCACGGCGCGCCGGCCATGATGCCGGTGCGAAGGCTGGTCAGGTCGAACTTGGCGAAACGCGGGTGCTCCAATTCGGCGATGAACATGGTGGGCACGCCATGCACCGCCGTGCAGCGTTCCTCGTGGATGGCCGTCAGCACCGCTTGCGCGTCGAAATGTTCCGCCGGGATCACGATTGCAGCCCCGACCGACAGGCACAGCAGATTCGCCAACACCATACCGAAGCAGTGGTAGAACGGCACGGGCACGCACAGACGGTCGTCCGGGCCGAAATCCATGGCGCGGGCCGCGAACAGGGCGTTGTTGAGGATGTTGAAATGCGACAACGCCACGGCCTTGGGAAATCCGGTTGTGCCGGACGTGTATTGGATGTTGATGGCGTCGTCCGGGTCCAGCCGGTCTGTAATGGCGTCCAACTCCGAGACGTCTCTGTTCGCGCCGGCGTACAAGATTGATTTCCAGGACAGCCAGTCCGCGCGCGGACTGTCCGCGTCCGGATCGAGCGGGTCGAACACCACCACGACGTCCAGCCCCTCGATGGGCACCACTTGCCCCAACATCTCCACATAGTTGCTGGATTTGAAGCTCGGCATGATGATCATGCCCCGCACGCCCGATGTCCTGAGCGCGTAGTCCACCTCACGCGGGCGGTATGCCGGATTGATGTTCACCAGGATCACCCCCAGCCGCGCCGTGGCCATCTGCACCACCAGCCATTCCACGCAATCCGTGGCCCAAACCCCGATCCTATCCCCCTTTCGAAAGCCGAGCGCCAGGAGACCCAACCCCAAACGATCTACTAGCAGATCGAAATCGCCATACGTCAGACGCACACCTTGATGGCGGCTGACGATCGCGTCGCGGTCCATGTAATGCCGAGCGATCGATTTGAAGTATCGAGGAATTGTCGACCAGGCCAAGGGTACGTCACCGCCCCTATGATGGTAGCTGCGGTCGGGTTCACGCGCCATCATGATCCATTACCCCCGCCCAATAGGCGTCGATTTGAGCCTGGATGTCCATCAGGGTGAACTCATCCTTGCGGGGCTCGAACAGATGACGGAACCGGCCTTGACGCTTCAAATATTCCTCTACCGGAACAAGCGGCTTGGGCACGCGGTTGTGAACCAGGCGCCCATCGACATATTCCTTGAGCGGCCACGCTCCGCTCTTGACAGCCAACTTACCGATTTCGACGGAAAGTTGTGGGTCGAAACCCCATCCCGTCGGGCATGGCGACAGCGCGATCAGAAAGCGGGGACCGCTCATGGTCTTGGCGCGCTCGACCTTGCGGGCGAGGTCCAGGGGCTCCGCCCCGATCACGGTGGCGACATAGGCGGGCTCATGCGCCGCGAGAATCGAAAAAAGATCCTTCTTGCGTCCCGCGACGCCGATCCCACTCGTCGCCGTGGCCGTGCGCGCACCATGCGGCGTGGCGGCCGAGGTTTGTTGTCCGGTGTTGCCGTAACCCTCGTTGTCGTAAATGACGTAGAGGAAATCGAGGTCCCGATCGATGGCCCCGGACGTGGACGACAACCCCATGCCGTAGGCCGAGCCGTCTCCCGTCAGCACCACCACGTCCAAGTCCTCGTCCTCGCCGATGCGATCGTGCGATTTGAGGATGTCGAGCGCGTCGCGAATGCCCTGCGCCCCCGCCGGCGCGGACGCCATGGCGGTATACAGCCACGACCCCCGGAACGGCGTGTAGGGATAGACGGACATCAGGGTCATGCACCCGGCGGCATTGACGAACACGGTCTTGCCACCGAGAACGTCGTAGATTTCCCGCACCGCTTCCAGCCCGCCGCAACCCGCGCACATGGCGCTTCCGGGGGCCAAGAGATGGGTTTTGGGCAGGTCCTTCATGCCGGAGAATTGGCTTTTTGGGCTCATGATCGACCCTCCCCGCCCGGCGTGAGCCCTTGGGCGTGCGCCAGGGTTTGCAGGTTGCGCACTTCGCGCAGTTCGGCCTGGGTGTAGAGCAACCGCGTCGGCGGGGCTTCGCCGCCCGCGGCGGCAGTTTCGGCCTCACGCGCCATCTCCGCGAATTCGGCGAAGGTGATGTCCCGTCCGCCGAGCCCACCGACGTAGCCCAAAAGAGCGCCCGGGGCGTCCGCTTGGCCGTAGAGCGCCGAAGCCACCTCGCCACGCAGCACGCCGCCGAACCCCATGGAGAGGTTCTGATCCACCACGACGACGGCCTTGCGCCCCGTGAGCGCCTTGCGGATGGCGTCCTGCGGCCAGGGTCGCAGCAACAGCGGACGCGCCAGCCCGGCCTTGACGCCCTGGGCGCGCAGGCGGTCGACCGCGTCCATGGCCTTGGTGGCGAAGCTGCCCATCATCACGAAAACGATCTCCGCGTCGTCCAGGCGATGCGCCATGACGGGGGCGTAGGATCGCCCGAAAACACGATCGTATTCGACGCACGCCTCTTCGAACACTTCGACCGCGCCCAGGGCCGCCAGGTGGGTTTGATAACGGAAATAGGAATATGGGCCACCGCCCAGCACGGCCACGGCGGCGCTCACCGGCTTGTCGGCGCGGAACGCGAACTCGTCGGGGTCCATGTCGGGCAGAAACTGCGCCACCTTGGACGCGTCCGGCAACCATACCGGTTCGCGGGTGAACGACAGATAGAAGCCGTCCAGGTTGACGATGGCCGGGAGTCTCACGCGCGCATCCTCGGCGACGCGGTAGGCGATCAGGATGGCGTCCACCACTTCCTGGCAGGTGGCCGCGTGAATTTGCAGACATCCGCTGTCCCGTGCGGCCAGGATGTCGTTATGGTCGGGCTCTAGCGTGATCGGAGCGCTCAACCCTCTGGAAACGTTTACCAAAACCAGTGGAACCCGCCATCCGGCCACGGTGTAGAGCATCTCCATGCCATAAAGCAGGCCCTGGCTCGAGGTCGCCGTGAACACCCGCACGCCCGTGGCCGCACCGGCGCCCGCGGCCGTGATCATGGAATGTTCGCTTTCCAACGTCACCATGCGCCCGCCCATTTCGCCCTTGCCGATCCAATCGCCCAGGGTCTCGATGATTTCGGTCTGGGGCGTGATGGGGAACACCGGCATGTATTCCGCGCCGGCCAAACGCGCGCCCCACGCTGCGGCCCCGTTGCCGGTGATCAGCGTGCGCTGGGTCATGGTGCGGCCTCCTTCCGGTCCGGGCTGGGTGGCGTCGGCATCGTTTGTTGAGCCGCCCACCCCTCGGGCATGCCCTGAATGGCGTGCTTGGGGCATTGCGCGACGCACACCATGCAGCCCTTGCAATGGTCGTAGTCGATCCGCGGCCAGCCGTTCTCGTCCGCGCTCACCACCCCGTCCGGACAAAACGACCCGCATACCCAGTTGCACCGGTTACAGTGGCTGTAGTCGAACACGGGACGAAGCGTCCGCCACAATCCGGTCCTTACCTGGACGCTGTTGGCGGCGGCGTGAATGGCCGGCGCCGCCAAGGTGGCGGGGTCGAGTCCCAAGGTGATCCAACCGGTCGGCAGGGGCGTGTCCGTCCGTGGCTGGGGCTCGGCAATACCCTTGAATTCGTTCATTTCATCATAGGCTTGAAGGGCTTTATTGATGTTATCCTTGATGACTGTGTTGGTCAGGTCCGCCAGTTCCGTGCGCACCGCCTGGGACAGGGTGTCGCGGCCCACGCGTCCCGTCAGGCACGCCGCCGCCCCGGCGATCACGGCGCTGACGCGCACCCGCTGGGCGGCGTCCAGCAGATCGAACAGCGGCGGCAGGATCACGATCCGGGCATCGGTGTTGAGGCGTTGGCGCCATTCCCCGGCGGGCGTGGTGGAATGGATGGCCAGAACGGCATGGGCGTTCAGTCCCTGCAACACTCCGGCCTGGGGCATGCCCACCAAGGTGTCGTCGGCCACCATCACCAGATCGGGATTGGGTATGACGCCGCGTTCCAGGATCGGGGAGCGGTCAGCGCGCACGAACGCGAAAATCGGCGCGCCCCGGCGTTCCGCGCCATAACGGGGCGCGTCCTGGACCTCGAAGCCCTCGAGGAAGAAGGCGGCCCCCAAAATGCGGCTGGCGGTTTTCATGCCTTGACCGCCACGGCCGTGAAAGCGGATGCGATACATGGCTCACCTCCGTTTCCGCCGGGCGTTCTGCCCCTGGGATTCCGATCATTTTACACCCTTCCGGGCGACGGAATCAGAAAATTCCGTTGGCGCGTGTGTCCATGGCCGCCCGGACCCGGTCCACGGCCAGAGCGACGGCGGCTTCGCGGCTGGTGACGCCGTCGGTCCGCGCGCGCTCCAAGACTTCGCGGGTGTTGCGGGCGATCTTCTCGGCAATGGCGGAGAAGGCCGCGACTTCTGACGCGCCGTGGTATTCCATGGCCGCGCAGATCACCCCGCCCGCATTGGCGATGAAATCCGGGACGATCACCACGCCCCGCCGGTCCAGCGCCGCCTCGGCTTCCGGCTGGATCGGGATGTTGGCGCCTTGCAAAACCAATTTCGCCTTGAAATTCTTCATGTTTTCCATGGTGACGACGTCCGGCCGCGCGGCCGGTATCCAGATGTCGCAGTCCACCGCGTTGACGGCGTCGCGATCCAGGGCTTGTCCGCCAGCGAAATCCGCGACGCGTCCGCCTGACCGTTTGTGCGCCACCAGCGCGTCAACGTCGAGTCCGTCCGGGTTGTAAACCGTTCCACGGCTGTCGGCGGCGGCGACCAGTTTGACGCCTTTTTCCGCCAAAAACCGCGCGGCGTGCAGCCCCACGGAGCCGAAGCCCTGCACCGCCAGGCGCGCGCCGTCCAGGGTGAAATCGCAATGGGCGATGGCGACGTCGGCGGCGGCGGCTAGGCCGTAGCCCGTGGCCCCCAATTCGTCCAGGGGAATGCCGCCCAGCTCGCGCGGCAGCCCGGCGGCGCGGCCGATTTCATCCTTGATCCAGGCCATGCAGTGCTCGTCGGTGCCCATGTCGGGACCGAAGATGTAGTGCTCTTCCCCCTTCAAGGCGTGGGCGAAAGCGCGGATCATGGCTTCCTTTGCGGCGCGCGGCATGGCGGGATCGCCCACCAAGACCGACTTGCCGCCGCCGTGGCTGAGGCCTGCGGCCGCGTTTTTCAGCGTCATGGCGCGGGCCAGGCGGAAGCATTCGCGCGCGGTGACGTCCGGGGCCATGCGCAGCCCGCCGATGCTGGGCCCGGCGGCGACGTTGTCGACCACCAGTATGCCTTCGACACCGTGCTTGGGAACGTGGACCTGAATGACCTTGAGCGGTCCGAGGTCGTCACGGAACGAGAGCGTATCGCGTTCGGTCATGACCGCGTCTCCTCTTCAAACGTTCATCTTATCAGTCTGATCCTCCGGGCTTTTCCTGTCCAGCCCCCGGTATTAGATCTGCGAAGACGAAGCGCGCCAGGGCTTCCATCACGATTTCCCGGGGAAAGGCGTTCCGGTCGAGAAGCCGCGCGCAGACCAACCGCGCCAACCGCCCCTGCCCCCGGTTGAAGGGCATGGCGGCGGCGATGTGGTCGCAGTCAAGCACCCCCAAAACGTCGCTTTGCGGCAGAATCTGGTCACGCAGCAGCATTTGTCCGTCCGTGAGCGGATCGATGGCCGCGAGGGCGCGCCAGGCCGGACGGATCGCCGCCGACACATCCCGTTCCGAGACTGCGGCGGCGAGCGTGTAGAAGCACACATCTTCCGGCATGGGATGATCCGCCATGAAGCGCGCCCGGGTGTGGGGCGAAAGGCTGTCCACCGCCCGACCGCCATGGCGCGCACAGCCCGGCATGGGTAGATACTTTTCAATCGTTTTCAGCCAGTTGGGCGCGCAATAGGCCAGCGGCGAGCCCCACACGCAGCCGACCAGCGCCGCCACGCCGTCCACGCGCGCGTGGGTTTCGGGATGGCGCGCCAGGGTTTCCAGGGTGTCCGCGGCGCCCTTGGACATGGCGATGACCAAAACCTTGCGCCCGTCCCGGGGCAGCCCCATCAGGTGATCGCGCATGCGGATGGCGTTGGCCGCGCAGTCCGCCCGCCCGGCGAGCGGCGCATGGACCACGTCCGCCCCCAAACCGCGCAAATGGACTTCGGCGTCGGTCAGGCAATCGGCGAGAAACGCAATGCATTCGGTCAGGTACCCCGCCGCGATGACGATGCGCAGCCCGTTCAGCGGCCCGGCGACGTCGATGGCCGTCGGCAACGCGATCTCGTCACCGAAATCCTTGAGAATGGCCGGCGTTTCCCGAAAATCCGGCAAGGCATGGCCGCGCGTCCGGTTCACGAGGTCCAGAACGGCGCGGAATTCGCCACGCCGGTCCCGGACGGCGTTCCGGTCGACATGGGCATTGAGCGGTATGGCGATGGGTAAACTCATGGCTCCACACTACCCGCCACTCGACGGGAAGGCCAAGTCATGAAACTATGACGGCATGAACATCAAGGTTTTCTTCGACCCGATTTGTCCGTGGTGCTTTCTGGGCAAGCGCCGCTTGGAGCGCGCCTTGGAACTGCGCCCCGCCATCCAGGCCACCATCACGTGGCGGCCGTTCATGCTGAACCCCGACATGCCCGCCGGGGGTATGGAACGCGAAGCCTACCTGTTGCACAAGTTCGGCTCGCAAACCCGCGTGCGCAGGCTCCTGGGGGCCCTGGAATTGATGGGCGCAAGCGAAGAAATCCCCTTTTCCTTCCATCGGATCGTTCAAACCCCCTCGACCGTTGGCGCGCACCGCCTGGTGCATTATGCGGAAGATTTCGGCCGGGACGGCGCGGTGGTCGACACCCTGTTCCGCGCCTATTTCCAGGATGGCCGTGATATCGGCTCCATCGATATTCTGAGCGAAATCGGCCGGGAATCGGGCCTCGACGGAGGTCCGCTGGACGCGTTTCTGGACAGTGAAACGGATACGGAATGGGTGTACAAGGAAAACACGCGGGCGCATCGCCTGGGGGTCAACGGCGTACCCTGCTTCCTGTTCGACGGGGAATTGGCGCTCCAGGGTGCGCAACCCCCGGCCATTCTCACGCGCATGCTTGACGCCGCCGCCAGTCTGGCCGCGTGAACCCGATTTCGTCAGTCGCTCTCCGCGATAGACGCAAGCGTTTGAACCAATTGCCGCACACCCTTGAGCCGCGCGTCGGTTTGGTCCCAGGCGCGCTTAATCACCAGCTTCTGGTCGGGGCGAACCTTGACCGTGCCGACCTGATCGGCGATGTACTTCACGAGGCCAAGCGGGTTGGGGAATGTATCGTTGCGAAACGAAACCACCGCCCCTTTCGGTCCGCTGTCGATCTTTTCGATGTGCGCGCGGCGGCACAGGCGCTTGATCCGGACCGTGTCGAGCAGGTTCTCCACCTCTCCCGGCAGACGCCCGAAACGGTCGATCATTTCGGCGGCGAAGGCTTCCTGATCGGCGTCGTCCAAAAGCCTGGCGACACGGCGGTACAACTCCATGCGAAGATTTAGGTCTGTCACATAACTTTCTGGAATCAATACGGGCACACCAATGGAAACCTGCGGTGAAAACTCTTCTTCCGCACCCGCATCGGACGCTTTGGCGCCGTCCGCGAGAACCCTCGCCTCGGCCACCGCCTCTTCCAGCATGTGCTGGTAAAGCTCCACGCCGACTTCGCGGATATGGCCGGATTGTTCCTCGCCCAAAAGGTTGCCCGCGCCCCGGATGTCGAGGTCGTGGGAGGCCAATTGGAACCCCGCGCCGAGCGTGTCGAGGGTCTGCATCACCGCCAATCGTTTCGATGCCGCGGGGGTCAGCGTCTTTCCCGGTGGCAAGGTGAGATACGCGTAGGCCCGCGTCTTCGAGCGCCCCACCCGACCGCGCAATTGATACAGCTGCGCCAGGCCGAACATGTCGGCGCGGTGGATCAAGATGGTGTTGACGCTGGGCAGATCCAACCCGCTTTCGATGATGTTGGTGGACAACAGGACGTCGTACTTGCCGTCGTAGAAGTCGGAAATCACCGTTTCCAGATCGGTCGCCGGCATTTGGCCGTTGACCACGGCCAATTTTACTTCGGGAACCAATTCCTTGAGTTGTTTGGATAAATAAGCCTGGTCCTGAATCCGCGGACAGACGTAGAAGGTCTGTCCGCCCCGGAAGCGTTCGCGCAGGATGGCTTCGCGAACCACCACCGGATCGAATGGCAGCACGAAGGTGCGCACCGCCAGACGGTCCACCGGCGGCGTGGCGATGAGGCTCATCTCCCGCACCCCGCTCAAGGCCAGTTGCAGGGTGCGCGGTATCGGCGTCGCGGTCAGCGTCAGCACGTGCACATCGGTCTTGAGCGCCTTCAAACGTTCCTTGTGCTTGACCCCGAAATGCTGTTCCTCGTCTACTATGAGAAGACCTAAGTCCTTGAAACCGATGTCTTTCGACAAAAGCGCATGGGTGCCGATGACGATGTCGACGGCGCCGGTCTTCAAGTCCTCCTTGGCGGTGGCGGCGTCCTTGGCGGGCACCAGGCGCGACAGATGCGCGATGCGCACCGGGAAGCCCTGGAAGCGAGCCAGGAAGTTGCGATGGTGCTGGCGCGCCAGCAACGTGGTCGGCACCACCAACGCCACCTGCCGGCCGCTCAAGGCCGCGACGAATGCGGCGCGCAACGCCACCTCGGTCTTGCCGAATCCCACGTCACCGCACACCAGCCGGTCGGTTGGCCGGCCGGACGCCAGATCGTCCAACACATCCGTGATGGCGCGGCCCTGATCCTCGGTCTCGTCATAGGGGAAGCGCGATGCGAATTCGTCCAGCGCGCCGATATCCACGGCCATGCTATCCGCTTGTCGCAACGCGCGTCCGGCGGCGATCTTGATCAACTGTTCCGCCATGTCCTTGAGGCGTTGTTTCAGCCCAGCGCGCCGCGCCTGCCACGCCGCGCCGCCCAGCTTGTCCAATTGCGCGCCCGCGTCCTCGGATCCGTAGCGCGTGATGACGTCGATGTTTTCCACCGGCAGGAACAGCTTGTCGTCCCCGGCATAGACCAGTTTCAGGCAGTCGTGCGCCGCACCGCCGACGTCGAGGGTGACCAGCCCCTCGTATTTGGCGATGCCATGCTCGACATGGACCACCAAGTCGCCTTCGCTCAGCGTAGAGGCGTCGGCGATGAAATTCTTCGCGCCGACCTTGCGCTTGCCGGGCCGGGACAGGCGTTCGCCCAACACATCCTGCTCGGAAATGACGCAAAGATCATCGGCGACGAAGCCCCTTTCCAGCCCCAGAACCGCCACCGTGACATGGCCCTTGGGCGTTTGCAGGGCGTCTTGCCAGTGCTCCACGGCCCGGAACGGCCCCAAGCCGTGTTCTTCCATCACGGTGATCAAACGGTCGCGCGTGCCCTGTGTGAACGCCCCCAGAACGACGCGTTTTCCCTGATTTTCCAGATCATTGACGTGTGCGCCCAGAACCTCGAACACGTTCAGCGCCGGATTGACGCGGGCGTCCGAAAAATCCCTGCCGGGCCGGCCGCCCATGTTAACGATTCCGTCCCCCGGCGGCACGTCGAACGGGTCCAACCGGGCGCTCGGCCTGGCGTTCAGGATCCGTTCCCATTCGCCTTTTTGCAGATGCAGCCGTTCGGGCGGCACCGGCTTGTAAGGCGGCGCGTCCGAGGACTGGGCCCCCTTGGCCCCGTCCATCATGGCTTTGCGCGCGGCGTAATATTCGGCAACGAGGTCGAGCCGGGCCTCCACGGCTTCATCGCTTTGGTGGTCGAGGACCGTCACCGCGTCCGGCATGTAGTCCACCAGGGTTTCCAGCCGCCCGTCGTAGAACAGCGGCAGCCAATGCTCCATCCCGATATGGCGCCGTCCCTCGGAAATCGCTTCGTAAAGCGGATCGGCCTTGGTCACCGCGCCGAACAACGCGCGATAGCCGGTGCGGAACCGGATGATGGCGTCCTCCATCAACGGGATTTCGCTGACCGGCTTGAGCGTCAATTCGGCCGCCTCCCCCGTGGTGCGCTGGGACGCCGGGTCGAAAGGACGGATCGTTTCCACTTCGTCGTCGAAGAAATCGAGCCGCACCGGAAAGTCCGCGCCGGTCGGGAAAATGTCGATCAAGCCGCCGCGCTTGGCGAATTCACCGGGTTCCATCACCGTCTGGGCGTTGTGGTAGCCGTGTTCGACCAGAAAGGCGTCCAGCTTGGCGGGGGCCAGAACGTCGCCCGCCCGAACGGTCAGGGTCGCGCCCCGGAAGGCGTCACGGGGCGGAATGCGTTGCAAAAAGGCGCTGACCGTGGCGATCACGATGCGGCCATGGCGATCCTTGACCGACATCAGGCGCGTCAGCGTGTCGATGCGCGCGCTGACAATGGCCGCGTTGGGCGAGACGCGGTCATACGGCAGGCAGTCCCAGGCCGGAAAATCCAGCCGTTCGATCTCGGGCGCGAAAAAAGCCAAGGCCTCGTCCATGCGCGCGGCGGAAACGTCGTCTCGCGCCACGAACAGAACGTCACGGCCGTCCCGCGCCAATTCCGACAGAATCCGCGCGTCCATTCCCCCCGGCACGCCGGACAACACGGTCCGCTGCCCCTGGATCAGGGACTTTCCCACTGCTTTCAACGTGTTGCTCATCGTCCCCATTAGCCTACCCGACGCCGTTAACCATAATCTCTCTAATTATTGCGATAGTGCAACAACATCGATTCTCTGGATCGATTTATGTATCGAAAATCAAGAAGTTTTGAATTGAAGTCCGTCTCTTTGCCCATTGCGGGGCGGGCTTCTCAGAATCCATGTCAACCCGTTCCTCGCCCCTTCTCAGATCCATATATACATATTCAATACAATATGTTGTCATGCTTTGTTAAAGTTTGCTATTCGGTTTATGACCGGGGTATTCAGGCCGTCTGGGATAGCCTTCCTTCCCGTCACCCAAAGGAACAGGTCCTGGTCGTTCTCCTTCAGCAACGATTCCAGGTCGAGCAAATCCCGTTCCGGCAGACCGCCGAGTTCGGCCAAGGCGAAGCCGCCGAACAGGACGTCGTTCTCCTTCATGCCCATATGGGTGCAGCGGAACAGCAATCGTTTGCGCAGAGCGTCCATGAGTCCGGTTGTGCTGGTGTCACTGGGGTTTGGGACTGTATAAAACGGAATAGACGGATTGTCAGCATACGGATTGCGGTCGGCCATGCGCCCGGAAAGCCTGTACCCCTTGTTCAAGCCCCTGTCGGCGCTGAAAGGCGTCGGCCCTCGGCTGAAACCCGCGCTGGAAAGGTTGGCCGGGGAGCACGTGGCGGATTTGCTGTGGCTTCTGCCGTCCGGGCAGGTGGACCGGCGCTACCGTCCGCGCGTGGCCGAGGCCCAGCCCGGACGTATCGCCACCCTGACCGTCCGCATCCACCAGCACGTCGCGCCGCCGTCGCGAAACCGTCCCTACCGCGTGATCTGCGGGGACGATACGGGGACGATGGTGCTGACGTTCTTTCACGCGCGCGCGGACTATCTAACCCGCACCCTGCCCGAAGGGGAGGTCCGCGTGATTTCCGGTCTGGTCGAGCGCTACAACGACGAACTGCAAATGACCCACCCCGACCACATGGTCCCGGAATCCGAACTGGAAACCGTGCTCAGGGTCGAGCCGGTCTATCCCCTCACCCACGGCGTGACGCAGAAAGTCTTGTCCAAGCTCGTCGTGGCGGCCCTGGCGGACGCGCCGGAATTGGCGGAATGGCACGATGCGTCGCTGATGGCGCGGCGCACATGGCCGTCCTGGCGCACCGCCCTGGCCCAAGCCCACGGCCCGGAACGCGCCGATGACCTGGACCCGCACGCCCCCGCGCGCCAGAGGTTGGCCTATGACGAGCTGTTGTCCAATCAATTGGCGCTGGCGTTGGTGCGGCGCGGCATGCGCCGGGCCAAGGGACATCCCATCCAGGGCGACGGGACGCTTCGTCAAAAGGTGCTGCGCGCCCTGCCCTTTACGCTTACCGGCTCGCAGGAGACGGCCCTGGGGGAAATCGCGGCCGATATGGAAAGCGATTTGCGGATGTTGCGCCTTTTGCAGGGCGACGTCGGCAGCGGCAAGACCGTGGTGGCGCTTCTGGCGATGCTGGCGGCGGTCGAGGCCGACGGCCAAGCGGTGCTGATGGCGCCGACCGAAATCCTCGCCCGTCAGCACCTCAAGACCATCGAGCCCTTGGCGAAAAGCGCCGGGGTGGAGGTGGCGGTCCTGACCGGACGGGAAAAGGGCAAGACCCGCGCCGCGATTCTGGACGCTCTCAAGGATGGAACCGTCAAGATCGTGGTCGGCACCCATGCTCTCTTTCAAGACGAGGTGGCGTTTCAGGACTTGCGCCTGGCCGTGATCGACGAACAGCACCGTTTCGGCGTGCACCAGCGCCTCGAACTGGCGGCCAAGGGGCATGCCGTGGACGTCCTGGTGATGACCGCGACCCCCATTCCGCGCACCCTGATGCTGACCGCCTACGGCGACATGGACGTGTCGCGCCTGCTCGACAAGCCCGCCGGCCGTCAACCGGTCGACACCCGCGTGATGGCTGCGAACAAGCTGGGCGCGATCGCCGAGGGCATCGCCCGCCAGTTGGACGGCGGTGCGCGGGCCTATTGGGTGTGCCCGCTGGTGGAGGAATCGGAAAAGCTCGACCTGGCGGCGGCCGAAGACCGCTTCCGCCAACTGCAAGGCCTGTTCGGCGACCGCGTCGGCCTGGTGCACGGACGCATGAAGGGGGCGGACAAGGACGCGGTGATGGCCGATTTCAAGTCCGGAAAGCTGGACGTCCTGGTCGCCACCACGGTGATCGAGGTCGGCGTCGACGTGCCGGAAGCCACGGTGATGGTGATCGAACACGCCGAACGCTTCGGCTTAGCCCAATTGCACCAATTGCGCGGGCGCATCGGGCGTGGGCGGGGGGCATCGACGTGTCTGTTGGTCTATCAACCGCCGCTTGGCGAAATCGCGCGCAAGCGCCTGAAAATCCTGCGCGAGACCGAGGACGGCTTTCGCATCGCCGAGGAAGACCTGAAGCTGCGCGGCGCCGGAGAACTTCTGGGCACCCGCCAAAGCGGCCTGCCGGAATTTCGCCTAGTAGATCTGGACGCGCACCAGGATCTGCTGGCCATGGCCGCCCGCGACGCGCAAATGGTGTTGGAAATGGACCCCGAACTGAAGACGCCGCGCGGCGCGGCGCTGCGCACGCTGCTCTACCTGTTCGAACGGGATGGCGCGATCAAGTTTTTGCGCTCGGGTTAGGCTCGTCCGCGCCTTCATGTTCGGTCGAATGCAGCACGGGCTTGTCCCTGAGCGCCTTGGGCCGGCGGTCGGGCGGCGTGACGATGCCGCCGGAAATCACCATCTTCAGCGCGTCCTCGACGCTCATGGACAGGCGCACGATGTCGTCCTTGGGCGCGAAGATCAGGAAGCCCGAGGTCGGGTTCGGCGTGGTGGGAATGAACAGGTTGATGACCTTTTCCTCGGTCAGGTTCTGCACCTCGCCCTGGGTTTCGCCGGTGATGAAGGCGATCACCCACATGCCCCGGCGCGGGTATTCCACCAGCACGGCCTCGCGGAACGCGGCGGACTGCTGCGCCATCACCGTTTCCAGGATTTGCTTCAGGGATTTGTAGATGCCGCGCAGGACCGGCACGTTGTCCATCACGCGATCCCACAGGCGCTGGAAGAAGCGTCCCATGAAACCCGCCGTCAACGCCCCGATGAGGATCAAGCCGCCCACCACCAGGACCACGCCCAGGCCCGGAACGCCGTAGGGAAGATACGTTTCGGGGTTGTACTTGGCGGGGATGAGCGGCGTCACCTTGCCGTCCACCCAGGTGATGAACAGCCAGCCCAGGTAAATGGTGATGGAAATCGGCGCGGTGATCAGCACGCCCGCCATGAAATAGGCCCTGAGACGGCCGAGAAGGCCGGATTTCTTGTCGGCGCCGCCGGTGGCGGGCCTGTCGGTCGGCTCGGCGTCGGGGCTGACGGGATCGGGCATGGTCATGACGGAACACCGGTCTTTCGGGACGTGCGGGGATTCTGACGAAATCCTATGTGGCCGACAACTATGGCGAAATCAAGGTGTTCCTTTTTGCTGCTTCTTGCTCATGTCGCGGATGGTTTCCGCCATGATGTGCATCAGCTTGCGGATGAAAGGGTCGCAGGTCTCAAGCTTGTGGAGGAACATCTGTTCCGTCACCACGATCACGGTCGCGCCCTCCCCGGCCCCGGCGCGGGCGGAAGCCATGCGCGGGCTCTCGTCGATCAGGGCCATTTCGCCGAAAATGCTGCCCGGCCCGACATTGGCGAGCAGACGGTCCTCGCCCTCTTCGTCCCGGCGCAGGATATCGACGCTGCCCGTCTGGACGATGTAGGCGGTCCGCCCCATCGAGCCTTGCTTGAAGACATATTCGCCGGCGGCGACGACCTTGCGTTCGATGACGATGTCATGGGCCATGATACGCCCCCCGTTCCGTCACGCCGAAATTCGGCGTCCTCGTCTATCGATTGTAGGCCTATTGCGCCGGTTTGGACAGTTCGGATGCGAACATCAGGCGGGCCTGCTCCAGGGCCTTGTCCGCGGGCATGCCGGGGGCCAGGCGATCGTCATAGAGCGTCCGCAAATACAGCTCATCCCAACGCGACCAGTTTTGCGACCGATCCAGATTGTTGAACAGGGTGGGCCAATAGGCGTCGACATCGTTCGGCAAGCCCATCACCTGGGTCAGTTCCTCCAACAGGCAGCTGTCGATGCCTTGCGCGTCGCGTTCCACGTTCACGACCACCATCGCCTTGACGATGGTGTCTTCGGGTTTGTGCCAGGACAGAAAAAAGCACACCATGGTGGGGTCGGACGTCATCGTCTGCACGGATTTGGCTTCGCGCGGCGGCAACTGCTTGCTCAATCCCGCCATTTCCGCCCGCTTGAGAAAAATCAGATCGATGTTCGGCCCGTCGTGACCGGGCTTCACGGTCTTGAATTGCACGCCGGTCAGACGGGTCAGTCCGCGCACGTGCTTGGCGGCCAGATCCACCAATTCCTTGGTTTGCCGCCCCTGCACCGCGATGCCCACGGATTCGCCCCGCCATTTCGACACGACCGCGCTTTTGTCGGACACCCCGTACTCGTCTCCGAACAGGACTTGGCCGAAATGCTTCACCAAATCGTCCAATTTCGGCGTCAACTCTTCGGCCGTGGCCGGAAAGACGTGAAAACACGCCGCCAACATACAGAGCCGGATCCACGCCTTTGACATTCGGTTCCTCACGCAAAGCTGTTTGTTTCGCCACGCCATGCGTATACAATACCGTAAAATCGCCAACGGCTTCAACGGAACGGTTCATGAGCAAAACAACGTCGCTGGTCTCCATCATCGGCCCCGATCGCGTGGGCATGGTGTCCGCCATTACCGGACGACTGTTCGACCTGGGGGCCGACTTGGGTGACACGTCCTTCGCCGTTCTGGGCGGCGGCGCGGAATTCACCGCCATCTGTGAATTCGCGGAAGGAATGGATTTGAATGAGTTGCGAGCAGAACTTGCAGCTATACCTCACATTCATGACGCCGAGGTCAAGGTCTCTCGTTTCGATTTGGCGACCATGCATCCCGCTTCCGAAACCATCACGCACACCATCACCATGTCCGGTGGCGACAGCCCCGGCCTCATGGCGCGGCTGTGCGAGGTGTTCGAACAATTCGGCGCGAACATCGTGCGGCTGAATTCCGAACGCGTGCCCGGCTTGGAAAACCCTCAGTACGTGATCAGCACCGCCGTTGCGATTCCCGAACAGGCAGAGCAACCGTGTCTGGCCACCATCGCCAACACGGCCGGTGAATTGGGCTTGGATTGCCATTGGAGCAAGATCGAACTTTAGGACGACCGGGCCATGGCCCGGCGATCAGTAGGGATAAATAAGCCATGGCCCGCGTAAAGGACGACTACCGCAACCTCACCGGCCCGCAGAAGGCGG
>JADGBG010000172.1 GCA_015231605.1 Alphaproteobacteria bacterium | reverse complement strand
TAACGGCGCAGCGGCTGCAACGTGACCTCCACCGCCAGATCGGGGCTGTAACAGAACTCCAGAAAATTTTTCGCCGTGGCGCGCACCTTGCGGTATTCGGGAAGGTAGCGGCCCGCCTGGCGCATCAGCCACATGGGCGGCGGGGTCTGCGTTTCGCCCTTGAGGGCCTGAAGAAACCGTTTGGTCACGTCGTTTTGTCCTGCCTGAAAGTCTCGATGGGCCGAATTATCCCGAACCCGGGACCGACTTACAAATAGATTATTTAAAAAATAAAAAGGGTTGATGTGGTTGTAGTACGGGGGATAACGGGGATTGTTCTCCATCCCGTCGTTATCCAGGCGTTCATGCACACGTGGTCCCAGATGGTCGCGTCGCAGGGGGAATCTTGTGTATCCCAGCGCCAAGACGACGGGATCCGCGGCGCGTGGTCCGATCGCAATACCGGGAAAAAGGGGGATAAGTTCCGCCCGCCGGCGCCGATAAATCTTTATCCCGCCGGCGTGGAGAACCTTGTACAGGCGGGATTTGACCGTTAAAAAGAAAGCGGTTTTCCAGCTCCGGGGGGAATGGCTTGAATAACTCGGAAATTATCCACATCTTTTCCCGGCGCGTATCGACCGCTCAGTGATGGGATCGGACATCCACGAATGACGTCAATGGTGATCCATAAAGTTTCCGACGCGACGGGGGAAACCCTGGACGTGGTGGTGCGCGCCTGCATGGCGCAGTTTCCCGACACCGAGGTGGTGGAGAAACGCTGGACCATGGTGCGCAGCGCCCAGATGGTGGATGAAATCGTCGCCGGAATCCGCGAAATGCCGGGGTTCGTGATCTTCACCCTGGTCGACGACGACCTGACGGAAAAGCTGGTGATGGCGTGCAAGGCTCTCAAGGTGCCGTGCATCGACCTGCTCAACCCGGTTTTGGGCCAGCTCGGCAATTACCTGGGCACCGAACGCGATGCGCGGCCTGGCGTGCAGCACGTGATGGACGCGGACTATTTCACCAAGATCGACGCGCTGCATTTCGTTCTGTCCCACGATGACGGCCAGTCGCTTCAGGATCTGGATGAAGCGGACGTCATTTTGGTGGGCGTGTCGCGCACCATGAAGACGCCGACCTGCATCTATCTGGCCAACCGGGGCATCAAGGCCGCCAACGTGCCCATCGCCCCCGACATGGATCCGCCCGAGGAACTGTTGCAGGCCAAGCGTCCGCTGGTGTTCGGTCTGACCAAGGACGCCAAGCGCCTGGTCCAGGTGCGCTGCCAACGCCTCAAGATGCAGGGCCATGGCGACGACACGGATTACGTGGACCTGGAAGCGGTCAAATATGAACTGCATCAAGCCAAGAAGATCTGCGATCAAAACGGCTGGCCGGTGATCGACGTCACCGAAAAATCGGTCGAGGAAACCGCCGCGACGATTCTCAACGCCTATCGGGACCGGCTCGACGCCTCGGCCTAAGGCATGATGGCCATTGCAAATCCCACCGTCGTTCTCGCTTCCGCCAGCGCCGCGCGCGCGCGCGTTTTGGACGACGCCCATGTGCCGTACGTCCGCCATCCCGCCGACGTGGATGAAGACGCCATAAAAAGCGATTGGACCGGCGACGGTGAGGGCCTCGCCCGGGAACTGGCGCGGACCAAGGCGCTGGCGGTGTCCAGGATCCGTCCGGACGCCTGGGTGATCGGCGCGGACCAGGTGTTGGACCTGGACGGCGAAATCCTCGGCAAGCCCGGCGCGCCGGACCGCGCCCGCGCACAGCTCGAACGTCTGCGCGGACGCGCGCACATGCTGATTTCCGCCGTGTGTCTGGCGCGCGGAAACCGTATCGTCTGGGATCATGCGGATCGCGCGCGCCTGCACATGCGGGCGTTTTCCGACGCCTTCCTGGACCACTACATGGAGCGCGCGGGCGAAGCCGTTTCGGGCAGCGCCGGGGCGTATCATCTCGAAGGCCTGGGCGTGCAGCTGTTCGACCGGGTGGAAGGGGATTTCTTCACCGTGCTGGGCCTGATCGATTTGTTGAACGCACTGCGCGCGCACGGCGCATTGCCGTCTTGAAAATTGGGGTATACTGACGCCATGACCGATGTTTGCGATATCCCCTTGATCCGCGCCGGCGTGATGGGCTGGCCCGTCGATCATTCCCTGTCGCCGCGCGTGCACGGCTTTTGGCTGGACCGCTACCGCATTCGCGGAGAATACCTGCGCATCCCCGTCGCGCCCGAGGATTTCATCGGGCGGCTGCGCGCCCTGCGCCAGGAGGGTTTCGTGGGCTGCAACGTCACCGTGCCGCACAAGGAAACGGCGCTGAAGGCCGTGGACGAGGCCCATCCCCTGGCCAAACGCATCGGCGCGGTCAACACCGTGGTGGTGTGGCCGGACGGTTCACTGTACGGCTTCAACACCGACGGCTTCGGGTTTCTGGAAAACCTGCGCGCGGGGTACGCGGGGTTTGATCCCGCCGCCGGTCCGGCGGTGGTGCTGGGCGCGGGCGGCGCGGCGCGGGCGGTGATCGCAGCCTTGTTGGACGCAGGCGCGCCGGAGGTGCGGTTGCTGAACCGCACCCGCGAACGGGCCGAGCATCTGGCTGGGGAACTGTCCGGCATCGGCGCTGGGACGATCACCGTGGGCGATTGGGACGCGCGCGCGGATCACCTCGACGGCGCGGCGTTGCTGGCCAACACCACGACGCTGGGCATGCACGGCCAGCGCCCGTTGGAATTGGATTTGTCCGCGCTCCCGGTGACGGCCCTGGTCAACGACATCGTCTACGTGCCGCTGGAAACCGACCTGTTGGCCCGCGCGCGGGCGCGCGGCAATCCGGTGGTGGACGGGTTGGGCATGCTGCTCCATCAGGCCCGCCCAGGGTTCGAGGCGTGGTTTGGCAAACTGCCCGACGTCACCGAGGAACTCCGCGTCCACGTTCTGGCGGGACGCGATTGATGGCCGGGGGACTTTACGTGCTGGGGCTCAGCGGCTCCATCGGCATGGGCAAAAGCTGGGCGGCGCGGTGCTTTCGCAAGCTGGGCGTGCCGGTACATGACGCCGACGCCTGCGTTCACCGCCTGCTGGGGCCGGGCGGCGCGGCGGTCCGCCCCGTGGCGGACGCCTTCGCCGGGGTGATGGCGGACGACGGCGGCATCGATCGCGCGGCGCTGGGCGCGTGCGTGTTCGCCAACGACGAACTGCTGGCGCGGTTGGAACACATCCTTCATCCCCGGGTGCGCGCCGACCAGCGCCGGTTTTTGGCCGAACGCCGCCGCGAAGGCCATGCGCTGGCGGTTCTGGACATACCCCTCCTTTATGAAACCGGCGCGCACGCGGATGTCGACGCGGTGGTGGTGATGTCGGCCCCGGGCTGGTTGCAGCGCCAACGCGTGCTCAGGCGGCCGGGCATGACGGCGGCCAAGCTCGACGCCATCCTGGCGCGCCAGCTTCCGGACGCGGTGAAACGCCGCGCCGCCGATTTCGTGGTGAGCACGGGCGGTCCGCGCGGCGAAAGCTTGCGCGCCATCGCCGCCATCGTCAAACTGTCCCGAACCCGGCGCGGCCGGGTGTGGTCGCCCGCCTGGGGGCGCTGAAGGAAAGAACGCATGCGCGAAATCGCCCTGGACACCGAAACCACGGGTCTCAACCCCAAATCCGGCCACCGGGTGGTGGAAATCGGCTGCGTCGAGATGGTCAACCACATCGCCACCGGCGAAGTGTTCCACGTCTACATCAATCCCGAACGCGACATGCCGGAAGAAGCGTTTCGCGTGCATGGGCTTTCCGAAGCGTTCCTGCGCGACCATCCCGTGTTCGCCAAAGTGGTGGACGATTTTCTGGAATTCGTCGGCGACGCGCCCCTGGTGATCCACAACGCCGCCTTCGACATGGGCTTCCTCAACGCCGAGTTGGAAAAGGCGGGGCGTCCCAAGCTGGAGATGGCGCGCGCGGTCGACACGGTGCAGATCGCGCGCAAGAAATTTCCCGGCGCGCAGGCCAATCTGGACGCGCTGTGCAAACGCTTCGGCATCGACAATTCGAACCGCGAACTGCACGGCGCGTTGCTGGACGCGCGGCTTCTGGCGGACGTCTACCTGGAACTGATGGGCGGGCGGCAAACCGGCCTGGGGCTCGGCGTCGAGGACGCGTTCGAAACCACGTCCGCCACCGCCCAGGCGCGCAAGAAACGCGAACCC
>JADGBG010000171.1 GCA_015231605.1 Alphaproteobacteria bacterium | reverse complement strand
TATCCCGAGATGTTCGTCCTGGCGTCCGTGGGCGCGGGGCGCGGTCAGATGCAGGTGTTCAATCGCTATGACCGGTGCTGTTTCGCCAACGCCGTCGGCAAACTGTACGAACAGCCGGTGCGGGACGCCGCGCGCACCTTGGACGCCCGGGCGCGCTTTTCCGTGCTGATCGACGAAAGCCACGCCCGCCACAAGGTTTCCGAGAGAGCGCTGGACGCCATATTGCAAGACATGGAGGACCCCGGATGACCGCGGTCATGAAGGTTTCGTCTTGGGTCTATCTCGCCGTGGCCGGGGTGGCGACGTACGCCTGGATCCGGGGCGGCATGTGGCCGGGGGGCGAGCTGCCGACGCATGGATTTATCGCGGCGGCGGGTTTGTCCCTGTCGGCCTTCGCGTTCGCCCGCGCAAACCTGAGCGGCGAACCGAAACACGCCCGGCCGTGGTGCGGCGCGGGCGTGTCGATATTGGTTGGGTTCGCGGTCGCATTCGCGATGCTGCGGCCGTGATCAGGTATTCATGGTGTCGAAGAAGTTGTTGTTGTTCTTCGTCTCGCGCAGCTTGCTCATCAGGAACTCCATCGCGTCGGTCACGCCCATGGGCATGAGGATGCGGCGCAGCACCCACATTTTCGACAGGGTGCCGCGATCCACCAACAGCTCTTCCTTGCGGGTGCCGGACTTGGTGATGTCGATCGCGGGGAAGATGCGCTTGTCGGACACCTTGCGGTCCAGGATGATTTCCGAGTTGCCGGTGCCCTTGAACTCTTCGAAGATCACTTCGTCCATGCGCGAACCGGTGTCGATCAGCGCGGTGGCGATGATCGTCATGGACCCGCCTTCCTCGATGTTGCGGGCCGCGCCGAAGAAGCGCTTGGGACGTTGCAGCGCGTTGGCATCCACGCCGCCGGTCAGCACCTTGCCGGAGCTCGGCACCACGGTGTTGTAGGCGCGCGCCAGGCGGGTGATGGAATCCAGCAGGATGATCACGTCGCGCTTGTGTTCCACCAGGCGTTTGGCCTTCTGGATCACCATTTCCGCGACCTGGACGTGACGGCTGGCGGGTTCGTCGAAGGTCGAGCTGATCACTTCGCCCTTCACCGATCGCGCCATGTCGGTCACTTCTTCCGGGCGTTCGTCGATCAACAGCACGATCAGATAGGCTTCCGGATGGTTGGCGGCCAGGGAATGCGCGATGTTTTGCAGCATCACCGTCTTGCCGGTACGCGGCGGCGCGACGATCAGCGCGCGCTGGCCCTTGCCGATGGGGGTGATCAGATCCATGATCCGCCCGGTGTAATCCTTGCTTTCGGGATCCTCGATTTCCATCATCAGCCGCTCGTCGGGATAGAGCGGCGTGAGATTGTCGAAGTTGATGCGGTGACGCACCGCGCCGGGGTCCTCGAAATTGATGGTGTTGACCTTGAGCAACGCGAAATAGCGTTCGCCGTCCTTGGGCGCGCGGATCTCGCCTTCCACCGTGTCGCCGGTGCGCAGCCCGAAGCGGCGCACTTGGCTGGGCGAAACGTAGATGTCGTCGGGACCCGGCAGATAGTTGGCTTCGGGGCTGCGCAGGAAGCCGAAACCATCCTGCAGAACCTCCAACACGCCCTCGCCGTAGATGGAGGTTCCTTGTTCCGCGAACTGTTTGAGGATCGCGAACATCATGTCCTGCTTGCGCAGCGAACCGGCGTTCTCGATTTCCAACTCTTCGGCGAGCTTCAGGAGATCGGCCGGGGACTTGCGTTTCAATTCCTTGAGATTCATGGCTGAACCCGTGTCGTTTCAATCTGTGGAGGGGGCGGCGTCGGGATTATGCGGAAGTCGAGAAAAGGCGAGTTCCGGGAAAGAGATCGGGACGCGCTCAAACGGACGCGGAGTGCGCCCCGTGGTGGAGAAACGCCAAGATACCGCACCCAAAGGCGCGCGTCAAAGCGATTTCACCGGTTGACCGACGCGTGAACCCGCCTAGAACGGCTTGACCACGACGAAGATCACGATGGCGATCATCAACAGGGTGGGGACTTCGTTGGCGATCCGGAAATAAAGTTCGGGATGGCGGTTCTGGTCGCGCGCGAAATCGCGTCGCCATTTCATCATGAAGAAATGGGAAATGGTCAGCAAAACCGCGGCGGTCAGCTTGGCGTGCACCCAACCGTCGGTCCAGACATCCATGCTGAACAGCATCCACAGCCCCAAAACCCAGCTGATCAGCATGGCGGGGATCATGATCGCGCGCATCAGGCGGCGTTCCATGATCTTGAAGGTTTCGGACTGGTGCGATCCGATTTGCGACTGGCAGTGGTACACGAACAGACGCGGCAGGTAGAGAAGCCCCGCCATCCAGGATATCACGGCGATGATGTGCCAGGCCATGACCCACTGGTATGCGGTCGAACCGACGTCAAGCAGCAAGGATTCCGGCATGAGTTCGCACCCTTCAAAAGCAATGCGCCGATATTACCCCAACTGATGGCGGGGGCAACCCCGCTTGTCCGCGGGGCACAGGCGATCGCATCCACCCTGGGCCGAGGTGTCGCATCCACCGGCGCGGACCTGGGCGACCATGTCGGCGAGCGCATCGATGAACGCGTCCTCGATGCCCAGCGCCGGAACCCGGACATAGGCCTTGCACCCCGCGTCTTGGGCCAACGCCTTGTATTCGATGTCGAGCTCCACCAGGGTTTCGGAATGTTCGGACACGAACGCGACGGGCAGCACCACCAGGGCCTTGCCGTCGCGGCCGGCGCGCGCGATTTCGTCTTCCGTGCTGGGTCCGATCCATTCCAACGGTCCGACCCGGCTTTGATAGCTGACCAGCCAGTCGTCGAGCCGGTTGCCGGTTTGTTGCATGCGTTCGGCGATGGCCGCGGCGCCCTGCTCCACCTGCCAGGGATAGGGATCACCCTTTTTGTCCACGATGCGCTTGGGCAGGCCATGGGCGGAAAACAGCACGCGCACCGGCGCACCGGACGCACGGGCTTCCTCCAGCGCGGCCGTGAGCAGGCGAACCTGGCCTTCGACGAAACCGGGATGGGTGGGATAACAGCAAATCCGCCGGGTCGGAACGTCGAGCCCCGCGGCCTTGGCGGCGCGGTCCCAATCCTTGAGCGAGCTTTCGCTGGTGGTGGTCGAATATTGCGGATACAGCGGCAGCAAAACGATTTCGTCGGGACCGTAGGCCTTGACCGCGCGCACGGTCTCGGCGCTCATGGGATGCCAATAGCGCATGCACACGAACCCCTGGATCGCGACGTCCGCCAGCCGTTCGCCGAGAACGCTTTCCAGGGCGTGGACCTGTTTCCACGTCAGTCCCACGAGCGGCGAACCGCCGCCCAGATGTTCATAGATTTCCCGGGCCACCGGCGCGCGGCGTCTGGAAATCAGTTTTGCCAGAACCCAGCGGATCGGCGTGGGCGCGCCGATGATGGCGGGATCCCAGAACAGGTTGAACAGAAACGGCTCGACGGCGTCCGGTCCATCGGGACCGCCCATGTTGAACGCCACGATCGCCAGTTTCTTCATGGTCAAACATCGCCCCGCACCAGGGCGCATAGCCGCTCGACGTGTTCCGGCGGGGTCTGCGGAACGATGCCGTGGCCCAGATTGAAGATGAACGGCCCATGTCCCAGCGTGTCGAGAATGCGTTTGACCTCGGTCTCCATCTGATCGCCGCCGGAAACGAGCAGCAGATTATCCAGCGTTCCCTGAACGGTCGCCAGCGGCTGCAAAACATCGCGCGCCCATTCCAGCGGCACCGTGTGGTCCAATCCCACGCCATCAACGTGGGTTTCGCGGATATAGGCCTCGTACATCGGGCCCGCGCCGCGCGGAAAACCGATGATCGGCACGTCCGGGTGCTCGGCCTTGACCCGCTCCACGATGCGCGCCATGGGTTCGATGCACCACTTGCGGAATTGCGGTTCGGACAGAACGCCCGCCCAGCTGTCGAACACCTGCAGACATTCGGCGCCGGCGCGGACCTGCGCGTTCAGATAGGACGCCGTGGATTCCACCAAAATGTCGATCAAGCGCTGGAAAAAGTCCAGATCGCCATAGGCGATGGAGCGAACCTCGGCGTAATCCTTGCTGCCGCGGCCTTCCACCATGTAGGTCGCCACCGTCCACGGCGCGCCGGCAAAGCCGATCAGCGCGGTGGTTTCGGGAATTTCGCGCGACAGGCGGCGCACGGTCCCGTAGACCGGAGCCAAA
>JADGBG010000023.1 GCA_015231605.1 Alphaproteobacteria bacterium | reverse complement strand
CCTGCAACTCAATCTGCACCCGCGTCGTAATTTTTGGTGCAATTAGAAGATAACAGGTAAATGGCATCTCGATAGGGGGCGCCCTCAATCCCCCACCGCCACCCCCTCGCGCCGGGGATCCGCCGCGCCGTGGATTTTGTCGGTGCGGAGGTCGAGGATGTGCAGGCCGCTGTTGAGGTCGCGGGTTTTGACGGTGTGGCCCTTGGCTTCTAGGGCTTGGGCGAGGGTTTCCGCGCCGGGGGCGGGTTCGAGGTTGACCGTGTCGGTGCGCGCAATGAAGTGGGGCAGGCTGGCGGCGGCCTGGGCGTCCAGGTTCCAGTCCAGCATGGCGATAAGGGTCTTGGCGACGTAGCCGATGATGTTCGCGCCGCCGGGTGATCCCAGCACGATGGCCAGTTTTCCGTCCGGGCCGTAGACCAGCGTCGGGGCCATGGAGGATCTGGGGCGCTTGCCGGGCTCCACCCGGTTGGCGACCGGCTTGCCGTCCGCTTCGGGGCTGAACGCGAAGTCGGTCAGTTCGTTGTTGAGCAGGAAGCCCCGCACCATCACCCGCGAGCCGAAGCCGTTTTCGATGGTGGTGGTGAGCGCCACGGCGTTGCCGTCACGATCGACGATGGACAGGTGGCTGGTGGACGGCAGTTCCAACGCGTCGTCGGGGCCCTGCGCCTCGGCGCCGGGCGGCGTTCCGGACTGGACGTCCGGGGCCGCGCGCGCCGGATCGATTAGGGCGGCGCGGGCCTTGAGGTAGCCCGCGTCCAGCAATCCCTCTGTTGGCACGGGGTGAAAATCCGGGTCCGCGATGTACAGCCCCCGGTCGGCGAAGGCGAGACGGCTGGCCTCGGCAATCAGGTGCACGGAGTCCGGCGACGGGCCATCGCCCAGATCGAAATGCTGAAGCATCCCCAAAATCTGTCCCACCGTCAGCATGCCCGACGACGGCGGACCCATGCCGCAGACCGTGTAGGCGCGGTAGGGCGCACACACGGGGTGACGGCGCACCACCCGATAGGGCGCGAGGTCCCCCACGCCCAGCATCCCCGGATTGTCCGCGCCCCGCACCGCCGCCACCATGTCGCGCGCGACGGGGCCGTTGTAGAACGCATCCGGGCCGAAGCGTGCGAGCTGGCGCAGCGTGTCGGCGTAGGCCGGGTTCTTGAGGGTGTCGCCCGCCTGCAGCGGTTCCCCGTCTTCGCGGAAGAAATAGGCCCGCGTGGCCGCGTGACGGGACAGGCGCTCGCGGTCCTTGTCGATCAGTTGGGCAAGACGCGGCGATACGGCGAACCCGCGTTCCGCCAAATCGATGGCGGGCTGGAGCACACGGTCCCACGCCAACACGCCCCAGCGCGCGTGCGCGTCCGCCATCAGCCGAACCGTGCCGGGCGTCGCGACCGAGCGCCCGCCCACCACGGCGTCGAAGAATGTGAGCGGCCGACCTCCCGCGTCCAGGAACCAATCTTCCGTCACCCCCATGGGCGCGGTCTCGCGGCCGTCCAGCGCGACGACGGTTCCGAACGCCCCGTCGTGGCGCACCAGGAACGCGCCGCCGCCGAGCCCGCTGCTTTGCGGCTCCACCAGGCCCAACACCATCTGCGCGGCGACCATGGCGTCGGTGGCCGAGCCCCCGTCGCGCAGCGCCGCCAACCCGGCCTCGGCCGCCAGCGGATGGGCCGCCGCGATCATGTGGCGCTCGGCCGTGACCTGGGGCTTGGGCGTGAGGCCGGTGGCCGCCTCGGGCGCGACGGCGGGGCTGTCCGCCCCGGCCGCGGGGGCGAGCGCCAGCATCAGGACGGCGGCGATCGTATGCTTCCAAGCCATCGGATTATTGTTTCAGGCTTTGTGAAAACCGCAAACGTTTTCCATGCGCGCCGTCACACAAGGTTCATCGTCGGTGGGTAAGGTATCGGGAAATGGAGTCCCAAGGTGGCAATGATGAACCTGATCAAACATTTCCTGGATCGCGACGCGTCGCAACGCCAAGCCGTCCGCAACATGATCGCCAAGCTCGACGCCAAGGACGCCCAGTTGCGCGGGCGGCTTTCCGTCGCCGACGAGCGCGCAAGCGTGCAGCGCTCCCTGAAGGTCGTCGCCCGGCAACGGCAAAAGGCCGAAGACTTGTTGGCGCAAATGACGCATTCCTAATCGTTATCCATGAACGCCAAGAAACCGCCGCAGAAAAAGGCGAAGCGCAAAAGCGGCCACGAATTGAAATTGCGGCCGCTCAAGCGCAAGGACTATCCCGGCATCAAGCGCATCATGGACATCGTGTATCCCAGCCTCGACGGGGCCTGGACGCGCGAACAATACCAGTCCCAGATCAGCCGCTTTCCCGAAGGCCAGTTCTGCATCACCGACCGAGGGCGCGTGGTCGCGGCGGCGTTCGGCATCCTCGTTGATTACGCGCGCTACGGCGACCAGCACACCTACGACCAGATCACCGGGGACGGATACTTCACCACCCACGATCCGGCGGGGGACACGCTATACGGCGTCGACATGTTCGTCGACCCGGGCTATCGCGACCTGCGGCTGGGACGGCGGCTCTACGACGCGCGTAAGGAGCTGTGCCGCAATCTCAACCTGAAATCCATGATCATCGGCGGGCGCATTCCGGGCTACGACGCCCATGCCGACGCCTTGACGCCGCGCGCCTACGTCGAACAGGTGCAGCGCAAGGAAATCCGCGATCCGGTTCTGAGCTTTCAACTCGCCAACGATTTCCACGTGCGGTCCATCGTGCGCGGCTACGCCCCCAAGGACGTGGAGACGCGCGGCTTCGCGGTGATCCTGGAATGGATCAACCTGGACCGCGAGGAACCCGACGTGCCGCTGATCGGCGCGGAAAAGACGGTGGTGCGCGTGGGCGCGGTGCAATGGCAGATGCGCACGGTGACGGGCATCGAGGATTTGATGAACGACGTCGAATACTTCGTCGACGCGGTGGCGGGATACAAGGCCGATTTCGTGCTGTTTCCGGAGCTGTTCAACGCACCGCTGCTGGCGGGCTACAACCAGGCCGATCCGGCCGGAGCGATGCGGGAGCTTGCGGGGTTCACGGACGCCTTGCGCGATTTCATGACCAAACTGGCGGTGTCCTACAACATCAACATCATCGCCGGATCGATTCCGGAATACCGGGACGGCACGCTCAGCAACGTGTCGTATCTGTGCCGGCGCGACGGCACGACCGACGCCCAGTACAAGCTGCACGTCACCCCCGACGAAAAGGCGTTCTGGGGGTTCCAGGGCGGCGACGGGCTCCAGGTCTTCGACACCGACGTGGGCAAGGTGGGCGTGTTGGTCTGCTACGACGTCGAGTTTCCCGAACTGCCCCGCCTGATGGCCGAATCGGGCATGAGCATCCTGTTCGTGCCGTACTGGACCGATACCAAGAACGCGTACTTGCGGGTGCGCCGGTGCGCCCAGGCGCGCGCCATCGAAAACGAATGCTACGTGGTCATCACCGGCAGCGTCGGCAACCTGCCGCGCGTGGAAAACATGGATGTGCAGTATTCCCAGTCGGCGATCTTCACGCCGTCGGACTTCGCCTTTCCCCACGACGCGGTCGCGGCCGAAGCCACGCCCAACACGGAAACAACCTTGATCGCGGATCTGGATCTGGGCAAGCTCAGGCAGATGCGCCATTCCGGGAGCGTGCGAAACTTCCTGGACCGGCGCACGGATCTTTATCGTCTGAGCTGGCATGCCCGTCCCAGGGCGGCGGCGCGGATTGGCGCCTAGACCCGCGCCTAGACCAATGAAAGGGATCGATATCGGCATGGGGATGCCCAAAGCGAAAACCTCACGGCAGAAACCGTCGTCCGCGTTGGCGTTTGTCGAGCAGTCGGCCGTGATTCCATACCGCAAAAAGAAGAAAGGGTTGGAAATCCTGTTGGTGACGTCGCTGGACACCGGTCGGTGGGTCATTCCCAAGGGCCACATCGACGAGGGTCTGACGGCCCGCGAATCTGCGATCAAGGAAGCCTACGAGGAAGCCGGGGTGAAGGGCGTGACGGCGCGCCAAGCCTTGGGGGCCTATCGTTACGTCAAGGACGTGAAGAAGGGCGGCGGGCTACGGCGCGTCAAGGTGTTCGCGATGGAAGTCATCGTCGCCCTGGACGACTGGCCGGAACGGGCCAAGCGCAAGCGGAAATGGATGAGCGTCAACGACGCCGCCAAGGCCGTGAAGGAAAAGAAGCTGTCCAAGATTTTGGAATCCTTCGCCACCACGATCCCCAAGCGGGACGATCCGCCGGGATCAGCCGAGCAAGGATGAGCAAAGCCGCTGGGCGGCCTTCAACGCATCCGCGACGCCATAGGGCGTGTTGACCACCAGCACCCCGTCGCCGTGCATGCCGCGCGTCGCGGCGGGGTCGTTGAACACCGCCTCGCGCCGGGACAGGCGGGGCAGGCCGGCGGCCTCGATGGCCTCGCACATGCCCTGGTGCAGGCCCGCCGGCAGCAACGGATACCACAGCGCGATCACGGCCTCGGGCCATTTCTGGTGCAGTTCGACAACGAACGCGGCGGCGTCGTCGTATTCGGATTTCACCTCGAAGCTGGGATCGACCAGCACCAGGCCGCGCCGGGGAGTGGGGGGCGACAGGGCCAAGACGCCCTCGAACCCGTCGCGCCGATGCACGTGGGTCTTGGGGCCGCGCATGCGGGCGCGCAGGGCCTCGAACTCGCGGGGATGCAGCTCCATCAGGTGCATGACGTCGCCGGGGCGGAGCAGGGCCCGCGCCAGCAGCGGCGAGCCCGGATACGCCGTCTTGCCATGTTTCGCCCGCACGGCGGCCAGGGCCTGGGCATAGGGATGCCCGGCGGGCAGGCGGCGCCCGGCTTCGAGTCTAAGGATGCCTTGGACGGCCTCGCCGGTCTTGACCGCCTCGGGCGCGGCGAGGTCGTACAGCGCCGAGCCCGCGTGGGTTTCCATGTAGGTGAGCGGCTTGTCCTTGGCGGTCATGTGGGCGATCAGCGCCGCCAACGCAGCGTGTTTATGCACATCGGCCGGGCCGCCCGCGTGGAAGGCGTGAAGATAGGACAGCATGGGCCATTGATAGCGTGTCCCGACGGCCCGGCAAAGGCGAAAATAACGAGGCCAGGGCTCAGGCGCAGGTCTTGACCGGCTTGAAAGCGTCGAGACACAGGCCGGGCCGTCCGCCGCAGCATTCGTCGATCAAAAACGCCAGCATGGTGTTGAAGGCATCGAAGTCGATGGCGTAGATCACCCGGCGGCCGTCCTTGCGGCTGGTGACCAAACCGGCATGGCGCAAATCCTTGAGATGGAAGGACAGCGTGGATGGCCCCACGCCGAGACGCGCCGCCAATTCGCCCGCGGCCATCGCGCCCCCGGACACCAGGGCGCGGAAGATATCCAGCCGCATTTCATTGGCCAGCGCGGAAAGCGCGCCGACGGCCTGGGAGGTTGTGAGCGCGCCGTCCGTCACCGTTTTGTCACCATAATCCGGATAAAATGCACCTTGACTTCGGACATTATTTCAATAGTTATTGAAATGTCAAATTATACATTGGACGGCAACCCGTCCATGAATGAAAACGAGGGGTGAGACATGACCGTCAAGATCGGCATCAACGGGTTCGGGCGCATGGGGCGTCTGGCGTTGCGCGCGGGCTGGGGCCGGCCGGAATTCGAATGGCTGCGCATCAATGAACTGAACACGGATGCGGCCGGGTCGGCGCATCTGGTCACGTTCGATTCCGTGCACGGGCGATGGGACCGCGAGGCCGCGCACGACGGCGAAACGGTGGTGATCGACGGGCGGCGGCTGGCGCACACCTCGATCCGGGACATCGGCGACGGCGACTGGGCCGATTGCGACATCGTGCTGGAATGCACCGGCAAGTTCCGTAGGCCCGAACAGCTGCAAAGCTATTTCGACCACGGCGTGCGAAAGGTGATCGTCGCCGCGCCGGTCAAGGACGGCGCGCTCAACATCGTGTACGGCGTCAACGACCACGAATACGATCCCGATCGTCATCATCTGTTGACGGCGGCCAGTTGCACCACCAACTGTCTGGCGCCGGTGGTCAAGGTCGTGCACGAAAAGATCGGCATCAAGCACGGCGTCATCACCACCATTCACGACGTCACCAACACCCAGGTGGTGGTGGACTATCCGCACAAGGACCTGCGCCGGGCGCGTTCCGGCCTGATGAATTTGATTCCGACCACCACCGGTTCGGCCACCGCGATCACCATGATCTATCCGGAACTGAAGGGAAAGCTCAACGGCCACGCGGTACGCGTGCCGTTGCTCAACGCGTCGCTCACCGACTGCGTGTTCGAGGTCGCCCGCCCGGTGACGGCGGACGAGGTCAACGCCCTGTTCCGCGAGGCCGCCCAGGGCGAGCTCAAGGGCATTTTGGGCCATGAGGACCGGCCGCTGGTGTCCACCGACTTCGTCAACGACGCGCGCTCCAGCATCGTCGACGGGCCGTCGACAATGGTGGTGAACGGCACGCAGCTGAAGGTGCTGGCGTGGTACGACAACGAATGGGGCTACGTGAACCGCATGGTGGACTTGGCCGCCAAGGTGGCGAGAAGCCTCTGACCCATGACCATCGGCATCCGCGACTACGCCCTGGTGACCGGGGCCTATTGGGGCTTCACGCTCACCGACGGCGCGTTGCGCATGCTGGTGCTGCTGCACTTTCACGACCTGGGATTCAGCCCGTTCGACATCGCGTTGCTGTTCCTGTTCTACGAATTTTTCGGCGTCGTGACGAATCTGGTGGGCGGTTGGATCGCGTCGCGCCTGGGTTTGAAGGTGACGTTGTTTTCGGGGTTGGCGTTGCAGGTTCTGGCGCTGAGCGCCCTGGCGCATTTCGATCCCGGTTGGGTGGAATGGGCAGGGGTGGCCTATGTCATGGCGGCGCAGGCGCTCAGCGGCATCGCCAAGGATCTCACCAAGATGAGTTCCAAAAGCGCGGTCAAGACCCTGGTGCCCGACGAGCAGCACGGCGCGCTGTTCAAATGGGTGGCCGTGCTGACGGGATCGAAGAACGCGCTCAAGGGCGTGGGCTTTTTCCTGGGCGGCGTCCTGCTGGGCGCGTTCGGTTTCCGGGGCGCGCTGCTCGCCATGGCGGGGGGGCTCGTGGTGGTGCTGGCGCTGTCGGTTCTGATGTTGCCCACCGACATCGGGCGCGCCAAGGTCAAGGTCAAGTTCACCCAGATCCTGTCCAAAAGCCGCGACGTCAACGTGCTGTCGGCGGCGCGGTTTTTCCTGTTCGGATCGCGCGACATCTGGTTCGTGGTGGGGCTGCCGCTGTTTCTGGCCGCGCAGCTGGGCTGGAGCCACGCGGAAGTCGGCGCCTACATGGCCGGATGGGTGATCGCGTACGGCTTCATTCAGGCCATCGCCCCCCGCGTTCTGGGCAAGGGGCGCAACGCCCCGGGCGGGGCCGTCAGCCGGATGTGGATCCTGGCGCTTCTGGGTGTGACGGGGGCGATCGCCTGGGCCGTGGCGGCCGAATATCACCCCGGCTTGGTCGTGGTGGCGGGGTTGGCGGCGTTCGGCTTCGTCTTCGCCGTCAATTCGGCGGTCCATTCGTATTTGATTCTGGCCTACACCCACGCGGATCACGTGGCGCTCAACGTGGGGTTCTATTACATGGCCAACGCGGCCGGACGGCTGGCGGGGACGGTGTTGTCGGGCTGGGCCTACCAGTGGGGCGGGATGAGCGCCTGCCTGTGGACGTCGGCGGCGTTCGTGGCGGCGGCGTGGGCGGCGTCGCTGGCGTTGCCGCCGGGACGGGCGCAATCCGCCTATGACGAGCGTCACTGACAATTGCCGAAGATTTTACGAAAATGATGGTGATGTTTGCTAGAATAACGGCAGGGACTCCATAAGTGGACTTAGAGACTGGGGAGAAGACCCATGGACGGTTTTGCGGCTATCGACACCTTGGGCGCGGACGCCGGGAGCGGTTTGCGCACGGTTTCCGTTGAGGATTTCACCAAACCGCTGGTCATTCCGGGCGGTTCCGAGTTCCTCTCCGCCGAGTTCGTCCGCGACGGATACGATCTTTTGCTGGACGCCGGCGAGGCCGGTCAGGTCCTCATTCCGGACTATTTCTTCCCATTGCAGCAACCGCCCCTGCTGATCGGCGGGGATGCGCTGATTTCTCCGCAACTGGCCGCCAAGCTGGCGGGGCCCATGACGCCCGGCCAATACGCCCAGGCCGCCCCGGCGGCGGGCGAGTCCATCGGTTCGGTCACCGAATTGCAGGGCGCCGCCACCGCGACCCGCGCAGACGGCACACAGGTCACGTTGCGCGCGGGCGATCCGATTTTTCGCGGCGACGTGATCGAAACCGGGCATGACGGCACGGTCGGCATCGTGTTCGCCGACGACACCACGTTTTCGCTGAACGGCGACGGGCGCATGGTCATGGACGAAATGGTCTACGACCCCGACACCCGCGCGGGCGTTCTGGAAGCCACCATCGTCAAGGGCGTGTTTTCCTTCGTCAGCGGTGAAACCGCCAAGACGTCCCCCGACGCCATGACGCTGCACACGCCGCACACCACCATCGGCATTCGTGGCTCGACGGGTCTGATTAAGTCCGGCGTCGGCGATGAAGGCGGCGACCGCATCACCCTGATTCCCGACGTGGACGGAAATCTGGGCGAACTGGTGGTCAGCAACCAGGCCGGATCGCAAGTCCTGAGCCAGCCCAACGCCACCACGTCCGTTTTCAGCGCCTTCCAGCCGCCCGCGCCGGTGACGTTCCTGTCGGCGCAGGACATTCAAAAGGATTACGGCTCGGCGCTCACCGTGCTGACCAAGACCGTTGCGAAGAACGCCGAGGTCAAGGCCCAGGTCAAGGCCCAGCAGGCCGACCAGGCCAAGGAGCAGGCCCAGGTGCAAAAGGCCGAGGCCGAAAAGGCCGCCAAGGATGCCGCCGACGAGGCCGAGGGCGCCCAAGACGCCCAGGCCGAGGCCGAGCAGGCCGAAGCCGAAGCCGACGCCGCCCAGGCGGAAGCCGAGGCGCTGGCCCTTGAGGCCGCCGCCGCCAAGGCCGAGGCCGAAAACAATCCCGAGGCCGCCGCCAAGGCCGCCGAATTGGAAGCCAAGGCCGCCGAGGCCGCCGCCAAGGCCGCGACGCTGGAGGCCAAGGCCGCCACCGACGCCCAGGTGGCGGCGCAGAAAATGGCCGTGGCCGCCGAAAAAGCCGCCATCGCGGACGCCGCCGCCAAGGCCGCCACCATGGCCGAGGCCAAGGCCGTCAAGGCCGCCGCCGACGCCATGCAGATCGCGAAGTTCAGTCAACTGGCCAATTCGGCCGCCAATATCCAAAAGCAGGTCTTCGATCAGTTCGTCAAAACCGGCGTGGTCGACCCCGCCTTCCAGCCCGGCACGTCCGGCCCGCAAGGCCCTCAAGCCCCTCAGGGGCCGCAAGGGCCGCAAGGGCCGGCGACCAATCCGGGCGATATCCTGATGCAGCCGGGCGTGCTCGCCGACATCATTGCCGATCAGCAGGAAGCGTTTATCCAGGACTACCTGAACAGCCTCGGCGACACCATGCTTTATGTGCCGATGGCGCCCGTCGTGTTGACCAGCGGAACGACGGTGGAGCAGGATACGGACTATCAAAACGTGACGTTCGCCGAAACCATCACCGCCAAGAACGGCGGCGGAACATTGTCCGGTGGCGGCGGCAACACCAACTTCTATTTCCCCTGGGCCTCGTTGCACGGCGGGTCCGGCGGCACCTACACCGTCACCGATGCCGGCGGCACGAACCAGATTTCCCTGGACGGCATGAACGTGGTGTATTTCCAGGTACAGGCCAGCACGGCGACGTCGGGAACCATCACGGTTTACGCCAGCCATGACGGCACGGGGAGCGTTTGGGGAACGGTCAACTATTCCAACGTTTCCCAGTTCCTGCTCAGCAACGCGGTCGTGTCGTCGTTTTCGTCCACGGACTTCCAGACCGCGGAAAGCGGCACCGTGTTGAAACTTTCGGGTCTCCAGGCCGGGGACTACGGCTACGGCATGGCCGGCGACGACAACGCCAACACGTTTTCCATCACCGACAGTCACGTCATTGTGTTCGGCAATGGCGGCGCCGACACCTTCAATATTTCGGCGGGCAATGGCCAGGTGCGCATTCTGGGCGGCGACGGGGCGGACACCTTCAACATCACCACGCTCAGCAACTTCAACAAATACACCGGCGGCACGGACGGGTCCGTGGATGTCTTCAAGTTCGATGCCCTCGGCACCCCCGAGGCGTTGACCGCCACCCTGACCGGCGGCAACGCGACCGTGAAGAACACCGCCAACACCAAGTTCAACGACTTGGTCAACGTGGGCTCGCTCACCACGTCGACGTTGGGCGACACCATCACCGTCGCCAGCGGCAGTTACAACACGATCAACGCTTCCGATGGGGCGGACACCATCACGCTCGCCGCGGGGACCACGGTCACCACCGTGCAGGGCGGAGTGGGCAACGACACCATCACCCAAGCCGCGTCCTCGACCACCACCACGCTCCAGGCCGGCGACGGCGACGACACCGTCTCCCTGACCAACGGCGCGGTCTTCACCACCATCCAGGGCGGCGTGGGGACGGATACGCTGGTGTTGTTGAGCGGAGACAATCTATCCCAGGCGGAAATGGCCAATATCAGCGAGTTCGAAACCATTTCCGTCGGCAGCGACAACGGCGCGACCATCGTGCTCAACGATTATGCGCAGTCCCTCACCATCGTGGCGACCAGCGTGACCACGGCCTCCAACACCGTCAACGTGAACGGCGGCGCCGTGACGTCCTCCGCGCTCAACATCACCGGCGGCGCGGGCGCGGACTCGCTCACCGGCGGCGGCGGAGCGGATTCCATTACCGGCGGGACCGGCAACGACACGATTTCGGGCGGGGCCGGCAACGACGCCATCACCGGTGGCGTGGGGGCCGACACCTTGACGGGCGGGGCCGGAGTGGACGTCTTCAAGTACACCACCGTGACCGATTCCTACATCGGTTCCCTGGATCACATCACGGATTTCGCCACCGGCGCGGGCGGGGACCAGATCGACACCAATCTGGTCGGGACGGTGGGGCTGATTCAGAACCAAAGCGCGGGCGTCAATCTGGCTGATCTCACCTATACCGTGTTGAATACGCTGGCAAACGCCACGAACGGCACCTTGGGCGCCAACAAATTGAGCGGGGGCGGCGACAATACGGACGTTTTGGAATTGACCACCACCGACAGCAAGGTCGTGTGGGCCATCGACGTCGATGGAAACGGGTCGTTCGACGCATCCGACACCATCCTCGACGTAACGGGGGTCACGGCGGGAACGATGAACCCCGCCAACTTCGCGTAGCGTGCGGGAAGAAACGCCAGAATTTTAGCTTTATTTAATAAAGTAAGGCGATTATATTCGGCGCAATTGTCTGATTCTGAATTGAGTGGGGATTCCGTGGGTAAGACGTTGAACTTCAAGGCAGCCTTGCTGGGCGGCGTTCTTTTCGTCGCAACCATGAACGCGGCGCAGGCCGCCGATTTGCTGGATGACGTCACCGCCTTGCTGGCGAGCCACGAGCGCATCCGCGCGGCCGAGGCCGATCTTGCCGCCGCCGCCGCCAACGAGGACGTGGCCCGGGGCGGCTACTATCCGACCGTCAGCGCGACCGTGAACTACGGCAACGAAACCATCGCCACCCACGCGCAACAGACCAACGGCGCGGCTCAAACCCACACCACGACGTCCTATCAGTTCAATGAAACGGACCTCAGCGTCAGCCAGTTGCTGTACGATTTCGGCTCCACCGACGCGCAGGTGGACAGCGCCGGTCTGACCGTGTCGCAGTCCCGCGCCACGCTGGAACAGACCCGCCAGGCGATCCTTCTGGAAGCCCTGAGCGCCCAGTTCAACCTGGCCAGCGCCAAGCGCGTGCTGGATTACCAGCAAAAGAGCGAAGACAGCATCAAGCGCCAGACCGAGCTGGAAAACGCCCGGGTCGAACGCGGCTCCGGCTTCTCCACCGACGTGTTGCAGGCCAAGACCCAATTGGCTGGCGCCCAGGCCGCGCGGGTGCGCGCCGATGGCGCCCTGAAGAAAAGCCTGAACCGCTACCGCGCGGTGTTCGGCAAGCTGCCCGACGACATGTCGGGTCTTGAGCTGCCGAAGCTGGCCAACGTGGCCCTGCCGGGGTCGGAAGAGGATTTGGTGGACACCGCCCTGGATCAAAATCCCCAGGTCGTCGTCGCCGCCATCGCCGCCCAGATCGCGGACCAGGCGGTGAAGCAGTCCTTCGCCGATGGCTACCGCCCGGTGGTCAACGCCGTCGCCGAACAGAAATGGAAAGACAGCGTCGCCGGCACCAAGGGCCAGAAGAACGAAACCGTGATGAAGGTCGAGGCCAGCTTCGACTTCAACATGGGCTGGACCGCCGCCAACACCCTGAAGGCGTCCAAGTCCGGCCATTCGGCGGCCACCAGCCGTTTGAAGGACACCCGCGACCAGATCGAGGAACAGGCCCGCAACGCCTGGCAAGCGCTGGAAACCACCAAGGCCAACGCGGAATTCCTCAAGAACCAGGCCAACATCGCCAGCGAATTCCTGGAATTGGCGCGCAAGGAACGCAAGCTGGGGCAGCGTTCGCTGATCGACGTTCTGTCGGGCGAAACGTCGCTCATCAACGCTCAGGCCGCCGCCGACCGCGCGGAAACGGACGTCGCCATCGCCGTGCTGACGGTGCTCAACGTCATGGGCAAGCTGGACACGTCCGTGCTTCAATAGCCTCTCCGGCATTGACCCGGCACGCGGCATTGCGGGGGCGGTGCATTGGGTGAGCTTTTCCGACGATTGAAGTCCTACCCCTTGGCCAGCGCCGAGCTGTTGGTGGCGTCGTTGTTCGCCAACGTGCTGGCCCTGGCCTCCCCCTTGTTCGTGATGCAGGTTTTGAACCGCTACGTTTCCCACGGGGTGGACAGCACGTTGTTCACGCTGACCGCCGGGGTGGTGACGGCCATTGTGTTCGAAGTCGGTTTCCGGCAAATCCGCATGACCATCGCCAACGCCCTGTGCCAGCCGTTCGACCACCAGTACGCCACCGCCACGTTCGAAGCCCTGGCCGGCGCGCGCACGGACGCCATGGGACAGATCCCGTCCGGACAGAAACGCGAGGCCGCCCAGGCGCCCGACGCCATCCAGCAGGCCTTCGCCGCGCCCAACCTGGTGGCCTATCTCGATCTGCCGTTCGCGCTGGTGTTCCTGCTGGCGCTGGCCCTGCTCAACCCGCTTCTTGCGGCGATCGCGTTGCTTTTCATGGTGATCGTGTTGCTCTTGGGCTGGACCAGCTACAAGGGGCTCGAAGCCCCGACCCAGGATTTGCAGGGGCGCATGGCCGAGCGCCAGGGCGTTATCGACACCGTGGTAAGCGATCCGGACACGGTGCGCGTCTTCTCCACCCGGAAGTCCCTGCGCCTGCGTTGGAGCCGGTTGCAAACCCTCCTGAACGGTGCGCGCGCCGCCGTCACCGCGCGCCAGGGCATGGGGCAGAACCTGACCCAGGGGGTGCAAGCCCTGTTGAGCGCCGGCATCATCACCGTCGGCGCGATGATGGTTGTGTCGGGCGACATGAACGTCGGTCTGTTGATCGGCGCCAACATCCTGGCGGCCCGCGCGGTGGCCCCCTTGATCCGCATGACGCAGTTGGCCCCGGCGCTGGCCAAGGCCCACGCCGCGCGCCAGACGATCGAGGGACTGGTGCGAATTCCGCGTGAACGCACCGATGGCTCGGCCTTGGGCAAATACCGTGGCGCGTTGCAGTTCAGCGACGTGGCCTTCGCCTATCCGGGACATCCCACGCCGCTGTTCGAATCCCTCAGCCTGAAGCTGGAACCGGGCGCGCTGTTCGTGGTGTCCGGGGCCAACGGTTCAGGCAAGACGACGCTGGCGCGCCTGTTGGCGGGACTGGTCCAGCCGGTGCGCGGGCAGATCCTGGTGGATGGCGTGGACTTGGCCCAGGTGGCCCCCGAATGGTGGCGCAGACAAATCGTCTATCTGCCGCAAGAGCCAGGTTTCTTTGCCGGATCGGTGCGCGAAAACCTGATGGCCTACGTGCCGGAACTGGATGAATCCAGCCTCAACGCCGTGATCCGCGAGGCCGGCCTGGAAGCCTTTTTCGCCGCGTCGCAGCAGGGCTTCGACATGCAGTTGCAGCCGGGCGGGCGCAATCTGCCGTTGGGCATCCGCCGCCGTCTGGCGCTGGCCCGCGCGCTGTCCAGTGAAGGCCGGCTGGTGATCCTGGACGAGCCCACCGAAGGGCTAGACGGCGAGGGCGCCCAGCAGGTGGGCCGGGTGATGAACGCGCTCAAGCAAAGGGGCTGCACCATCATCGCGCTGTCCCACGATCCCAACATCATCCAGGGCGCGCCGCATATTCTCGATCTCAACGCCAAGCCGGTGCCGCGCCTGTTGCAGACCCAGCCGCGCGCGAAGGAGGGGGCATGAGCAAGCGACCGCAGCCCACCGCCCCAGACGGCAAGCCCGAGTTGGATATCGAACGCCATACCCATGCGTTTCTCGTCCTGCTCAGCGGCGCGTTGTTGGCGTTCGTATTGTGGGCGGCTCTTGGGCGGCTCGACGTGGTGAGCTTCGCCGTGGGCGAGGTCGTGCCTTCCAGCCAGGTCAAGACCGTGCAGCACCTGGAAGGCGGCATCGTCGCCGACATCATGGTGCGCGAAGGCGACAGGGTGCAAAAGGGGCAACCGCTGGTGGCTCTCGAATCCACCGCCAGCGGCGCGGACGTCGAGGAATTGAACGTGCGCATCTGGGCGCTGACGGCGGACGTCGCGCGCTTGGAAGCCGAACTGGCGGGGACGGACATCGTCTATCCCGAAGGTTTCGCCGATGCCCATCCCGACATGGTCGACGAGGCGCGCCAGACCTTCGAGACGCGCAGGCGGCAGTTCGAGAACGACCTGGCGGCGCAAAGCGCCCTGTTGGATCAGCGCCTGCGCGAGCGTGACGAAATCGTGGCGCGGCTCGCCAATACCGAAGAGAGGCTGAAGCTGCTCGACGAGCAGGTCAAGATCAGCGAGGAATTGCTGAAGGACGATCTCACCAACCGCATGCTGCATCTGAACCTTTTGAAAGAGCTTGCCAACCTCAGGGGCCAGATGTCCGAGGACGGCGCGGCCAGCCAGCGTCTCGACGCCGCCATCGCCGAAGAACGGGCGAAGCTGGAAATCACCACCAGCCAATTCAAGGTCGAGGCCCGCAAGCAGTTGGACCAGCAGCGCCGCTCGCTCAACGAATTCCAAAACCGCGTGCGCAAATACCAAGACAGCTTTCAGCGCGCCGTCATTACCTCGCCGGTGGACGGGGTGGTGATGACGCTGCACGTGGTGACGCATGGCGGCGTCATCGCCCCGGGCGGCGCGGTGGCGGACATCGTGCCGGTGGGCGACACCTTGGTGGTCGAAGCCAAGCTGGCCCCCCAGGACGTGGGCTTCGTGCATGGCGGGCAACCCGCCCGCATCAAGCTGGCGTCCAGCGACGGCAGCCGCTTCAGCGCCATCGACGGCGAGGTCGTCCAGGTCAGCCCCGACACCGTGCAGAACAAGGACGGACAATCGTTCTACAAGGTGCGCATCCGCACCGAACGGGACTATTTCGAAAGCAAGGATCAGCGCTACCAGTTGGTGCCGGGGGTGGAGGTCATGTGCTCCATCGTCACCGGAACGCGTTCGGTGATGGAATACATCGCCGGTCCGCTCATGGCCGGGTTCTCCACCGCGATGCAGGAGCGTTAAGGGCAGCCTGCGTCGGAAAGGCGGTAGACGCCCCAATGCGTCCCGGACATTCCCCAATAGACATGCAGGCTTTTGCGTTCATAACGCGCGCCGTCGTCCAGACACAGATCCGCGGGCAGGTTCCAGGGTTTGCGTTTCACCAGCACCAGCCACGGCGGACGCGCCACGGTTTTGAGCGGCGAGGGGGCGTAGCGGATCTCCAGATCCGGTCCCAAGCGCCGGGCGGTATGGTTCAACACGGTTTGCAACTGCCACTCCATGTCGGTCCCCACGATCAGCGGCCCGGTTTGGCGGTCGGCGGTCAGGGTTGCGAGCGCCGCCGCGTAATCGCCGCGACCGGTCTTTTGGAATTGGCTGAAGGCCCACAGGTTGGCCGTCACCAGCGCCAGAACCGCGATCCCCGCCGTCAAACGGGGAATGCGACCGCGGTATCGGAGCGCCGTCACCACCTCGGCCAGCAGCAACGGCAGAAAGGCCACGATGCCCAGAAAGTAGCGCGCGGCATGCTGGGTGCTGACCTGCGTCATCGCCAGAAACAGCAGCGGCGCGCCGACGAACACGGCGGCGTAGAGATGGCGGCGCGCGTGCTTCTCGCGATAAAGGTACGTCACGCAGCCCCATGTGAGCGCCAGGAAGGCGGCGGTGAAAATTCCGGGCACGGCGCTTTCACCGAAGCCGCCCGAACAAAACCGCGCCATGGCGTCCAGCGCCGTGACGAAACACCCCCCGGGGCCGCAGTGCAACGTCGTGCCACCGAATTCCACCATCGCGCCGGGGCGGCGGATCGTGTAGAGAAACGCCAGGATGTAGAGGCTGAGAAAGCCAGCGGTGGGCGCGGTGAGGCGCACCACATCGCCCAATGCGTCGAACCATCCGCGTCCCGCCTGTCGGCGACGCATGCCGTACGCCAACGCCAGAACGGCGGCGATGGGTATGATGGTGAGGTGCGACCACGCGCCCAACACCACGGCGGCGGTGAACGCCCAGCGCGCCTTGCGGGCGGGCGGGTCGGCGTCGACGATGGCGAACACGGCGTAGGCGCAAAGCGCCATCAGGGCGTAACCGCGCGCTTCCGATCCGAAGTTGACCAGCGGGAAAAGCGTCGCCGCAAGCAGCATGGCGAGAAACATCGCCGCCGCGCCGGAACGGCGCATGAGCAAACCCACCGCCGCGACCCCGGCCGTTCCGGCCAGTATGGACAGCAGACGATACGCCCAGGGTTCGGCGTCCGGCCCCACTAGGTGCAGATATGTGGTGTTCAGGGGGTGGCTGTTGTCGTTGAAGACCGCCCATAGCGCCTGGTGCCAGGCCGTCAGGTCCTTGGCGATGTTGAGCGACCAGACTTCGTCAAGCCACATCTCTCCCTGCGCGCCGCGTATGCGCAGCCACGAGCCCGCAAAGACCAGCGCCGCCGCAAGCGCCCATTGCGCGGGACGGAGCGGGGCGGCCCTGCGCGTCACCGGGTCAAGCTCCGAGCGCCGCGTCGCCGACGAACGGGTTGGTGGCGCGTTCCTCGGCGAAGGTGCCGGTGGGCCCATGGCCGGGGATGAAGGTGACGTCGCCGCCCAACGGCCACAGCCTACGGGTAATGGAATGGGTCAGCGTGTCCAGATCGCCGCGCGGAAAATCGGTGCGTCCGATGGACCCCTTGAACAGAACGTCGCCGACCTGCGCCACCTTGGCGGCGGCGTTGTAAAACACCACGTGACCGGGGGTATGGCCGGGAGTATGGATGACCGTCAGGGTTTCGTTGCCGAACGGGACGGTGTCGCCGTCGTTCAGCCACGCGTTGCCGGTGATGTCGCGTCCGCCGTCCAGCCCGTATTTCGCGCCGCTTTCGTGAACGCGGGTGGTGAGGAATTCGTCGTCGGCGTGCGGCCCCTTGATCGGCGCGCCGGTGGCCTCCGCCACGTCCATGGCCCCGCCCACGTGGTCGAAATGGCCATGCGTCAGCAGCACGGCCACCACCGTGACGCCGGTTTGCCGGACGGCGTCCAAAATGGTGTCGACCTCGTTGCCGGGATCGATCACCACGCCCTCAAGGGTTTCCGCGCACCAGAGAAGCGTACAGTTTTGGGCGAGGGGAGTAACGGGAATGACAGCGGCTTTCAGGGTCATTCGGGTTCTCCACGTGCAAATTTTCCGATCAAGTCTGAAGCGGTTATTTATAGCCCGCATACGGCATATCCGCCATCAGGCATTTCATGGACAGCTTCATTATATGATTTGATCGATGGTGGACTTGAGCCATGATTTTAGGGACATGCTCTAAACGCGTGGGAAGATAAGAAATGTCTGCTTCGGAAAATTCTGCTGCCTTGGGTGTTTTTGGCCGCTATCTCACTTTGTGGGTCGCATTGTGCATCGTGATCGGAATATCTCTCGGCTCGCTTTTTCCCGCGCCGTTTCAGTCGATTGGTGGGTTGGAAATTGCCAAGGTCAACTTGCCCGTGGCGGTGCTGATCTGGCTGATGATCGTACCGATGCTCCTGAAAATCGATTTTGGCGCATTGCACCGCGTTCGTGAGCATTGGCGGGGAATCGGTGTTACCTTATTCGTCAATTGGGCCGTGAAACCCTTTTCCATGGCGTTGTTGGGGTGGCTGTTTATCCGACATGTTTTCGCCCCTTATCTTCCCGCGGAGCAGATTGATTCCTATATCGCGGGCCTCATCATTTTGGCGGCCGCGCCGTGCACGGCCATGGTTTTCGTTTGGAGCCATTTAAGCAATGGGGAGCCGCATTTCACACTTAGTCAAGTGGCTCTCAATGACGTCATAATGGTGTTTGCCTTTGCGCCCATCGTTGGCCTGCTGCTGGGACTGTCCGCCATCACGGTGCCATGGGATACCCTGTTTTTATCGGTGCTGATTTACATCGTTGTTCCGGTCGTGGTTGCGCAGGCCATCCGAAAGCGGATTTTGAAGACAGGTGGGCATAAGAGGCTGGAGCAGGTACTGCGCAACACAGATCCGGTTTCCATCGGCGCATTGCTGGTGACTCTGGTTTTATTGTTCGGATTCCAGGGCGGGCAAATCCTCGAACAACCGCTCATCATAGCGATCTTGGCGGTGCCGATCCTCATTCAGGTCTATTTTAATTCGGGTCTTGCCTATCTGCTCAACCGGTTTGTCGGGGAGAGCCACGAAGTGGCCGCCCCATCCGCCCTGATCGGCGCCAGCAACTTCTTCGAATTGGCCGTTGCCGCAGCCATCAGTCTGTTTGGCTTTGACAGCGGTGCGGCTCTTGCCACGGTGGTCGGGGTGTTGGTTGAGGTTCCGGTGATGTTGTCCGTCGTGAAGATCGTCAATGTGAGTAAGGGATGGTATCAACGCAAAAGTCCGTGACGAGCGCCGGCACAGTCATGCCAACTCGCCCCACAGGTCGTATTCGCCGGACTTGGTGATGACGGCGTCGACCATGTCGCCGGGCTTCAGGCCGGTGGCGCCTTCCAGGTACACGTTGCCGTCGATTTCCGGGCTGTCGGCGTAGGACCGGCCGATCGCGCCGGTTTCGTCCACGTCGTCGATGAGGATCTGCATCTGCTGGCCGACGCGCTCCAGGAGCTTGCGTTCGGAAATTTCCTGGCTGAGTTCCATGAACCGTTCCCAGCGGCTCAACTTGTCTTCCGCGTCCACGTGGTCGGGCAGCGCGTTGGCCTGCGCGCCCTTGACGTTTTCGTATTGGAAGCAGCCGACGCGGTCCAGTTGCGCGTCCTCGATGAAGTCGAGCAGCGTCTCGAAATCTTCTTCCGTTTCGCCGGGAAAGCCGACGATGAAGGTGGAGCGGATGGCGATATCGGGGCAGATCTCGCGCCAACGCTCGACCCGCTCCAACACCTTTTCCGCGTGCGCCGGACGGCGCATGGCCTTCAGCACGGTGGGGCTGGCGTGTTGGAACGGCACGTCGATGTAGGGCAGGATCTTGCCGTCCGCCATCAGTTCCACCACATCGTCCACGTGGGGATAGGGATAGACGTAGTGCAGCCGCACCCACGCGCCCAGATCGCCCAGCGCGTTGGCCAGGTCAAGCATGCGGGTCTTGACCTTGGCCCCGCGCCAATCGCTGGCGGCGTAGTCGAGATCGATGCCGTAAGCCCCGGTGTCCTGGGAAATGACCAGCAATTCCTTGACTCCGCTGTCCACCAAACGCTCGGCTTCGCGCAGCACGTCGCCCGCCGTGCGGCTGACCAGGGTTCCGCGCAAATCGGGAATGATGCAGAACGAACACGCGTGATTGCAGCCCTCGGAAATCTTCAGATACGAATAATGACGCGGCGTCAGTTTCATGCCTTCCGGCCCGACCAGATCGAGGAACGGCTCGTGCACCGGGGGCAGGGCGTCATGGACGGCCTGGACCACCTTTTCGTATTGATGCGGGCCGGTGACGGACAAGACGCCGGGCGCCACTTCACGCACCGCGCCTTCGTCCACGCCCAGGCACCCGGTCACGATCACCCGGCCGTTTTCGGCCATGGCTTCCTGGATCGCCTCGAACGATTCCTGGCGCGCGCTGTCGATGAAGCCGCAGGTGTTGACCAGCACCACGTCGGCGTTGTCGTAGGTTTCCACCACCTCGTAGCCTTCGGCGGCGAGTTGGGTGAGAATGCGTTCGGAATCGACCAGCGCCTTGGGGCAGCCCAGGGAGATGATGCCGATCTTCGGCGCGGTCTTGTCGATAATCTTTGTCATGGGGGCAGTTATACGTCCAAAATGAATGGGACGCGACGGGGAAATCAGTGATGGGACGCATGTTGGAGCTTTTGCGCGAAGGCGACCGGCGCACCACCGCCGGCTCGGCGGAGGCCGCCCGATGGGCGCGCGCCAACCCGCGTGACGCCGCGGAGTTGGTGGATCTTCTGGCCTATCGCATCGCCGCGGTGCGCATGCGCGCGGCCGACGCCCTGGAAAAGGCAAGCGCCCAGAACACGGCTTTGTTGGCCCCGTACAAGGCCCTGTTGCTGGACCTGGCCGAAGACACCATGCAGCCCGAATTGCGCTGGCATCTGGCGCAACTTCTACCACGCCTGGATCTGGACGCCGAAGAGGTGCGCGACGCGGCCAGTCTGTTCCTGCGCTGGTACAAGCGCGATTCCAGCGCCGTCGTGCGCACCTTCGTCCTACAGGGGTTGATGGATCTGACGCGGCAGGACCACGGTCTTTTGGCGGAAACCGAGGCCGTGACGATCCAAGCCCTGGCCAGCCCGACGCCGTCCTTGAAGGCGCGGGCGCGCAAGGTCAAACTGGAACTCGACCGGCTCAAGGCCGACCCTGGCGACTGACGAAAAAGGATCTTTATCATGCGCAAAACCCTGTCCGGCTTGTTGGCGATCGCCGCCTGGCTCGCGCCCGCCTTGGCCTGGGCCCTGGACCTGACGGTGCAAAAGGTGACGGACGGCGTCTATGCCCTGGTCGGTCCGTATGAACAGCGCAGCGCCGAGAACCTCGCCAACAACGCCACCTTCGGCGTGGTGGTGACGGACGCGGGCGTGGTGTTGATGGATCCGGGCGGCAGCTATCGTGGCGCGGCGGCGGTGGAGACCGCCATCCGCACCGTCACCGACAAACCGGTGAAGCTGGTGATCAACACCGGCGGGCAGGATCACCGCTGGCTCGGCAACGGCTATTTCAAGGAACGGGGCGCGCGCATCGTCGCTTCGGCGGATGCGGTGGCGGACCATAAGGCGCGGACCACGGATCATTTCTTCATGCTGACCAACCTCATGGGCAAGGAGGCCCTGGCGGGGACCGAGGCCGTCTACGCCGACGAAACCTTCGACGACGCGCTGGACATCGATTTCGGAGGCGCGCGGTTCGAAATCCGCCACACGGGGGCGGCGCACACGCCGGGCGATGCCTTCGTGTGGCTGCCGGAACGGTCGGTGATGTTCACCGGCGACATCGTCTACGTGGAACGCATGCTGGGGGTCATTCCGGTCAGCAACACCCAGACCTGGCTGGAGAGCTTCGACGCCATGGCCGCGCGCCAGCCGAAGTTCATCGTTCCCGGTCACGGGCCGGTGACGGACCTGGCGCGCGCCCGGGCGGAAACATACGACTACCTCACGCATTTGCGCGCCAAGGTGGGCCAAGTCCTGGAAAGCGGCGGAGGCGAGAACGAAGCCGTGGACGTGGATCAGAGCGCCTTCGCCCACCTCAAGGTGTTCGACGAGATCAGCCGGCGCAACGCGCTCGCCCTCTACATGCAGATGGAATTCGAATGATCCTTCCCGCAACCCTGGCGCATCCGGTAAACGCCCATATATAATGGGCATGGAAGCAAAGTGGAGAGGTTGGCATGGCCGACACTGACGACGGAAACAAGCGCGCCTTTCCCGGCGACGACGTGATGGACGAACTGTCCGCCGTCGTGACCCATCCACTGAGCGTGCCGCGGCTGACGTACATTTTGTATCTGGTGGCGACGCTCACCGGCTTTCCCATGCTGATCGGCCTGATCGTCGCCTACGTGGCGCGGGGCGAGGCGCAGCCCTGGTTGCGCGCACACTATACGTTCCTGATCCGCACATTCTGGTATGGCCTTTTGCTGGTCGGCGTGGGGCTGGTGACGTTCATCGTCGGCGTCGGCATGTTTTTGCTGTGGGTGTTGCCGCTGTGGTACCTGATCCGCATCGGTCGGGGGTGGTATCTCTTGGAACACCGCCGCGCCATTGATCATCCCGAAAGCGTCCTGTTCGGCTAATCCGCAAGGGGTCATGATGCAGGCGGCCGCCGCCACGTCCACCGATCTGCACATGTGGCTGACCTTCGCGGCCATACTCGGCGCGTTCGCGCTGTACGCGTGGGAAAAGATCGCGATCGAGGTCACCAGCCTGGGCGTGCTGTGCGCCATGATGGCGTTCTTTCATTTTTTCCCGGTTCCCGACGCGGCGGGGCGCAACCTGCTGTCGCCCGAGGTCCTGCTGTCGGGGTTTTCCAACCCGGCGTTGATCACCGTTTTGGCGCTGCTGGTGATGGGGCAGGGGATGGTCAGGACCGGCGTCCTGGACACCGCGGCACATCACGTCCTGAAGTGCTGCGGCGCCAACGTCTGGGTGGCGGGCTTCGCGGTGCTGTTCGCGGTGATCGCCGTCAGCGCGTTTCTCAACAACATCCCCGTGGTGGTGATCTTCATCCCCATCATGCAGGCGCTTGCCGACCGCTTCGACTGGCCCGCCAGCAAGCTGATGATGCCGCTCAGCTTCGCCGCCATCCTGGGCGGCATGACCACGCTGATCGGTTCGGGCTCCAACCTGTTGGTCAACTCGGCCTTGATCGGCATGAACGAAACACCGTTCGCGTTCTTCGATTTCACCGTGCCGGGCCTGGTTCTGGCGGGGGTGGGGCTGGCGTATCTGCTGGGCGTCGCGCCGTGGATCCTGCCCAAGCGCGAAGGCATGGCGGAAACCCTGGTCAAGGGCTCGACCGGGGGCAAGCAGTACATCGCGCAGATCGCCGTCGGCCCGGACTCGCATCTGGTGGGTGAACAGGCGGTAGGCGGGATTTTTTCGGCGCTCGGCAACATGACCTTGCGCATGGTGCAGCGGGCCGAGCAAGCGTTGCTGCCGCCGTTCGAGAATTACGAAGCCCGCGCGGGCGACGTTCTGGTGATCGCGGCGACGCGCAAGGAAATCCAGGAGGCGTTGGCGCGTGACCCCGAAGGGCTGTTCCCCGACCTCAAGGATGCCGAGGCCACCGTCGTGACGGACGGTCCGGACGAGGGCGAGGACACGGAAATCCCCTGGCACGAAGGCGACCGCGTGCTGGTCGAGGCCATGATCCCGCCCGCCAGCCGCTTCATCGGCCAAACCTTGGCGCACGTCGGCTTTCGCGCCAAGACCAACTGTCTGGTGCTGGGCGTGCAGCGCCGTTCACGCATGATCCGCGCCGCCATGACCGATATCCGCCTGCAACCGGGCGACGTGCTGCTGTTGCAGGGCCGCCCCGACGACGTGCGGGCGCTGCGCGCCAACACCGACGTGCTGCTGATCGAGTGGTCGGCCGAGGAACTGCCCGCCCACCATCACGCCAAGCGCGCGGGTCTGGTGTTGCTGGCGGTGGTGGCGGCGGCGGCGTCCGGCCTGGTCCCGATCGTGATCGCCGGGCTGTCCGGCGCGGCGGCGCTGGTGGGCATGGGCGTTCTCAACGTGCGCCAGGCCATGCGCGCGATCGACACCAAGATCCTCACCATGATCCCGGCGGCGCTCGCCATGGGCGCGGCCATGCATGTCACCGGCGGCGCGCATTTCGTGGCGCACGCGGTGATCGGCGTGTTCGACGGCGCCGGGCCGTGGACGGTGCTGTCCATTTTCTTCATCACCATGGTGGTGCTGACCAACGTGATCAGTTCCAAGGCCATGGCGGTTCTGTTCACGCCCATCGCGGTGGATCTGGCCGTGAGCCTGAATGCACCCGTCGAGGCCTTCGCCGTCGCCGTGGTGTTCGCCGCCAACTGCTCGTTCGCATCGCCCATCGGCTACCAGACCAACCTCCTGGTGATGGGCCCCGGCCACTACAAGTTCATCGACTTCGCCCGCGCCGGCATCCCGCTGATCCTGCTGATCTGGCTGGTCTTCAGCCTGTTCGTGCCGTGGTATTATGGGATGTAAATACAAGAACAAATATACGCGTCATGATAACAATATTAATTAGCAGACTGTTTGCATGATGATGCGGAAGTCAAAAAGTATATGATGAAAAACAAAGTATAAATTTAAAACTATTCATATAAAACGAAACAACGCCTCGGCCGGTTTTGGCCAAGGCGTTGTTTTTAGGCTCTTCGACGAATCAAGTGGATTTGAAGAGATCGCTGAGCGGTGCGGAGATCAGGTAGATCATTGTGATGAAGGTGGCTGTGTTGCGGTAGCCTCTGGCCCGTGCCCTGGCGGCCTGGAACAGGCCGTTCATCGCCTCCATACGGGCGTTGCTGTGGGTTGATCGCCAGCGTTCGAGGATGCGCTCGGCATGTTTCTCGACCGTCTCCAGGGCCTTGCCCACGGCCTCGAACAACGGGCCACCGCCGATCTGTGCGCGAGCGTGGCGCAGGAAGTGGGAGAGGTGCCAGCGGGCCGCCTGCAACGTTTCAGCCCGCCGCACCCAGCGGAGCTTCTCCTTGATCCGCCAAGCCTTGGCGGTCAGGAAGTCGCCGGCTTCCAGTTCGGCCAGGGCGACGGCCTGCTTGTCGGTCAGCTTGCCGCCGTCATGCGCTTTCAGGACTGCCCAGCGGGCGGCGGCGGGCATTTGTACCTGTCTGCGTTCCGCCTTGCGCACGTCATCCACTGCCTTGGTGAACAACTGCACGACATGGAACCAATCCACGGTCACCTCGGCGTTGGGGAACTCCTTGGCGACGGCTGCGAGGAAGGCGGGCGACATGTCGCAGACCACCTCCATGACGTTGGCCGCATCGCCCCCATGTGCCTTCAGAAAGGCCTTGAACGCCTTGACCGTCTCCTTGCCCTTGCCCGGCGTGGCGAAGACCACCGGGTCGTCCTTGCGGTCGGCGTCGATGAACACGGTGACGTAATTGTGCCCCCGCTTGGACGCCGTCTCGTCGAAGGCAAACGCCTTGAGGGAGGAAAGATCGAGCCCCCGCAATGCCTTGGCGACATAATACGCGACGATCCGCCACAGCCGCTTGTCGGTGATGCCGATGAACCGGGCTGCGGCCAGCACCGGCATCTCGCGGACCAGGGACATCGCCGCCTGCTCGAACAACAACGTGAACCCGCTGACGACGTCGCCCGGTTGCAGCGTTGGCGCCAGTTGGGTCCCGACCTGCGACACCTACGAGGGCATATCCCGATACGCCCACTTGGCCGACGATCCATTGCGCTCCGCCGTGCAGCGGATCGATGCCATGTTGGAAGAGGCGATGATGGGGCAATAATCACTGGCTCGCCCCGCCTAAACGCTCAATCGCGACACATTAATCCTTATCCATAAAAGCCAGAAACAATGTTGTCGCCATTCCAATTGGGAACGTCGCGTAGAAAAGCAACCTGCCGACTTCGGAAAGCTGTGCATCGCCAGGCGTCACCAAGTAGCTCAAAACCAAAATCCCGGCGATCGCATACTGACCAGTCCGATTTCCAATCGGAAAACTGAACGCTCCTATCACGCTTAAAAAGCATGCCGGCACAGACAACGCGAAGAGAACGAGTGCGTACCAGTCGGTATTGGCAAAATGAACTGTAGGTGCGCCAAGAAGCGCATATAGAATCACCATTGGCAAAGCTTCGTTCACATAACTAACTCTTCCCCGAATGAGATTACCGGTTCCAATAAGAAACGTAGCTGAGCCTGTTGCAGAATCGCGCATTCTGCCCTTGACCTGATGCGCCCCACCTGATTCCCTTGTTTGTGAAGCGGGATCAAGGAGGTGTCGATGGCGAATTTCTTTCGTGAACCGGATCGGCGGCAGCGTTATCTCCTTCCGGTGGACATGGCGGACTGGGTGCCGGAGACGGACATGGTCCACCTTCTCCTGGACGTTGTGGCGCTGATGGACCTTTCCGCATTCGAGCAGCACTACACCAAGCGTGGTACGGGTGCTCCACCGTTTGCGCCGTGGATGATGGTGTGCCTGCTGATCTATGCCTATGCCAACGGCCAGCGCTCCAGCCGCCGGATCGAGCGCCTGTGTGAGCGGGATGCGGGTTTCCGGATGATCGTCGGGTCCGAGGTTCCCGACCACAGCGTGATCGCGCGGTTCCGCAAGCGCCATCGTAGCGAGTTCGAGGCCCTGTTTGTCGAGGTCCTGAAGCTTTGCCATGCGGCCGGTCTGGTTCGGCTGGGGGTGGTGGCGCTGGACGGGACCAAGGTCCAGGCGAACGCCGCCTTGGCTGCGAACCGAACGGCCCGGTCCCTGGAAAAGGAAATATCCCTGGAGGCGGAAGTCGCGTCCATGGTGTCGGAGGCGGAAACGACCGACGCCGCCGAAGACGTGTCAACGCCGGACTAAAAATGCATCGGTTGGCCGGAGCAAAAATGCATCACTCATGCCCGCAGGAGGGCCCCTGCAGGGGCCTTCCTGCGGGCGGGCTCACGGAGTGTCGATGATCTCTTTCCCGGCGGGTTGAGCGTTGGCCTTGAGACGTTTCCTGGATTGGCCGAGGCGATAACTGTCGCCGTTCATTTCCAGGATGTGGACGTGGTGCGTCAGGCGGTCGAGCAGTGCGCCGGTGAGGCGTTCGGATCCGAACACGCCGGTCCATTCATCGAACGGCAGGTTGCTGGTGACGATGGTGGAGCCGCGCTCGTAACGATCGCTGAACACCTCGAACAGCAGTTCCGCGCCGCTCAGTGAGAGCGGGACGTAGCCGAGTTCGTCGATGATCAGGAGCTTGTAGGCGGCGAGCTGCTTCTTCAGGCGCAACACGCGCTTTTCATCCCGCGCCTCCAGAAGCTCGTGGACGAGGGCGGAGGCCGTTACGAAGCCGACCGACAGGCCCCTCTGGCACGCCGCCAGGCCGAGCCCGATGGCGATGTGCGTTTTGCCGGTCCCGCTGTTGCCGAGCGCGATGACGTTCTCGCGGCGGCTCACGTAATCGGAGCGGGCCAAGTCCAGGACCAGCGCCTTGTTCAGGGACGCCAGCACCTTGAAGTCGAAGCTGTCCAGGCTTTTGACCGCCGGAAAGCCGGCCGCCTTGATCCGCCGCTCGACCAAGCGCCGTTCCCGATCGATCAGTTCCAGTTCCGCCAGGCGTTGCAGATAGCGGGTGTGATCGACGCCTTCCGCCGCGCACTGCCGGGCCAGCTTGTCGTATTCCCGCAGGAAGGTCGGCAGCTTCAGGGCCTTGAGGTGATGGGCGAGCAGGATCTGGGGCGTCTCGGCGCTCATGACGCGGCCCCCGTCAGCAGCGCCATGTACGACCCTGCCGACGTGGTCGCCACCTCGGCCCGGGGAAGATAGGGATACGTCGTCAGGTCCAACCGAGGGGGACGGTGTTCGATCCGACACAGCAGCAGGTGCTTCACCGCATCGAAGCCGATCACGCCCCGCTCCAGCGCGTCGGCGACGGCCGCGCCGACATCGCTGACGGGAAAGCTCTCAAGCAAACGCAGGACCTGGACGTATTCCCGCTTTCCCTTGCCGCCCATCCGCGCTTCGAGAAGGCGGCGAAGCACGGCGAAGGCATCCGGCAGGTGCCACCCCGCCAACGGCGCCGCCTGGTCCAGCGCGTTGCTCTTGCGTTCCAGAAGCGACAGGTAGTGCAGCGGGTCGAACACGAAGTCCTCGCTCTCGTATGACCGCCGGTGACGGGCGATCACCTCCGCGCCATGGCTGATGACGACTTCGTGGACGTAGCCGCGAACCAACACCTCGCAGTGGCCGAAGCGGGTTGGCACCGAGTAATCGCTCCCCCGATAACGGACCAGGGACAGGGAACTGACACGTCCCGGGCGCTTGTCGCAGGCGTCGTACGGCGTGCCGGGAAGCCGCCGCAGGACCGTGGCATTCCTACATAAGGTAACGGACGGCGGGACCATCAATCCGGAAACCGGCCTTCCAGAGTTCTTCGATTTTTCCGGCATGTTCAGCGGCCTGGGCGAAAGCTTCAGCAACTTCGGAACCAGCCTGTCGAACAACTTCTCCAGCATCGGGGACACCCCCCAATTCCCCAAGCTTGGCTTGGATGGAATTGGGAGGGCCTCTTCAGCCGCCGCAGGCGGATGGGAGGGCATCGGCAACATTCTCGGCAACGTCGCCAAAGATTTCGTCGGCCAAAAGATCGGCGAAAAGATCGGCGAGCCGTTCGGCTCGATGATCGGCAACACCATCGGCGGAGCCGTCGGCAACGGCATCGGCAATGCGTTCAGCGGCGCGGGTCAGCAGGACGTCAGCAACATGCTGGGCTCATCCACCACGGACATGCCGGGATCGCTGGGTACCGGTTCCGCTCTCGCGGAAATCAAAGCCCCCAAGATGCCGTCCTTCTCCAGCATGCCGGAAGATGGCGGCAGCTCGTACAAACTGCTCACGCCCGGCAAGCCGAAGAACACGGCCTCAAAGTCGCTGGGCAACCTCATGGGCGGACCGGAGCCGCAGAAGCCTCAGGCGCGGCCTCAGCCGTCGGTCGCGGATCAGGCGCTCAAGCAACTGCAATCGCTGCCCAAGCCCAAGCCCGCTCCGCAGGTGAATTCCACCATGCAGAACGCCATGCAGCAGTTGGCGGCGCAGAAGCGGATCCCGGTCTCTCCGGCATCGCCGACCTCCCACCTGCCTGCGGCAGGAGACAAGCACCAGCTTGGACCACGGAGCCGGTTTGGCCGAGTGGTCAAAGCGAAAGAAGGCCAAAATGGTGGCGGTGTCGATGACGTTGCGTATCGGTATGAACGTCCCCTGGATTTTCCGGTGTTGGACGGCACGACCGTGGGGCCCTTACAGCATGAAGGGTTTGAATATGATAACAAAGATACTTCCGGGTATTACAATGACGGAACTGTCGGTCCTGACAAAGCGGGCACTAAAGTGATGGAGCAAAGGAAAAAGGTTGGCCCCTATCTTGAAGACGATGTCCTTAAACAAGCTGAGAAGAACCTAAAATGGGAATGGGACAAAACCGTCAATCCGAATGCAAAGAACTATTGCATCGGCTTGAATGACTGTCAGGACTATGTCGATGCGGTGGAAAAGGAGTATTATCGTTTGTTGAAGGAGCGGTCGAAAAAACAACCGCGTGATGGTCAACCCGGCATCTAGCGAAAAGGATAAGAGATGGGGCTTTCGTTCAACAAGATTTTGGTTCTTGCCTGCTTGATCCAATTGATTGTTCCGGCCATGGCCATGGCCGGTGAGCGCTATGTGCTTTCGAACGGGGGCTCCATTTCTTTCTACGAGGTCCATGATGGAAAGTTGATCAGGCAAGACCCCATTGTCCTAGGCCTAGGGTGGGCTGGCCCCACGTATCCGGTGTTGCGTAAATCCACTCAATCAATTTTTTTTGCGGCTTCTCGTGTAGAAGACCGAGGGGGATGGATTTACGAAGCGCCGTTGGAGTCTAACGCGCAAGACAAGGCCAAACGGGTCGTGGAAGGGCGAAACCCGGCTTTATCGCCGAATGGGAAAAAGCTCGCCTACACCAAAACCCGCATCCATGTTGATGAAGATCGCCACTTTATCGAAGACAGCAAACTTTTCGTTTTGGATTTGGAAACGGGCGTGTCCAGGCTTCTTGTCCAGGATATCGATACCTATGCCCCACCTGTCTGGCTGGATGACAACCGTCTTCTATATTCCTTGAATATCTCCCTGGACGAAGACAACCCGCAAAACGATCTCGTCCTCCTGGACACCAAAACCGGACAACGGGAAATTCTGCCGTTTTCCGGTCTCAAACCAGCGGTGAAAATTCCGGGACGTGACGAGGTTCTGTGCGGGGATTATTTCGGGCTGTCGATTTCTCTTCTCGATCTCAAAACAAGATCAATCCGCGAGTTGCTCAGAAACAAGGTTTTTAAAGTCGGGACATTGCCTGTGTTGCGGCCAAATGAACACGGGTTTCTATTTACGCAGCAAAACTGGAAAACCTTGTTCTGGATGTTCACGGAAATGAGAAGCCTCTATGTCCGAAATTGGGCTGGTGACGAGGAGATTGTTCAGGACCTTTTCCCACTGTCTGGCGGGTTTCCCTTGGAGAAGTAGTGACGGGTTAAAGAAAATATGGCTTCCGTTCGTCAGGGTATCGGTTTTTGCTTTCCTGGTTCAATTGCTTCTCTCAGGCGTAGTCATGGCCGCGGGCGGCATGCGTGTAAAAAAATAACATTCACTAACCCAGAGTCGTGCAAGGGCGATGACATTGAAACATTCAAAATTTCGCCTGATTGTGATTTTGGTCTTGTGCCTCATCCCACTGTTGGGATGGGGCACTGCCAAAATCCATGGAACCATCTTTTCATTTGATGACAAGGCCGTGTATTCGGAAGAACGGAACCGCTACATCGCCCTTGAGTTCATTCCCAAATATACGGTGGCTGAGTGCGCCATTCATTTCGACCTGGATTTGAAGCGTGTGCAGGGCGACTTTCAGGTTCTCTTGGAACATGCGTTTCAGCGCTACGTTTCCTATGTCGAGCCTCGCGTTGGCATGATGACGGTCATGGATTATTTACCTTCCGATCCGAACCGTCAGACGGGAGCAAACAATGTGTTTGCATATGAACTCCTCATGGCGGACCAGTGTGACCGCAAGGATCAAATTTTTAACGCCATGGTGGCGTATGCGTTGGACAAGCATGGAGACGTATTCGACATACGCCGCGTCCCGATTGATCGGGTTGTTCATGGGGGAACACGGTTTTGGCTTGATCGCCCTGACTATAAACCAGAATTTTGGCCTGTCTCCCACAAGGCATATCGTGGTGACGGCGCGGCCCTGATGGCCATGGCGGATTTTGAGGAACCCAGTGATCACGGAAATCGCTATCTCTATTTCGCTTTGGCCTATGATTTCCTCCCCGATGGCGACTTAAAGGAACAAGCGCGCAGGAAGTTTGATGTCGAACAAAATCAACTTTCGCGCGATGTTCAGAAATCCATGGAAAACGCGATCCGCAGAAAACGCGCGCAAATCATTTCATACCAAAACCAATAACGTACTCATTTCATTTAGGCCGCCCGCCGGGCCTCGTGGAGGCTTTCGACGGTGATCGTCCACCCCCGCGCTATCCTGGCCCCGGCCTTCGACTGCCATGCCCGCCACATCATCCTGGCCCACAACCACCCCAGCGGCGACCCCACGCCGTCACCGGCGGACAAGGATTTGACGGAAATGGTGGAGGCCCTGGCCGAGCCACTGGGGATCACGCTGTTAGATCATGTGATCGTGGCCGAGGGCGGGGTGTTTAGTTTTGAGGGGGAGAAAGAATCCCCAGCGCTCTAAAAACAACCAGCCTCCTTTCAAGCTGAGCAAACTATTTTAGCCGTTTTTCAACCTCACGAATAAGCTCAGGAGAAGCTTGTGTCCCAGCCCGTGGTGTACGAAGCGCCGGTCGGGGGCATGGTCGTAG
>JADGBG010000022.1:24995-32628 GCA_015231605.1 Alphaproteobacteria bacterium | reverse complement strand
TCGGAATTGTCCGCTATGTCGGTCAGGGATTTGGGAAAGAAAAAGACGTCCATCGCTTGGACATCCGAAGTGGTCAGCCCCTCCACACCACGGTTTATGAAACGAAAATTATTTTTTGTTTTAGGCATGTAAGCGCGCGCCGCCCAATCTACGGCGTCATACCCGGTATAACTGAAGGGGACGGTAAGATTATGAGACAAGGCGTGGTAGTCCTGACACAGCCCACACCCAAAGGACGCGACGTTGAGCGACTTGCAATCCCCCGCCGCTCGTCGGTTCAGATCCGCCGCCAAATCACAGTATTCAAAGTAATACGCCGGCAACAAACGAAGGGCATAGACCTTCTGCCATTCTTCATTGGCGTAATCTTCCATGGAATAGGCGTCGTCCTTAGCCTCGCACAGCTGCGGAGGCGTCGGCAGGGCGTTGCGGAAGTTAACGACAATGTCATGGATAAAGTTTGATTGTATTACCATATCACTTCTCCTTTTTAGTGTTTATAGAGCAGCAGATATGGGCATCGCGCCATTTTGTCAACTGGTGCGAGATGATTTCGTAACAAACAACTCAAGAGGGTGCTGTCAGCTGACGGCTTTCCTGAGCCTGCATACGAAGAAGCCTTCCAGGAATTCGGACGGCAGGACGCGGACGGCGTCTTTGAGGGACGGATCGAACGGCGCGCCGTCCCACGACTTGAGGCCGGGGCGGCGGCCGGGGATGTCGAGGTCGATGGGCTCCACGGCGGCGTCGACGTGGTGCTTGAGGTGGCGCGACACCGGCCCCTCGTTCTCTTCCGGGCCGAAGGTGCAGGTGGAATAGATCAGCACGCCGCCGGGCTTGAGCAGCTTCCACGCAGCCGTCAGCATCTTTTGTTGCAGGTAGCTCATCTTAATCACCCGATCCACCGACCAGAACCGCAATGCGTTGGGGTGGGAGAGATCCAGCATCCCTTCCCCGCTGCACTGGGCGTCGAGCAGGATGCGGTCGAACGGGCCGTCGACATGACGGTCGATGAACTGGCCTTCGAAATTGGTGATTTCGGCATTGCCGACGCGGAAGGTGGTCAGCACCTCCTCCAGCTTTTGCAGGCGCGGCTGCATGGCGTCGTTGGCGACGATGGACGCGCCGCCGCCCGCAAGCGCCTGGATGTGCGCGGTCTTGCCGCCGGGCGCGGCGCACACGTCCAGGATCCGCTCCCCCGCTTGCGGCCCCATGGCCAATGCGGGGATCAGGCTGGACGCGTTCTGGATATAGACGTGGCCGTCCTGGAACAGATCGCTTTCCGCCACCGCCGATTTGTCGCTCAACAGATGATACGCGCCGGGGCACCAGGGAATGGGCTGGAGTTCCGCGCCCAGGTCGTCGAGGCGCGCCAGGATCTCGTTCGGCGTCAACGGCGAGAGGGCGTTGATGCGGATCGAGCTTCTCAGCCGCACCGAGGCCATCCGTTCGGCCAGGTTTTCGCGCACGCCGAAGATTTTCGACAGGCGCGAGAGATACACCTGGCGGCGATTATCGCCCCCGCCGCCCTTGCCCGCGCCCTTTGCCATCAGTCGTCGTCCTCCGCCTCTTCGCGGCGCGATTTACGGGTGACTCCCTCGATCAGCACGGTGATCTCGCCCTTGGGTTTGTCGTCGGCGAATTCCGCCGCCAGTTCGGACAGCGTGCCCCGGTGATAGCGTTCGAACATCTTGGTGAGCTCCAACGCCACCACGGCGCGCCGATCCCCCAGAACCTCGAACGCGTCCGCAAGGAAAGCGCCGATGCGGTGCGGCGATTCGTAGAGGATCAAGGTGTGCTCGCCCTCCGCCTCGGCTTCCAGCATCTTCTTGCGTTTCCCGGCCTTGCGCGACGCAAAGCCCAAAAAGGTGAAGCTGGAGGTCGACAGACCAGACGCCACCAGCGCCATGGTGGCGGCGTTCGCACCGGGCGCGATCTCGACCTTGAGGCCGTCCTCGATGAGCGTGGAGATGATGCGGTAGCCGGGATCGGATATGCCCGGCAAGCCCGCGTCCGACACCAGACCCACGGCCAGACCGGCCTCGATCAACGACTGCACGCGACCCAACGCGCGGGCTTCGTTGTGTTCATGACAGGAAAACAGCGGCGACGGCTTTTCGATGCCGAAGCGCGACAACAGCTTGGCGGTGACCCGTGTGTCCTCACAGGCCAGGGCGTCGACGGCCTTGAGCCGATCCAGCGCGCGCAGCGTGATGTCGTCCATGTTGCCGATGGGCGTGGCGATGACGTAGAGCCCCGGCTCCAACACCCCCTTGGGCGCGCGCGTCCCCTCGCCCCCCGCGCCTTCGCGCCGGGTTCGGCCGGACGGTGCCGGACCTCGGAGCTTGCCGGATTTGGGCCGCGCCATGGGAAAACTCCTGATCGCTGATGACCCGCATTCATAGCACCCCCATCCGCCATCTACCAGATTGCACTTAAATTAACAAACTCCTAAAGATTGCTTTTTATAAGATCAATTGTAATACTTGTAATGATTTTTTTATACAATCATATGGATGCAGCACCATGAGTCTGTCCCGCCTTCATCCCGTCTGGTTGGCCGTGGCGCTGGCCGCATCCGGCGCGGCGGCCGCGGACGACGGCTTCTCGGCGTGCCTGACGATGTTTCCCGGTGAGGAAGCGCCGTCGGGCCGGGACCCTTACGATGCGGATCTGTGCAAGATGCTTCACGGCGAACCCGTCTTCGCCGTGCGTTACGACACCCGCCGCAAGTGGCCCGACTGGACCGCGCACCGCCTGACCCGGGACCACGCCGGACGGTTGCAAAGCCGCGCGCGTCCGCGCTTTTACCCCGATGCCGCCCTTCCGAACGTGGCGCAGACGCGGGACGCAACCTTCACCCGATCGGGATTCAGCCGGGGTCATCTGGTGCCGGCGCACGACCTCAGTTGGGACGGTGACGCCTACCGCATGAGCTTCGCGCTCACCAACGTGGCGGCGCAGATCCAGGCCTTCAACGCGGGTGCTTGGCTGGACATGGAAAATGCCTATCGCGACGCGGTCAAACGCCTTGACGTCCCGGTGTGGTCCATCAGCGGCGTTTACGGCGACGGCGGGCGGCTTGTGGGCGAACCGCCTTACGAAACCGTACCGCCCCGGTGCTTTTACAAGATTCTCGCGACACGCCATGGGGACGGGACATGGGACGTCCTGGCGGCGGTGTTTCCGTTCGACGACACGGCCAGCACGGCGGACTGGCGCAACCGCGTGACCAGCGTTTCACGCATTGCGGAACGGTCCGGGGTAAGGTTTCCGGAAATCCTGGCCGCGGCCCGCCTCAACGCCGAGCCGATCTGGGGCCGGACGGGGGACGGCATCGCCGATTGCCGTTAGCGTGCCTTGCCGTCGGCGCTGAGGTTGGCCTTGAGGAATGCCTCGAACACCAATTCCTCCATGGGCTTGCCGTACAGGTAGCCTTGCAGGATGTCGCAACCCGCGCCCGCCAGCCACTCCGCCTGGCCTTCCGTTTCCACCCCTTCGGCGACCACCTTCAGGCCCTGACCGCCGGCCAGGGCGAGCACCGCCGTCACCAGGGTGCGGCTGTCGCGGCTGTCGGGCAGGCCCATGACGAATTCGCGGTCGATCTTCAACGTGGTGAAGGGGTAGCGTTGCAGATAGCTCAGCGACGAATAGCCCGTGCCGAAATCGTCGATGGATATGCTGACCCCCGTTTCGGAGAGGGAGCGCAGCGTGCTTTCCGCTTCGACCGGGTCCTTGATGAGAAGGCCTTCGGTGATTTCCACGTCCAGGGCGTCGGAGGCCAGGTCGTGACGCGCCAGGACGGAGCGCACCGTGGCCGCGATATCGGAGCCGATCAGCTGCACCGGCGAGATGTTCACCGCGACATGGAAGTCGGGCGACACGTCCCGCCATTGCCGGGCCAGGCGGCCGGCCTCCTCCAACGCCCACGCGCCGAATTCGATGATCTGTCCGCTGCTTTCCGCGACGGGGATGAAGTCTTGCGGCCCGACATCGCCGAGATCGCGGTCCCGCCACCGCATCAACGCTTCGGCGCCGATCACGCGTTTGCTCCGGGCGTCGATCAAGGGTTGGAACATCAAGCGCAAATCCCCGCGTTCCAGCGCACCGGCCAGCCGGCTCTGGATGTTGAGTTGCTTGGCCATGTTCTCGTGCATCGCCCGGCTGAACACGCGGAACATGTTACGCCCCGCCTCCTTGGCCGAATACATGGCGGTGTCGGCCATCTGCAGCAGGCTGGTGGCGGTGTCGTGTTTGGATTGCGCGAACGCCACCCCCAACGAGATGCCGATGTGCAGGCGGTGGCTGGCGACGACGACCGGAGTATCGAAAGCCTGGATGATGGACTCGCACACCTGCCCGGGCAAGGCGTGGTCTCCGCGACAGGGAATCACCAGAACGAATTCGTCGCCGCCGAAACGGCACGCCAAGCCGCCCGAGGGGTTCTGCTGATGAATGCGCCCCGCCGCGACTTTCAACGTTTCGTCCCCGATGACATGGCCGAGCGTGTCGTTGACGATGCGGAAATCGTCCAGATCCCCCATGATCACGGCGTAAGGCTCTTGCCCGGGGGAGGTGTCCGACAGGATCCTGTCGAGATGGTCGATCAGCAACGCCCGGTTCGCCAGCCCCGTCAACGGATCGTAATTGGCGAGGCGCTTGAGGCGTTCCTCGATGCTGCGGCGGAGCGAAATGTCGCGGATGAAGATGGAATAGCGCCCCTGTCCCTCGGCATGGATGGGGGTGACCGTCATTTCCGCGGGAAACCCTTCCCCGGTGGCGCGCACGGCGTAGGTTTCGAAGCGGTCGCGTTCCATCAGCCGGATCTCGCCATCGGGCAGGCGTTCGGAAATCTGTTTGGGATCCATGACGAATTCGCCGATGTCGCGACCGTTCATGTCCTCGCGCTCCATCTGGAACATCTTCGCCGTCGCGCGGTTGACGTGACGGATCGCGCCGTTTTCGGTGCAGGTCATGATGGCGTCGTCCGAGGCTTCGACCACGGCGGTGTTGCGCCGCTCGCTTTCGTCCAGCGCTTCGCTGAGACGCTTCTGATACAGTTCATCCAGTTGCGCGCGGATGGTCCGGTTCACGGCGATGCGCCAGCTGCCGAAGGCGAACACCAACAGCAACAGCAACAGCACCATGCCCTCGAACTTGTGGCGGGCGATTTGCTCCCACGTCCAGATCGCCGTCGGCACCCTGGACACGATGTACCAGTGGGGATCCGAATTTTGCGTCAGGACCAACTGCGGCGGCTGCGTGAACCGGACGATCGTGAACAACCCGTCTTGCGTCAACACCTGGACCGGCCGATCCGACCGCGCCTTCCAGGCATCCGGAAATTGCGTTTCAAACCGTTCGTCGCGCCCGAACATGAACGACCACTCGACATCGCGGGATGGCCCGACCAGCCATTGCCCCTTGGCGTTCAGCAGATACCCCTCGCTTTCGCGGGACGCAAAAGTGCGCCGGATATGGCCCAACAATTCCACCGCGCGATAGTTCAGCGCCACCACGCCCCACCGCTCACCCCACAAAATGACGGGGCTGACCAGGCGGATCATGGGTTTGTACGGCAGTTCGACCGCCCCCCGTTCGACGTTCAGGTCCATCTTGGACAAGAACACCTGCCCTTCGTTCAGGCCAACGGCGTCGGTGAAGTAATAGCGGTCCGACTTGTTTTGCAGTTGATCTTCCGGGACGGAAATCGGGACGTGACCGGCCAAGTCCACGCGGACCTTTTCCACGCCCTCGCCATCGATGAAGCGAATCTGGTCGTAGCTTCTTTTCGCCGCGGAAAAGGCGATGAAGGTCCGCTCCAACCGGCCGCGCTGCTGATCGTTCGGGTCCTCGACATAACCGAGAAGATCTTCGTCATGGGTCAGAAAGCGGATGTCGGACACCGCCGCGTACAGCGCGTTTTCGACCGCCATCAGGGCGTTTTCCGCCTTGGCCATTTCCCGGTCGCGGATTTCGTTATGGAGATGGGACAGATTGACCGTGAACACCAGCCCTGCCATGACCATGGCCATGGCGGCCAACGGCACGAACACCAGCATGAAATGCCGCGCAAGCCGACCCGTGTTCAGGGTGTTGATGGTGACCTTCAGGTCGAATGTTTCCCGGCTGTCCACGTCGGTAACCGTTTGTCCGTCTCTGTGATCCCCAACCTAGCAGCCGACAGACCCATCGCAAGACAAATCCGCCCGGTCGCATCCCATTGTACCACATCCGAAAAAAACCGAGAGAGAACTCGTGCATACGGGGAAAAAATGCGGTATAAAAGATGCCTGTTGCTGGCTTCGCCAGGCCCATCCTTCTTGCGCATGTGCATTAAGTGACGACCAAACGAAAGACGCAGCAATTACGCTCTGCGTCCATTCGCAGGGGGTTGTTTAGACTATGCCAAGAAGGAGTATCCATGGCTACCGGAGTTGTTAAGTGGTTCAACACCACGAAAGGATATGGCTTCATCACGCCCGATGAAGGCGGTTCCGATGCGTTCGTCCACATCACCGCTGTTCAGCGTTCCGGCCTGCAGGGCCTGAACGAAGGTCAGAAAATCCAGTTTGAACTGAAGGAACAGCGTAACGGCAAGATGGCCGCCGAGGACCTCGTCGCTCTCGACTAACGGACGCCAACCCCGTTCACGGCGAAGCGCTCCTGGCCTTCCAGGGGCGCTTTTCCTTTGTCCCCCGGCCCCATGTCTCACCAGATGAATTCCGTGCGGCGCTTCTTCCCCTTGTCCATCTTTTCCAGGGCCTGGCTGAACAGCTCCCATTCGTTGCGCGGCAGGAAACGCTGCGCCAGGAAACGGTATAGCTCCGCAAGCCGGTCCTCGGCCTGCGCGGAACGCTTCGGGGCCAATTTGCTCCAGGCTTCGATCATGTCCTCCCACGCCCACAGGCGGCGGTGCAGGTCGTCGCGGTTTTCCCGGATGAACCGCGTCACCTGGGCGATGTTGGTGAGCGCCGAGAGGATTTCCCCGGTCTGCGCGTCCACCTGGTCGAAGGATTGATGAAACCCGTCCAGCGCAATGATGAACAGGCGCTTGATGGGGGCGATCATCTCCATCACGCTCATTTCGGATTTGTACTTGGCTTCCAGTTCTTCGACCTTTTTGAACATGCGCTCGATTTCGTGCATCTGCATGCGCAGCGCCTCGATGAAGGACAACTCGTCGGCCAGGTTGGCGATCAACGAAACCACGTCCTCCTTGCGATCCTCGCCGATGCCCAACGCCTTGGCCGCTTCGCCGAACGCGGAACTGATTTTGGCCTTGGTTTTCGGGTCGTCCACCACCTGGGCCAATTCGACGGGATCCGTGATCAGCATTTCGTCGCCGGACATCCATGACACCAGCTGCATGGTGACACGGTTGTGGGCGATCATGCGGTGCTGATCCGTCACGTCCCACGACGCGCGGCCGCTGGTCAACTCGCTCGGCACCGGATCGCCGATGCGCAGTTCCCGGACGTAGTCCAGCGCCGCCGTGATCAGGTCCAGCATCTTGGCGTCGGCATCGTCAAGCGCCAGCTTGAGTTCGGATTTGATGCCGGCGAACTTGAGCGACACCACTTCGTTCTGCTCCAGGGTCATCAGCATGACCGGCTCGCCGGTGTCGTCGCGC
>JADGBG010000022.1:0-24878 GCA_015231605.1 Alphaproteobacteria bacterium | reverse complement strand
TCAACGATTTTACCAGCCAAACCCACGCCTTGCGAAGATCAATCGGGCGTGCCCGATCATCCCTGGGGAATCCGCGCGCCGTGCGCGCGCAGCATCGCCAGAATCTTCTTGCGCGCGAAATCGAGCCCGAAAATCAAAAACGGCCCGCACCACGCGACGGCGTAGATCACCGGCTCCACCGGCCCCGTTCCCAGCACCCGCGACAGCGGCGGGAAATAGAGAATGGCCCAGGAAAACACCACTTCGAACACGATGCCGCCAACGATCAGCGGGTTTTTCAGAAAATCCGGGTGGAGCCCGGTTCCCGTGCGCGAGCGCCGGCCGAACAGGTTGCCGATCTGCATCAGGATGATGGACGACAAGGTGATGCCGGTGGCCGACAGATACAACGGCGCGTTGGTGGCGAGATCCGCCCCCCAAACCCAGCCGCCGTCGAACAGAACCCAGAAGAACAGACCGAGCGCGAACGCGGCTTCGATCAACCCCAGGAACAGGTAACTGTGCGCGATCACCGGGAAGGTCAACAGGCCCTGGTCATGCGCGCGCGGCGGCTGGCGCATCACTTCCGGGTCCGGCTTTTCCTGGCCCAGACCCATGGAGGGCACGATGTCGGTGCCGAGGTCAATGGCGAGAATTTGAATGACCGTCATCGCCAACGGCACCGGGAACACCATAAACAGCAAGTACGGCATGATCTCCGGCCCGTTGCTGACCAGGACGTAGTTGGTGAATTTGCGGATGTTGTTGAAGATGGTGCGCCCTTCCTCGACCCCGCTGACGATGGACGCGAAGTTGTCGTCGAGCAAGATCACCTGCGCGGCTTCGCGCGCCACGTCGGTGCCGCTGCGCCCCATGGCGATGCCGACGTCGGCGGCCTTCAGCGCCGGGGCGTCGTTGACGCCGTCGCCGGTCACCGCCACCACCCGGTCCAGTTCCTTGAAGGCGGAAACCACCTTCCATTTCTGTTCCGGCGTGGTGCGGGCGAACACGGTGATCCCGGATTGCAGTTTGTCCATCAGTTCGCGCTTGGATATCCGGGCCAATTGCACGCCGGTCAGGGTGGCCCCGCCGGGCTGGATGTCGGAACGCACAATCCCGACCCGCCGGGCCACGGCCTCCGCCGTGTCGGGATGGTCGCCGGTGATCATCACCACGCCGATGCCCGCCGCGTGACACTGTTCGACCGCGCCGGGCACCTCGGGCCGGATGGGGTCTTCCGCCCCCAGAAAACCGGCCAGCACCAGATCGTGCTCGAATGCGTCCTGAGGAACGTCGGCGGCGGGCGGCCCGTCCAGATCGCGGTACGCCACCGCGATCACCCGTTGCCCGCTGGTCGCCATGCGGTGCACCACGGCGTCGGCGCGCGCCAGTCCGTCTTCATCCACCGTGGCCGGCCCGTCCTGACCCGGCACGGAAATCTTGCCCAGCAACGGACGCAAACTTTCCCACGCGCCTTTGACGCAATAGCGATACCCGTCTTCGCCATGGGCCACGCCGCCGGCCCGACGCAACGCGTCGTCGAAGGAAAACCGCCGCACGATGGCGTCGTTGGCCCCCGGCACGTCCCCGCCCGCCTCGCCATAGGCCTGGGCGATGGCGACGTCCAGGGGATCGCCGCCCAGTTCGTCCCCCACGTGCCCGTCGGATGCGCACAGGGCCATCGCCAGCACGTTCGCGTGGTCCGCCGGCGCGGCCTCGTTTCCCGCACGCGGGTCGCGCACGGAGGTCACGGCCATGCGGTTCTGGGTCAGCGTCCCGGTCTTGTCGGTGCAGATGACATGCACCGCGCCCAAGGCCTCGACCGCGTTGAGCCCCTTGACCAAGACGTTGCGCTTGGCCATGCGCAGACTGCCCATCGCCAGCGACAGGGTGAAGGTCGGCAGCAACCCTTCCGGCACGTTGGCGACGATGATGCCCATCATGAACACCAGGTTCACCCACCACGACCGCCCGGTGAACACTCCGTACAGGAAGAACGTCGCCCCCATGGCCACCGCGATGACGGTCAACACGCGGACCATGTGCGCGGTTTCGCGTTCCAGCGGCGAAGGGGCGCGCTTGACCTCGTGCGACAGGGTGGCGATCTTGCCGAATTCGGTGCGCCCGCCGGTGGCGAACACGGCGGCGCGGCCGCGCCCCTTCTTGACCATGCAGCCCGCGAACAGGACGTTCACGCTTTCGGTGAGCAAACCGCCCTGCGCCGCTTCGGTGAGGCGCACGGGCTTGGCCTCGCCGGTGAGCGGCGCGTTGTTGACGATCAGGTCCTGGGCCTCGATCAGGCGGGCATCGGCGGGGACCTTGTCGCCTTCGCGCAGTTCCAGCACGTCCCCCGGCACCAGGTCTTGGGCCAGGATCTCCCGATCCTCGCCGTCGCGACGCACCAGGACCCGCTGGGGCAGGAATTTCTGCAACTCCTCCATGGCGCGCTCCGCGCGGTATTCCTGGACGAAGCTGAACAGCGCGTTCAGCACCGACACGCCCAGCAGCGCCCAGCCCAGCAAGTTCATGCCCTCGTCCGGCTGGATGTGGTCGGCGATGAAGCAGATCACGGCGGATATGTCTAGCAGGATGGTGAAGAAGTTGGTGAACTGCCGGCCCAGGTTTTTCAGCACGCGGAAGCGGTGCTTGACTTCCAGGGTGTTGGGGCCAACCTCGGACAGACGCTCGCGAACCTCGTGCTCGCCCAGCCCCGCCTCGCGGGTGTGCAGGTGGCGCAGTACCTCGCCAGGGTCCAGGTTGTGAATTTGCCGATTGCGCATCGGCTCCATCGCCGGGGCGTCCATGGTCAGCCCCCCCGGTAGATGGCGACGTCGCACGGCGCGTTGCGCAATACGATTTCGATGGGATTGCCGTACAGGAATTTGCGGTGCAGGTCCTTGCGCGACGCTTCCATCAGGATCATGTGAGCCTTGTGGCGGTTGGCGGCGATGATGACGTCGTGCGCCCAATCGTCGGATACGGTGACATGCACGTCGACCTTCCACGGATCGATGCCCGCCACCCGGGCCAGTTCATCCCCCAGGCCGCCCATCAACTCCCGCCCCTTGTCGCGCAACCGGGTAACGTCGTTGTTCAAAAGCCGGCGAAACATGTTGCGCCGGGTCATCATGACGCGCAGCAGGTGAACGCGCTGCACGACGGCTCCGAAACGCGCCAGGATCCGCTCGCCCATGTGCAAGCCCTCGCGGTCCCCCGCCACGGGCACCAGGAATCTGTGAGGCGCGCCCAGCAAACCCGGCTGAACGACCCGCACCGCCATCACGGGGAAGGATTTGTCCTTGAGCAGCTTTTCCGAAACCGTCCCGGACAGATAGCCGCGATCGCCTTCCTTGAGGCGCGCGCCGCACACCAGAAGCGTATCCGGCCCCGCCGGAACGTTTTCGACCAAGGCGCGGAACACGGCCGTCGAATTCGCTCCCGCCGAAGGGACGAGGTCGAGGGACATCGTCACCCCGGCATCCTCGCACGCGCGGGACAGGGTTTCGGCCTTGGCGCGGACTTCGGTGGCGGAACATTCTCCGGCGTCGACGGAGACGACCCGCAGCCGCAGCTCAGGGTCGGACTTGGCGAGATTGAGCGCGTACCACGCCACCCAGTCTCCGTTCACGGAACCATCGTAGGCGAGATGAATCATGGCCCATCTCCCACGGGATACATCCCTTATTGTCGCATGTTCCACCCGTCATGGCACACGAAAAAGGGAAAGCCCCAGGGGGGGTCAGGCCAACCGGTCGCTGGCGACGCGGTAACGCGGGTCTTCGATGACGTTGACCTCGACCAGGTCCCGGGCGCGATGCAGCAGCGTGCGGCATTCGGGGCTCAGGTGTTTCAAGTGCAGGCGCTTGCCCCGTCTTTCATAGCGTTCGGCCAAACTGTCGATGGCTTCGAGGCCCGAATGGTCGGCGACGCGGGAATTGCGGAAATCCACCACCACGTCGTCGGGATCGTTGTCAGGGTCGAACAGGTCGCGAAACGATGCCACCGAGCCAAAGAACAGCGGGCCCTGCAACTCGTAAACCTTACCGCCCTGTTTGTTGAAGGACGCGAAGGCCTGCATGCGGGTGGCGTTGCCCCAGGCGTAGACGAGGGCCGAGACGATCACGCCCACCACCACGGCGATGGCGAGGTCGGTGAACACCGTCACGCCCGATACCAAGACCAGGACAAAGGCGTCGGCGCGGGGAATCTTGTTCAAAATGCGAAAGCTCGACCATTCGAAGGTTCCCAGCACCACCATCATCATCACGCCCACCAGGGCGGCCAAGGGAATCATCTCGATCAGCGGCGCGGCGAACAGGATGAAGCTGAGCAGAAACAGCGCCGCAGCGATGCCCGACAACCGCCCCCGGCCGCCGGAATTCACGTTGATCATGCTTTGCCCGATCATCGCGCACCCGCCCATGCCGCCGAACAACCCCGTCGCCACGTTGGCCACGCCCTGGCCGACGCATTCCCGGTTGCCGCGCCCACGCGTTTCCGTCAATTCATCGATCACGGTCAGGGTCAACAGGCTTTCGATCAGACCGATGGCCGCCAGGATCACCGCATAGGGAAAAATGATGGTCAACGTTTCCCAGGTCAGCGGAACGGCGGGAATGTGGAATTCCGGCAGTTCCCCGGCGATGGAGGCCATGTCGCCCACGGTGCGGGTTTCCAGGCCCAACCCCAGGGCCACGGCGGTCACGGCGAGGATGGCGGCCAACGGCGCGGGAACGGCCTGAGTGAACTTGGGCAGGAAATGGATGATCGCCATCGCCATCGCCACCAACGCCAGCATCAGATACAGCCGTCCGCCGGACAGCCATTGCGTCGCGCCGGTTTCATCGACGAACTGAAATTGCTTCACCTGCGCCAGGAAGATCACGATGGCGAGGCCGTTGACGAACCCCAGCATCACCTGATGGGGCACCATGCGGATGTACTTGCCAAGTCTCAGCACCCCCGCACCGATCTGCACCCCCCCCATCAGGACCACGGTGGCGAACAGGTATTCGACGCCGTGCTCCGCCACCAGGGACACCATCACCACGGCCAAGGCGCCGGTCGCGCCCGAAATCATGCCGGGACGTCCGCCGAGAACCGCCGTGATCAAGCCGACCATGAAGGCGGCGTACAGGCCCGTCAGCGGGTGCACACCGGCGACGAAGGCGAAGGCCACCGCTTCGGGGACCAACGCCAAGGCCACCGTCAGACCCGACAGAACGTCGGCGCGCCACGTGCACTCCTTGCAGATGCGAAATTCGAACATGATCTCATCCAAACCAACCAAAACAAAAAAACGGCTGGACCTAGACTTTCCAGCCGTTTGCAAACTTTCCCCATGCATACCATCGCAGACCCAGCCAAGCCACCTGGCGGGGCGCATGGCTCCCATGCGCTATGCGCATGATCGAAGCGCCCCCTGCCCTTTTCGTGGGGTATTTGTTACAATGGGATGGCACCCGCATGGGAGCGGCTGGAGGGTGAGCCCATGACCGCCTTTCAAAGCATCGGACAATTGCTCGGCGGGGTGGGCTTGTTCCTGCTGGGCATGATGTTGATGACCGACGGCCTCAAGGTCGCCGCCGGTCGCACGTTGAAGGACCTGCTGGAGCGCTGGACCGACACGCATTTGTCCGGACTGTTTACGGGTGCGACGCTCACCGCGCTGGTGCAGTCGTCGAGCGCCGTCACCGTCGCGGCGATCGGCTTCGTCAACGCCGGCATCCTGACGCTGGAACGCTCCGTGTGGGTGATTTTCGGCTCCAACATCGGCACCACCATGACCGGTTGGCTGGTGGCCCTGATCGGCCTCAAGATCAAGGTCCAGGTGTTCGCCCTGCCCGCCATCGGCGTGGGCATGTTCATCAATCTCACCGGCCTGGGAACCCGGCGCGGCGCTCTGGGCCAGGCGATCGCCGGGTTCGGGGTCATCTTCGTCGGCATCGCCATGCTGAAAGAGGCGTTCGAGGGGGTGGCGGGCAATCTCGACATTTCGGCGTTCTATGCCGAGGGAATGACGGGCGTTCTCACCTTCGTGGGAGTCGGCTTCGTAATGACGTTGCTCACCCAGGCGTCGGCGGCGGCCATCTCCATCGCGCTGACGGCGGCGGCGGGCAACCTGATCGGACTTGAACCCGCAGCCGCCCTGGTGATCGGCGCCAACATCGGCACCACGTCGACGGCCTTGCTGGCGTCCATCGGCGCGACGCCAAACGCCAAACGCGTCGCGGCCAGCCACGTAGCCTTCAACATCCTGACCGGCGGGGTCGCGGTGTTGATCCTTCCCCTCATGCTGTCCCTGGTGGCCGCCATCCAGACGGGCATGAACCTGACGCCCGACGTGGCCACCACGCTGGCCATGTTCCACACCGTGTTCAACGTGTTGGGGGTGATTCTGATCTGGCCCATCGCGGCCCGGATGGTGCATTGGCTGAAAAACCGTTTTGTCAGCCTTGAAGAGGACATGGGCCGGCCCCGCTTCCTGGACAGGACCGCCATGGTGGTTCCCAGCTTGGCGCTGGAAAGCCTGATCATGGAACTGTCGCGCCTACAGCAGATATCCGTGTCCATCGTACGCGACGCCCTGGATCCGGTTCTGCCGGAACAGCACAAGCTGCGCCAACGCCTGGACGTGGTGGAAAGCCTGTCGCGCGGCATCGGAGAATATGCGCGAATCATGTACCAGGCGCAAATGCCGCCCAGCGTTTCCAGCGCCCTGATGCATCCCTACCGGGCCTTGCAGCATTTCGAGGAAATCGCCCGCATCGGCGCGGAACTGCCGCACATGCGTGCGGACCGCCCAGCGCTGGACGCGGAAGCGGAAAGCCTGCTGGGCGTCTACACCACGTCGGTTCGGGAGATGCTGAAGCTGATGACGTCCCCGGATCCCGCGCCTGACGAATGGTCCCCCAAACGGGCGCGCGCCGAGATCCGCGACGCCTATGCCGCGATCAAGCAAGCGCTGCTGACCGCCGGATCCCGGGGCGACCTGCCGTTCGATCAGTTGGAGGCCACCGTTCAATACATCGATCACATCCATGCCTGCGGGGTGCGCGCGATCAAGGCTGAACGGCGATTGCGCCTGATCCGCGAAGCCGCCGCCGGAGCCGGGGATACCCCCGGCGTGGACCGGAAGAAGCGAACGGACGACGGTTGAGCACGAAAAAACCGCGCGCACCGACGGGTGCGCGCGGTTTCTTTCGCCGTGGGACTTAAATGGCCTTCAGTCCGGCCAGGAAGTCCTGCACGTGGTGGCTGAGCTTGTTGGATTCATCGCTCAACGTATGCACGGAATCCAACACCTGGTGCGCGGCTTGGCCCGTGTCCCGGGCCGCCTGGTTGACGCTGGAAATGTTCACCGTGACCTCGCTGGTGCCGGAAGCCGCCTGCTCCACGTTGCGGGCGATTTCCTGGGTCGCCGCGCCCTGCTGCTCGACGGCGGCGGCGATCGCGGCGGCGATTTCGCTCATCCGGCTGATGGTCGAACCGATGCTGGCGATGGCGTGCACGGCGTCCTTCGTCGCTTCCTGGATGCCGCCGATCTGCGACGAGATTTCCTCGGTCGCCTTGGCGGTCTGATTGGCCAGATTCTTGACCTCCGACGCGACGACCGCGAAGCCCTTGCCGGCTTCGCCGGCGCGCGCCGCCTCGATGGTGGCGTTGAGCGCCAGCAGGTTGGTCTGGTCCGCGATGTCGGTGATCAGCGCCACCACCTCGCCGATCTTCTGCGCGGCGTCGGCCAAGCCCCTGACCTGTTGGTTGGTGTTCTTCACCTCGGCCACGGCGGTGCCGGCGATGTGCGTGGACTGCGACACCTGACGCGAGATTTCGGAAATCGAACTGGACAGTTCCTCGGCCGCGGACGCCACGGTCTGCACGTTGGTGGACGCCTCTTCGGCAGCGGCGGCCACGACCGTCGACTGCTTGGAGGTCTCTTCCGCCGTCGCGGCCATGCCCTGGGCCGCCGACTTCATGGAATTGGACGCGTTTGTCACCGCCCCCAGAACGCCCGTGACATCGCTCTCGAAGGCGTGCGAAAGCTTTTCCAGGGCGATCCGCTTTTCTTCCTTGGCGGCGTTTTCCTGTTCCTGCCGGTCGGCCATTTCCTGGTTGTGGATCATGTTCTTGCGGAACACCTCCACGGCCTGGCTCATGGGACCGATTTCGTCGCCCCGATTGGTACCGCTGATGTGCACCGTGGTGTCGCCCTTGGCCAGGGCGCCCATGGTCCGCGTCAAGTCCACCACCGGGCGGGTGATGCCATTGACGATGACGTAAACGAACACGCCCGTCACGACCAGCAGAACCAAGGTGAAGCCCAGGAACATGTAGAACGTGGCCGACACCTTGCCGTGAATGGCCCCGACCTGGGCCACGAGGTCGTCGGAAATCTTGTCCTCGACCTTTTTCAGAAGGTCGATCTTCTTGGTGATGGTGCCGAACCAGTACGGCCCCTCGACGCCTTCGGTGGTGCCGCTGTAGACGCTGTCCACGGCGATCTTGCGCATACGCTCGACCTCGTCCACGTCCGGGCCGACCACGGTGCTTTTGTGGAAGGCGATCTGAGCGGGCTTGGCGTAGATGACGAAGCGGGCGAACAGCACGTTTTGTTCGGCGATCAATTCGACCAGCCGGCGGTAAACCCCCGGCGCGAACTTGCCCGCGCCGAACCCGGCGCCGCCCATGGCGCGTTCCTGACCGGCGCGTTCCTTGGATTGCAGGTAGTTGGTGTAGGCCGCGATGGACTTGGTGATGTCGGCGTTGGTGCTGATGACCGCCATTTCCTCGACGATGCTGAGCAGTTTGGCGATGGTCGGCGTGTAGTACCCGGCCATTTCAGGCACCGTGAGGGTGAAATCCTTGACCCCGGCGCGCTTGGCGCTTAATTCGCCCAACGCTTTGTTGGCGGTGTCGAGCTTGGCGCCAAGGGTGTCGCCAAAACCGCGCAAATCGAACGAGGCCAACGCGGCGTTGAGCGCCGTCATGCGGCCGTCGGTGTCCTTGTGCTGGATGGGAAGCTGTTCGGCGAACTTTGCCCCCTTGGAGCCGATGTAAACGGCCGAGGTGCCGCGTTCCTTTTGCAGTTCGTGAACGACCGCGCTGATCGACGGCGCCAAGGTGGCGAGCCTTTCCAGCGACTCCATTTCATTGGCGACGTCGCGCTTTTCCTTGACCAGATCACCGGAGAAGAACAAAAGCCCCAGGATCGGAAGGGCCAACGCCAATACAATGCGCGAGCCGATTTTCATATTGGTGAACATACCGCTTTGCCTCCCCATTCCCTGCTTGGCGTATGGCTGCCCCCATGACGGACGGGCATGATCATGACAATAAATTTCCGGTTCGCATAGGGCATTGACTGCGGTCAATTTGGCCACCGTCGTCAAGCCCATCAATTGACGAAGCCGCGCACCCGTTCCGCCATCTGCTCGGCCGTGATTCCATGCGCCATTCGATCCAGGAAATGGCCGTCGGGCGCCATCAGGAAGATCGACGCCGTGTGGTCCACCGTATAGAGGCTGGGATCGCCGCTGGTGGACGGAACCTTGGCGAACACCACCTTGTAGCTGTCGGCGACCCTTTTGATCATGACCTCGGACCCCGTCAGCCCCACGAACCGGTCATGGAAGTTGGCGACGTAATCCCCCAGCTTGCCCGGGGTGTCGCGCTCGGGATCGACGCTGATGAAGATGGGCGTGATCTCGTCTGCCTTGTCGCCCAACAGTTCCATGGCCCGCCCCATCACCGACAGGTTGGTCGGGCAGATGTCGGGGCAAAAGGTGTAGCCGAACGTGATCAGCATGAACTTGCCGTTGAAATCCGCGTCGGTGACGACGTTGCGCTGGGCGTCCCACAGCATGAACCGCCCGCCGACCTCGGCATGCGCCGCGGGCGCGGCCGCGATGGCGGCCCAAAGCACGAACAAACGAAACAGTTTCATCCGAAAAGTTCTCCTTTAGAGCGTGGAAGTCAGAAACCCGGCGATCGCCAGGACGAAGGCCGCCACGGTCAACAGCCCGCGGGTCGGGATCACCCCCTGACGATGCATGTACAGCGCCATGGCGAAAATGGCCGTGGCGGAAATCCAAATCCAGATGAAGGTATCCGTGTTGTACTTCATGAGGCAACCTCCGGGGTCAACATGTACGCGGCGAGAATCACCAGCACGATCAAGCCGACGAAGGCGACGAATCCCTTCTTCCAGCCGGCGGTGCTTTCCCGCAGGTTAAGATAGAACCACAAAATCAGTCCGACCTTAACACCGGAAAGCCCCATCAACACGCTGCTCCAAAGCGGGCCCAGGGTGGGCGTTTCGACGCCGACGCGCCCGCTCCACATGCTGGCGGCCGTGGTCAGCATCAACAGGGCCCAGACGACGACGAGATGACGGCGGGACGGGAGTGCGAAGGCCATGGTTCACCTCACCAGATAGATCAGGGGGAAGATCAGGACCCAGATCAGGTCCACCATGTGCCAGAACGCCGCGCCCGTTTCCAGGTTCTCCAGACTGTTCCGCCACGTCACGATGGCCAGGATGATCAGGCCCAGGATCACATGCATGAAATGAAAGCCCGTGATCAGATAGTACAGCGTGAAGAAGGTGTTGGTGTGCAGGTTCATGCCGTGGGCGACCTTGTCGGAATATTCGATCACCTTCACCACCAGGAAGATGGACCCCACCGCCATGGCCGCCACCATCCACAACCGCGATTCCCGCACGCCACCGTCGCCGCGCGCGCGCACCGCCATGGCGGCGAGAAAGCCGCTGCTGACCAAAACCATGGTGTTGATGCCCCCCAGCATCCGATCCAAGTGCGCCTGCGACTCGTCGAACAGAGCCGGGTTCAGCATCCGCGCGAAGGCGAACCCGGACAGCGCGACGCCGAAAACAAGAAGTTCACTCCAAATCAATACCCACATGATGGGATTGCCGGGAAGACTGGACAGGGGCCCCCACCCCCCGCCTGCGTCCGTGGCGGACGCGTGCGTATGAGAATCCATTTTTTTACGTCACCAAGTGTCTGTAAATGTTGGGGAGAGCCGGGGTCAGACGGTCGATGTGCGGAATGATGGCGCATCCACCGCGTCCGAACATGTACGGAAAATAATCCCGGGCTTCGGCGTCGATGGTGACGCCGAACACGGCCAGACCCGATTGGCGGGCTTCGCGGATGGCCATGCGGCTGTCCTCGATCCCATAGCGCCCATCGTAATGGTCCAGGTCGTTGGGTTTACCGTCGCTGATGAACAACAACAGGCGATGACGGTTGGGGCGTTCGTTCAACTTGTCGGCGGCGAAACGAATGGCCGCGCCCATGCGGGTGTAGTAGCCGGGCTTGAGCGCCGCGATGCGCCGGCCCACCACCGGGGTCAGGGGTTCGTCGAAGCCCTTGACCTGATCGAGACGCACGAAATTGCGTTTGCGCGAGGTGAAGGTGAAGATGGCATGATCGTCGCCGCTGGCGGCCAAGCCGTGGGTGAGCGTGGTGAGCGCCTCCTTCTCCACGTCCAAAACGCGGCGGCCTTCCATCCAGGCGTCGGTGGACAGCGACACATCCACCAAGATCAACGCCGCCAGATCGCGGCTTTCGTTGCGGAACGACACGTAGATGCGGTCGCTGCCGTCGCCGCTGGCGGCCAAGTCGCACCGCGACCGGATCAGCGCGTCCACGTCCAGTTCACGCCCGTCGAATTCGCGGGGTATCCGTTCGCGCTTGGGGCGTAGCGCCTCGAACTGCCGGCGCACCTTGCGGATGCGCTTGAGCGTCGCCTCGTCGGGCTTCCAATCCTCGCCCTCGTCCATGACCGCGCCGGCATGCACGGCGCAATGGTCGGGATGGTAGCTTTTCTTGCGGTAATCCCATTCCGGATAGGTGATTTGCGCGCGCAGCCGCGTGTCGTCCACCGCGCCCGCCGGGAGATCCATGTCAAGGCGCACCTTGGAGGCGGTTTTCCTGTCGTTCTTGGACAGCGTGATCTGATCGAGATCGTTGGCCGCGCGCATGGGGTCTTCGTCCTCGTCGTCGTCAATGGGACGATTGACGTTGACCATCTCCGCCATGGCGAGGATGTGTTCAAACCGATCGAAGGCCAGCGGATCGTCCCGCTCGGCCTGGTCGTTGTCCTTGCGTTCGGCGGAAAACTTGCGTCCGTCGCGCAGGTCCTTCACCTCGGTGTCGTCCTCGCCGCCGTCATCGTCCTCGAGGTCGTCATCCAGATCGCGCGCGGGCGGCAGTTCTCCGCCCTCGGCCACTTCGCCCCACAGCGGCACCGGCAGGAACGGGCGATAGCCGAGCAGCGCCTTGAAATCGCTCAGCCGTCCCTGCTCCTTGCCGACGAAGGTCCACACCGGATTTTTCGCCTTGGGCTCCGGGCCGCCCAGCAAGGCCAGAACGCACTCTTCGACATGCTGCTCCATGGCCGGCAGGGCGCGTTTGGGGCGATGTTCCAGGATGTAGGCCGCCAACTTGGCATGGATCGGGCGCAGACCCGGCAGGGCCTCCAGCACGCGGCGTTCGGTGATGCGGTGCCAGGCCAGCGCCATCACGTCGCGGCGCAAAGGGTCCTCGCCCACGGCGTCGGGCACGCCGCCCCGCGCCAACGCCATATAGGCGGCCAGCCACAGATACAGCTTGCGGTTCAGGGCGCGGTCGGGAAACAGGTCGATGACGTTGGGCATGAACAGGGTTTGTTCGTCGCGCTTGGCCGTTTCCATTTTTTCGTTGGCGGTGCCGAGCTTCACCATGAGGGTGAGCCGGTGGTGGCGTTCGCGCGCCACGGCGCCCGCGATTTCCAGACCCGCGTCGCCGCCCACGCCGTGAAAGAACACCGCCAGCATGGCGCGCATGTCTTCCAACCGCACCGCCGCTTCCGGATGACGGGGATAGCTGGTCTTGCCGCCCACCAGGCGGTCCCAGAACTTCCCGACCAGTTCCTCGGGCTCGAATATGTCGGTAAAGCCCATGGCCTTCCCCTCAACCGCCCACGATCAACCGAATGTCGCCTGGACCACTTCCTCCAGGGCCTCCTTGACGTCCTGGTCGTCGCTGAGGGGTTCGATCAAGGCGGCGCGCGCGGAATCCAGTGCGGTCATGCCCGAACGCATCAGCGTCGCGCAATAGACCAACAAACGCGTGGACGCGCCTTCCTCGAGATCCTGGTCCTTCATGGCGCGAATGCGCCCGGCCAGGTTCACCAGCGGCGTGCACTTCTCTTCCGACAGGCCGGATTCCTTGGCGACGATCCGAACCTCAAGGTCGGGCGTGGGATAATCGAAACTGATGCCGACAAAGCGCTGGCGCGTGCTGGGCTTCAGGCTTTTCAAAATGTTCTGGTAGCCCGGATTGTACGACACGATCAGCATGAAATCGTCGGGCGCCTCCAGGGTTTCCCCGGTACGCTCCAACGGCAGAATGCGCCGGTCGTCGGTCAGGGGGTGCAGCACGACGGTGACGTCCTTGCGGGCCTCCACCACTTCGTCGAGATAGCAGACGCCCCCCGCGCGAACCGCGTGGGTCAACGGCCCATCGACCCATTGCGTCTCGCCGCCCTTCAACAAAAACCGCCCGGTCAAGTCGGCGGCGGTCAAGTCGTCGTGGCACGACACGGTGTGCAAATCGAGCCCCAGACGCGCCGCCATGTGCGCGACGAAGCGCGTTTTTCCGCACCCGGTCGGCCCCTTCAACATCAGGGGCAGGTTGTTGCGGTGAGCGTGTTCGAACAGGTCGCATTCGTTGGCGACGGGAAGGTAGAACGGAATGTCAGGGGTGGAGCTGTTCATGGATCGGTGTCCGATTCTTGTGCTTGGGGATGGTCGATATACAGGAAAAAAAGAGGGGGCTGTCCGGTTGTGAACAGCCCCCCCGGAAGGGACTTCAGCAGTCGTCTCCTTCTTTATGCATGGCCGTCGATCACTCGGCGGCGTAGGCTCCGGCCTGGTCCTTGTCGCTGGTCAGGATCGAGTAGACGAAGACCAGGGCGCCAACCACCACCACGATACCGGACAGCAGGCGCAAGACGAAGAACAGGTCGATCTGTTCCGCGACATCCATGAACGCCATGCCCATGACGCGCTGCAGGTGCGTCTGCAAGACGCCTGCGGCCGTGAGCACGAAGGTCATGAACGCCATGCCGCTGCACATGATCCAGAAGCTCCACATGTTGAGCACCTGGTTGTACGGCTGCATGCCGCGCAGATGCGGCATCGCGTAGGTGATGATCGCCAGGTTCAGCATCACGTAGGCGCCGAAGAAGGCCAAGTGGCCGTGCGCCGGGGTGATCTGGGTGCCGTGCGTCAGGTAGTTGATCGGAGCCAGGGTGTGCAGGAAGCCCCACACGCCCGCGCCGAAGAACGCCATCACGGCGCAACCCAGCGTCCACAGCATGGCCGCCTTGTTCGGGTGATCGCGGCCGCCCTTGCGGACGACGACGAAGGCGAACACGACCATGGCGAAGAACGGCAGGACTTCAAGCGTGGAGAAGATCGAGCCGATCCACTGCCAGTAGTCCGGCGTGCCGATCCAGTAGTAGTGGTGACCGGTGCCCAGAACGCCGGTGAACAGCGTCATGGAAACGATCACGTACAACCACTTTTCGACGATTTCACGGTCGATGCCGGTCATCTTGATGAGCAGGAAGGCCAGGATGGACGCCATGATCAGTTCCCACACGCCTTCGACCCAGAGGTGAACGGTCCACCACCAGAACATCTTGTCGAGCGCCAGGTTGTCCGGGTTGTAGAACGCGAACAGGAAGAACACGGCCAAGCCCCACAGCCCCATCAACAGGATCAGGCTCACCGAGGTCTTGCGCCCCTTCAGCACGGTCATCGAGATGTTGAACAGGAACATCAGCGCCACCACGACGATGGCCGCCTTGATCCACAACGGCTGTTCGAGGAATTCACGGCCTTCGTGAATGCCGAACAGGTAGCCGACCACGGCCGCGGCCGCGCCGAACAGGAACAGCCAGAACTGCAGCTTGGCGATGAACGGGCTGTGAATTTCGGTCTCGGTCTCTTCCGGGATCAGGTAGTAGGCCGCACCGAAGAACCCGAACAGCAGCCACACGATCAGTGCGTTCGTGTGGATCATACGAATGATGTGGAACGGAACAACGTCCGACAACAAGTTGGGCATGATATAAACCGTGCCCGCGAGAAGGCCGCCCAGTACCTGCGCGAGGAACAGTCCCATCGCCGCCAGGAAATACGGGTACGCCAGTTTTTGCGTTTCATACTTCATGATCAAAATCTCCTAAATACCCGCATCATTAACCGGCGTTGTTCGGCGGCCAATTCTGAGTGTTGATGCTGTTGGTCCAGCGAAAGAAATCGACCAACGCATCAAGATCGGAATCGCTGATGTCGAAATGCGGCATCTGCCGACGGCCTTCGATGCCGGTCGGCTGGGATTTGATCCATTCCTTGATCCCGTCACGCGCGACGTCGGCTTCCGCCTCGCCGCCGAAACGGGTCCACACGTTGCCGAGTTCCGGAGCGTAGTACGCGCCTTCGCCCAACAGGGTGTGACAGTTGATGCAGGAATGCCGTTCCCACACGGCCTTGCCGCGCGCGACACTCTCGGTCAGGCCCGCGACGTTCGTGGATTGGCTGTTGATGTAACTGACGCTGTCCGCCGCTAGGGCGATCAGAACGACGAAGAAAAATATCGTGCCTCCGAAGAAGATGTTCCTCGCGGCCGATTTGGTCAAGCCCTCCGACATGTCTCCGCTTCCTTTGTTTTTAACCCCTCGTTGAAATGCCCTGCGCGCAATAGGCGCAGGAAGTCGGGAAAAGTAAACCAGCGGCCAGATCCTTTGTCCTTAACTTAAGTCATGTTCAAAAAATAAAGATCCATGTATCCATGATCTTGACGATGGGAGCCAGCAGGCTTCGAAGCGGCCGATTTGGAGAATGAGTTGTGTCCGACTTGATCCAAGACATTTTGATGTTATCGCCCCTGTTTTCCGCGATTCCGCGCGACAGCATGGAGGCGCTGGTCGGCATCGGAGAGGTGAAAATCGCGGAGTCCGGAACCGTTCTGGTGGAAGCCGGCAAAAGCGCGCGCCACATCTTCCTCACCCTGGAAGGCCATGTCGGCGCCTACACCAAGGGGCAGGTGACGGCCAGCCAGTTGACCGAACTGATCGCGCCCGGCCACTGGGTGGGCCTTCAGGAAGCCCTGCTGAACCGCCCGCACGATTACGCGTATGTCTGTTTCGACCAGGTCAAGGTGCTGTCCCTGTCGGCGCATCAGTTTTTGGCGATTCTCGAAAAAGACTGGAATTTCCAACGCTCCATGCTGGGCGCCTTGAGCCTCCGTCTGCACGCCCTGGTCAAGCAGATCCACGGCCTGAAAACGCGCAGCGCCGAACAACGGCTCGCCGCGCACTTATTGGAATTAGACAAAAAAAGTCTGGAAGACGGTGAAATCTTGTTGCATCATTCGAAAAAAGACTTGGCGTCATACCTTGGCATGGCTCCGGAAAGCCTGTCCCGCGCGCTCCATCACATGGAAACGTACGGCGTCCGCACCGACGGCAAAAAAATCTGGATCGACGACCCGGACCGTCTGCGCGCCCTGATCGAGGATTAACGGAAACGCCATGATCAGAAAAGAAAACGGACAATCCCACGCGACGCTGTCCCCGGATGACATCCGTCACATCAACACGGCCCCGCTGTTCAGCCAGTTGACCCGTGAACAGGTGGGCTCGTTGCTGCAAAACGCCCATCTGCACCGTCACAAGGCGTCCGGTTTGCTGTTCAACCAGCACGACGAAGTGCGCAACATCTACGTCCTGATGGAAGGCCTGGTGACCATTTCCCTGTACCAGGAGGACGGCTCCCAGGTGGTGATCGAAACCGTCGAGCCGGTCCGCTCCTTCGCCGAGGCGGCGGCCTTCATCTACTCTTCCTATCCGGCGACCGCGGAGTTCAGCGCGGGAAGCGTCATCGTTTCGATTCCCGTCGACGATTTCCTGCGCCGACTGGAGCAGGAGCCCCAAATGTCTTTCGCGGTTTTGGGCTCGCTCGCCTATTGGGAACGCGAACTCACGGCGACGCTGGAGGCCCTCAAGCTGCAATCTCCGGCGCAACGGCTGATCGGCCAATTGGTGAAGGATGTCCCGCCAGAAGTCCATGGCAAGTACGACATGACGATTTCCATCAGCAAGGCCGTGCTGGCCAAGAAACTGGGCATCGCGCCGGAAAGTCTGTCGCGCGTGCTGGCCCGTCTCGGCCAATACGGCGTCCAGTCCAGCGGTCGCAACATCCATTTCGACGACGTCAACGGATTGTGCCGACACTTCAACGTCGTTCGCTCCGCAACCTGATCGTCCGCCCATGTCGCCCGCCCCCATACCGCCATCCCCGGAACGCGCCGGCGAAAACCATCGCCACATCATCCAGGACATGTTCACGGCCGTGGCGCCCCGCTACGACCTGATGAACGACTTGATGAGCATGGGAATCCATCGCCTGTGGAAGCGGCGCGCCGTTGCCCTGTGCGCCGCCCGGCCGGGGGACGCGTGCGTGGATTTGGGCGGTGGAACGGGCGACATCGCGCGCCTTTTGGCGGCCGGCGGGGCCCGGGTGACGGTGTGCGACCCCTCGTCGGCCATGATGGCCGAAGGACGGCGGGCCCCGTCGGGCGGTCTCTCTTGGGTGGCGGGAACCGGCGAACAGCTGCCCTTCGCCGACGCCTCCCTGGACGTCGTGACCACGTCCTTCGCCCTGCGCAACATGACCCGGCCCCAGGACGCCCTGACGGAAATCCTGCGGGTGTTGAAGCCCGGCGGGCGCTTCGTATGCCTGGAATTCAGCCAGGCGGCGGGCTGGCTCAGGCCCGCCTACGACTGGTATTCGCATCACGTCATTCCCCGCCTGGGGGCGGCCGTCGCCGGGCGGCCCGAGGCTTATCGCTATCTGGTGGACTCGATTCGCGAATTCCCCGACCAGCGCCTGCTCAAGGCGTGGATGACCACCGCCGGATTCGAGAAAGTCTCCTACGTCAATCTGTCGTTCGGCGTGGCGGCCATCCACCGGGGAGCCAAGCCGTCATGAAGACCGGGGTCCCCCCCACCGGCGCCGCTTTGTGGTGGTGGGCCGCCCGCCCGCGCACCCTGGGTCTGGCGTTCAGCCCCGTCGTCGCGGCCACCGCGTTGGCGTGGGCCGGACCGGATCCTGTCCGTCATCCCGAAGCCCCCGTGGTCGCGGTTTTGTGCGCCGCCCTGACCCAGGCCGGATCGAACCTGTTCAACGACGCCGCCGACTTCGTCAACGGCACCGACCGGGCCGAGCGCCTGGGCCCGCCCCGCGCCACCGCCGAGGGTTGGGCCACGCCGTCCCAGGTTTCCGTGGCCGCACTAACGGCGTTTTTGCTGGCGGCGCTGGGCGGGTTCTACCTGACCTGGATCGGCGGCTGGCCCATCTATGCCCTGGGCGTCGCCGCGCTGTTCGCCGGTTACGCCTATTCCAACGGCCCCTGGCCGGTCTCGCGCACGCCCTTCGGCGAAGTGTTCGTGCTGTTCTTTTTCGGTCTGGTGGCGGTGGGCGGGGCCTATTATCTGCAAACCGGGCGCATCGGACAGGCGGCCCTGTGGTGGGGGATGGCATTGGGGGCGCAGGCGGCGGCGGTGCTGTTGCTCAACAACGTCCGGGACATGGACGGCGACGCCCGGGCGGGACGGCGCACCCTGGCCATTGTGCTGGGATTGGCCGCGTCACGGCGCGTTTATGCGACCTTGATGGTCTTGCCGTATCTCATCATGATCGCGACCTCCTGGGCCGGTCTGACGCCCCTGGGAGCCTTGGCCGGGCTGGCCGGCGCGCCGATGGCGGCGCGCACCGTGGCGGCATTTCATGGGGCGACGCCATCCCCGGCGATGAACGCGCTGTTGGCGGGCACGGTCAAGGTGCAGCTCGTCACCGCGCTGGCGGCGGCAATGGGTTTGGGCCTGACCGCCGTCATGGTCTAAGCTCGCCCCTTGACCGGCGTCATTTCGCAACGCCGGAACATCCCGTAATCCGGAACTTCGGATTTCGACCGCACCACAAGGAACCGCACGCCAATGGACAAATTGCTGCCGCTGGGCCTCGCCTTCATCATGTTCGCCATCGGTCTGGGCCTGAAGCCCGCGGATTTCAGCCGCGTGTTCCGCCAGCCCCGCGCCATGGTCGCGGGGCTCGTCAACCAGCTCGTGCTGCTGCCGTTGCTGGGCGCGGCGGTGATCGCGGGCTATTCCGGGCGTCCCGACTTCGCGCTCGGCATCATGATCCTGGCGGCGTCGCCGGGCGGCATCACGTCCAACCTTCTCACCACGCTGGCTGGCGGCAACGCGGCGCTGTCGGTATCCATGACGGCACTGACAAGCCTCGCCAGCGTGGTCAGCGTTCCGTTGATCCTGGACCTTTCGCAACGCCACCTGCTGGGGTCGTCCCACCCCGTCGCCATGCCGGTGGGGATGATCATGGGCTCCATCCTGGTGGTGACGGCGTTGCCCATCGTGGTGGGCATGGGGCTGCAAAAGTGGAAAACCCGCTGGGCCGATTGGTTGCGGCCGAAGGCCCGCCAGATGGCCACCATCGTGTTCGCGATGATCGTCGCCAGCGCCTTCGTCGGCCAGATGGACAACATCGTGGGCAACTTCCTCGACATCGGCCCGCGTCTGATGGTCTTGAACGTGGCGACGATGGCGTTGGGGTTCTACAGCGCGCGGGCGCTGAAGCTCGACGGTCCAGACGCCATCGCCATTTCCCTGGAATGCGGTTTGCAGAACGCCGCGCTCGCCATCTTCGTCGCCGTGTCGGTGCTGGGCAATCCGGTCCTGGTGGTTCCGGCCATCACGTATGCGCTGGTCATGAACATCACTGCGGGCGCATTCATTTTCTGGGCGCGCCGCCCGCGTCTCAGCGCCGTTCAGGACTGACGCGCCGATGGTCCACGTCCGGCGTCGCATTCTCACCCCCGCGCCCATCGAGGTGGCGTTCGACGTGGCGGCGGACATCGAACGCTATCCCGAATTCATTCCCGGCTGCATGGCGACGCGCATCGAGGACCGCGACGGGAATGCGTGGCGGGTCGGCAACGTCTTCCGGTTCGGCCCCGCCCCGATCCCCTTCAAGACCCGCGCCGTGTTGGTCCGGCCCCATGCCCTCGATATCGAAGCGGTGGATTCCCCGTTCATCGACCTGCGCCTGTCGTGGCGGTTCGAGGAAACGGTGGCGGGGGAGTGCGTGGCGTCCTTGGACATGACCATCGCCCTTCCCGGCCCCCAGGCCTTGACGGGGCCGTTCCTGGACCGCCAGGCGGATAGTCTGATGAGCGCGTTTCTCGCCCGCGCCGAACGGGTTTGGGCGGATCAGTGCGGCGGGTCGTCCAGGATAGAGATGTAGGCCAACAGATCCGTGACGTCGGCCTCGCTCAGCGGCTGGATAAGACGTTCCGCGCGGGGGTGTTCGCGCGCTCCCGCCTTCATCAGGTCGAACTGGGTCTTGAGATATTTCAGGTGCTGGCCCGACAACAACGGATCGTGGGGACGGCCCTCTCCCTGATCCCCGTGGCAGGACGCGCAGCCGTCCGCATACAGCCCTCGGCCGCGCTCCATGTCCCCGCTCTCGGCGCGGGGGATCTGCAACACCTTCTTGGCCATGTTCAGGCGCGCCAGCCCGTCCATGCGCTCGCCTTCCTCAAGGGGCGGAAGATAGGTCTGCAACACGATGGCGTTGACGTACAGCGCCACGTCGATGATGTCCTGATCCGACATTTCGCGTTCGGTGGTGTAGGGATACATCGGGATGTTGACGCGCGCGCGGCTTTTGAAGTCGCGCAATTGCTGTACCAGATATTCCATCGACATGCCGGCAATACGCGGATACAGACCGCCCCCGCCGCCCTGCCCCGCGTCGCCGTGGCACGGGGCGCAGACGATGAAGACGTCCTCGCCGTCCAGCGGGTCACCCACGAACTGCTCGGCGGACAAGCCCCCCTCCGCCCCCCCCTCGGGCGCGGACTCGGCCAGGGCCTGGCCCGCCAGCCCTGCCAGCATCAAAGCGATGGCGGCAAGGCGCATCCTCATTGCAGGTCGCTCCGCCGGAACCACCAGAAACCGAAGCCCGCCGACAGCAGCCCCACGGCCACCGGATAGACGACCGCCCACGCCATATATCCCGCGCGGCCAAAGTTATCCAAAATCACATAGGCCGACGGGCCCAGCAGGATCAGTTGCGGGTCGAACTGGATCATGGCCGCCGTGCGGAAGGCCTGCAACGGATTGCCGAGCGCGATGGCCACCACCAGTTCGGGCGGCACGTTGGTGCGGATCAACAGCCCCAACAGGATCAGGTCGAGAAACAGCAACAGCAACAGCCACACCAGGAACGCCACGCCCTGGCCGACGTCGGTGGACCGGGCGAAGGCGGAAATCAGGAAACCCAGCCCCAGGAAACAGACCGTGAGCGACATCAACAACGCGATGTAGTAGCTGACGTGCCCCCACGGCACGTCCAGGCCGGTCACCAATCCCCACGCCACGGCCGCCACCATGGCCAGGAACACGGGCAGGAACACCACCGCGAAACGGCCCAGGAACTTGCCCCAGTACCAGCCGCCGAGCGACACCGGCAACGACAGCAGGTACTCGAACACGCCCGCCTCGCGATCCCCCGCGAGCGTGCGCACGGTGCTGAGCAGGATGAACACCGGCAGGATCGCCATCGACAGCTGGATGAACGTCACCAAGGTGCGCGAAAGCCCCGTCACCCCCATGATGCGCGATTCGGTCAGGCCGAAGATCAACAGCCCCATGATGATGCCGCCGAACACCAGGGCATAGATGACGAACCACCGCGCCCGGAGGGATTCGGCCACATCCAAACGCATCGTCGAAATCAGTTCACTCACGGCTGTGTCTTTCCATTCACGAGGTCGGCGGGAAGGCTTTCTTCGGAGACCGGCTCCAGGGGCACGGCGCAGCGGCTGGAAATGCCGCGCTGGATGACCTGCGCCTGCATCTCGGCGAACCCTATCGTTCCTTCACGCGGGCCGGCCACGGCGGCGAAACCGTAATCCATCGGCGATATCACGCCGGACAGATACACGGCGGTGCGCGCATTGAGCCACTGTTGCGGGTGTTCATAGTCGTTGACCCAGATTTCGGCGCCCGATTCCTTGGCCCACGGCTGACGGATCAACCAATGAATCGCGTCCCCGAGATCGTCGAAGACGTAGGCCTTGTGGTCCGGACCGCCGCGCACCTGGGCGGCGAAACGCGGATCGCTCACCATCATGCGGCACAATTCGCAGGTGTCGCGGTCGTAATGCACCTTGCCCGGGCCGGTTTCCGGCTCGAAACACCCCAGCAGCGCGACCACGGGAAGCAACAGGACCAACAGCCTCATCAACGGTCGTTCCCTTCATCCATGTGGATCGCCGACAAGCGGCCCGCGTAACGCGACAGAACGCCCAGGAACTTGAGCCGGTCCGGCCCCGCGACCACGCCGGTCCATTCCAGGCCGTCGGCGCTTTCGAATCCCCATTCGCGGATGGCGTTGGCGAAGGCCTCGTCCCGGCCGCCGATCTTGAGACGGCAGCCCTGGCGCACGGACGGATCGACCATGTCCTCCACTTTGTCGTCGAGCACCACCTGTCCGCGATCCATCTCCACCACGCGGTTGACCAGAGGGGCGACTTCCTCCAGGCGGTGGCTGGAAATGATCATGCCGCTGTCCAGACGTTCGGCCAACAGATCGAACAGGATCTGGCGCGCCGCCGGGTCCAGGTTGGCGGTGGGTTCGTCCATGATCAGCAGGTCCGCGTCGCGGCCGAGCGCGATGCCGATCAAAAGCTTCTGTTTCTGCCCGCCGGACAGCTTGGAAAACGGCTTGCGCGCCGCTTCGCCCAAGTCCAGTCCCATGGCTTCGGCGATCGCGGTCATGCGCGACGGATCGACGCCCACCAGATTGGCGGAATAGCGCAGCAGTTCCTGAACCGGCATGCGCAAGGGCGGCGGCATCTGCGGGACGAAGCCCACGTGCTGCAACACCTCCTTGCGGGCGGCGTGGGGATCCATGCCGCGCACCCTGACCACCCCGCCGTGACGGTATTGGCCAAGGATGCAGCGGATCATCGTGGTCTTGCCCGCGCCGTTGGATCCCACCAAGGCGATGCGGTCGCCCGGGTGAATGTCCAGACTGAGCCGGTCCAGTACGCGGTGGCGGCGGAAAACCTTTTCCAGCGATTTCAGTTCGACGACGGCGGTGCTCATAAAAGCTTGTCCAGTCCCTTGATCTTGAAGGTCAGCGCCTCGGTCGGGCAAACGTCGACGCACATGCCGCACCGGGTGCAGTCCGCGCCCACGCTGACGTTGAGGCCGGTGGCGTAGGACTTCTTGGTCACGTCCAGGACATGCGGCACCAGGCACACCTTACGGCATTCGCCCTCGTGCAGGCAATTTTCCAGATTGTAGTTGATGACCGTGGGCGACACCGATCCCACGATGCCGTAGGTGAGTCCCACGGGGCAGGCGTAGCGGCACCAGAAGCGGCGGGAGTAGAACACCTCGATCAACAGCAACAGTCCGACCCAGAACAGCGCGAAACTCGCGCCGTAGGTGAAGGCACGGCTGAGAATGCCGACCGGGTTGATGGTTTCGAACACCGTGTAGCCCGTGCCGAACGCCAAAAGCGCGAACACCACGTAAAGAACCGTACGCATGCGCCGGTCGAAAGCATGGTCGGAAACCAGGCCCTTGGCCGCCAGCATCAGGTGCAGCTTTTCCCCCCATTCCGACAACAGGTGATACGGACACACCCACGAACAGAACGTGCGTCCGCCGAAGAACCACCACAACAGGAACACGGTGATGGATCCGATGGCCAGGTTGATCAGCACCTCCTTGAACGCCAGCATGACCTGGAGCGAGGCGTTGAGGTCCGCCATGTGGAAGCCCACCAGGCGCGACGCCGACAGAGAGCCTTCCACCAACTGAATGTCGAAATAGAACGAAACCACGAACAAGGCGTTCCAGAACACGATGGAGGCCCACCGGCGGAAGCGCCATTTGTTGCCGAGGTGATGGCCGGATTCCAGCTCTTCGCGGATCGCGGCGACACGGGCCTTGGTCTCCTCCGGCTTGCGTTTGTGGGCATGCAGGTCCAAGGCCGCCTGGGAGAAATCCTCCGCCGCGGGCTTGCGCCCGGCGCCACCGAACAGAAGACGCAGGGAATCGGAAAAGCGTTTCATGCCGCGCCTCCTTTACGGAGCGTGTCGATGACGATAGCCGCCGGATCGACGGGGCAGATCATTTCGCACATGCCGCAGCCGACGCAGGTGTCGTTCACCTTGGGCATGCGGCGCTTGTCATTGGGGTCCTCGGTGACGGGAACCAGCTCGATGGCTCCCTTGACGGGGCATTCGCGTACGCACAGATCGCACAGCTCCAGGTCATACGGATGGTCGGCGATGGGGATCGGCTTCCACCGGTCGACCTCGACGTAGCGGTGGGTGCCCGGGAAATCGGCCCCACGCGCCAAACCCTTGAAGCCTTCGCCCTTCATGGCGAGGCAGGCGTCCGGCCGGTCCAGCACGGCCAGACCCATGCGGACCTGCTCCTTCTTGTCGATGTCGTGGCTGAGCGCGCCGGTGGGACAGGCGAGAACGCACTGCACCGCGTCGCAGGAAAAATCGCACGCCTGGGCGCGACCGTCGATATAGGGCACGCCGATGCCGAACCCGTCGAAGACGTCTGCCAGGAAGATGGCCTCCACTGGGCAGACTTGCACGCATTGACCGCATTTGATGCAGGACGCCAGGAATTCGGCTTCGTCCAGCGCGCCGGGCGGACGCAACCGCGGCGCGGCGCGCGATACGATGGGCGCCACGCCCGCCATCGCCACG
>JADGBG010000170.1 GCA_015231605.1 Alphaproteobacteria bacterium | reverse complement strand
GGCCGCGTCGCCCCGGCACGGGTTCGACAGCTGCGCCAGCCGGTTTTCCGAAACCCCGGCGGCGGCGGCGGCGTCCCGGGACCCCAGCGCCTGAACCGCCGCCCACACGCGGCCTTGCGGCGTGTCGAAATCGCGTTGATATGTCATCGGTATGTCCCCCGTTTGGCGGTCGCTATCCGGCCAACGCCGCCGCGCCCTTGTACAAAAGCGGCAACGCCGCCGCCCAGGCCACGGCCAGGCAGAAGAACCCCGCCACGCCCGCCAGGCCGCCGCCGTCGCCGTGGGCGTTCGAAACGTGAAAGAACGCCGCCGCGCTGGCGAAAAAAACCACCAACACCACGCTTGAAATGATCCAGGTCCACATGGCCCGTCCCCTTTTTCCTTGGTTGACACCTGTTGTTCTGGGCGTTCGCCCCGCCGCGCTCACATGCCGAGCGCGGCCTTGTACAAATCCAAAATCGCTTCGCGTTCCTGGCGTTCGGACACGTCCATCTTGCGCAACCGCACCACCTGGCGCAGGGCCTTGACGTCGAAACCGGTGCCCTTGGCCTCGGCATAGACCTCGCGGATGTCCGCCATCAGCGCGGCCTTTTCCTCTTCCAGCCGCTCGACGCGTTCCACGAACGCGCGCAGCCGGTCCGCCGCAATTCCGCCGACCTCAGCCATGGTCATCAATGCCCTCCGCCGCACGGATGGGTTCACCCGGCAGCGCCGCGTCGAGCAGTCCCGCCGCCACGCCGATGGCGATCAGCATGTCGGCGCGGTGCTCTTCGATTTCGGGGCGGGTATAAACCGCGCGCCACTCGGGACCGTGGTAAAACGCGTCCAACGCCGCGTCCACGGCGGCGAGCAACGCATCGCCGCGCCCGTCTTCGCCCGCGCCGTCTTCGCCCGCGCCGCCAAACCCGTCCATGCCGTCCATGCCGTTCATTTCAAAATCCTCCGTTCGTTTGAAGTGGCGCGCACACCCCGGCCGGCCCCATCCTGACCACAGGATCGAACACGGAGCCCGCGAAACCATGACCAACATCGTCCACCTGCACGCCGACACAGCCGAACCCCGCCCAGAACGCCGCCGCGCCGCCGGGGCCGTCCTGACCGCCCTGGCCCGCGTCGAACGGGACATGGCCGCTTTGGCCCTGGCGCACCCCGGCCACGCCGGGGCCATCGGCCTGATCGCCGACCTGGCCGCCGCCACGGCGTTTGACATCGAACGCGAAGCCGCCCACGCGGGTCCAGCCCCAGTCGACGCGCCCAACCGCGCCAACGACAACCGCCAGGGCGGACGCGAGACATGAGCGGACAGGGATCATCCGGCGCGTCATGCGGCCTCCTTGGGAAAGAGATCGGGCCGCAGATCGCGCAAGGTCACTTTCCCGTCCGTGGCGCGCTCAATCAGAATGGCGGCCTCGGCGGGTACGACCTTAGCCTTGTTCAGCCAGTACCAGACGTGTGCCTGCTTTACGCCAACACGCCGCGCCAGCTTAGATTGCCCGCCTAGCAGATCGATTGCTTTGATGAGTGCATCGTTTTTCATATGCAAAGATTACAAACTTATTTGCATGCTGTCTACAAGTTTGTTTTTCGTGAAGACGGACAAAATCTTTTGTAGAATGAGCCATGAAAATTAGTCACATCGTTCAAATGCGCATGGATGCTCTTGGCCTTAACCAGTCTGAGCTGGCGAGGCTCGTTGGGGTCAAGCCGCAAAACATCCAACAACTATTGGCCGGAAAGGTCACAAACCCCAGGTACCTGCTCAAGCTTGCAGAAGCCATCGGGGTCACGCCGGGAATTTTGCTTGGCGAAGATGATGTCCACAATTTCGCCGCCGCCCAGGCCCCGGACCACCACTCGGAAAATGCCGACACCCTACCCCCCCAACCCGGGGGTGGACAATCCACGTCAACCACCCCTAGAACCGATTCGCCGCCCGTTCACGCCAACGTGCGGCCCGCGCCGGACGCGCCGGCGATACCGGCGCGCCACGAGGTGCGCCGCGATTTTCCGGTGTACGGCGCCGCCAGCGCCGGTGGGGGGGATTTTTTCGAAATGCACGACGTCGTCGACTACATCGGCCGGCCGCCGGCCCTGGGCCCGGAATCCGGGGCCTACGGCCTGTACGTGATCGGCGACAGCATGGCCCCCAAATGGGACGAGGGCGACACCGTCTACGTCCACCCCGGCCGCCCGGTCACGGTCGGCTGCGACGTGGTGGTGCAGATCAGCAACGGCGACGAGGTGACGCGCGCCCTGCTCAAGCGCCTGGTGCGCAGGGATGTCCACGAGATCGAACTCGTGTCGCTCAACCCCGCCTACCCCGACCGCATCGTCATCCCCATGGCCGAGGTCCGCCACATCCACCGGGTGCTGAAAACCGCCGAGCTGCTGGGGTGAGACCCCGCACGCGGTATTGCGCATTTGCAACACCGGAACACGGATTGCATACGCCTCATCGCCATGGAACGCTTGAACCTGGACGGCGGCCTGAGCATCGAGGCCGTTTCGGAACTGTGCGTTCCCAAGGCCGGCCCTCACGTGATCGACATCAACGGGGAAGATCCGACAAACTACAGGCCCATCGCGGCTTAACAGCGAAGGGCTGTTCAATCCAAGGGGCGCACCATCCGGTGCGCCCTTTCCTTTTGCCCCGCCCCGTTCAATCCCGCATCGCGCCGTCCACCGCAAACATTCATAGGTTCAAGCCGCACGTGATCCCGACACCGGCGTCACGACTTCACGACGTCGCCGATCTCCATCAAGATGTCCATCTCTTCCGTAGATATGATCTTGTCGGCGTCCGCGACCCGCTTCACGGCCCGCAGGAAGGCCTTGGTCTTGGTCGCGTTCCACCCGGAAATCCGGTCCAGGGAATCATGGAACGTGTCCGGATCCGGATGCACCACGTCAACATAGGCCCGCACGCGATCCTCTTCCGCATCGCCATGCTGCGTCAGGACGTAGCGCACGATTTCCGCGCGCTCCTTGGCGGCGAAGTCGCCGTCGCACCATCCCAGGAACGCCAAGACGTTCACCGCGGGGCGCAGATCCGCCAGCGCCACGCTGGTGTCGTCGCGGGCGTGCAGCTCCGCCAGGAAATCCTCGAACGCCTCGATCACTTCACCGGTCCCCAAGTGCGTCAGAGACACGATGCGGTCTGAACGGAATATGCGCGGGGCCTTGCGCTCGTGACAATAACCCCGAAGGTAATAAACGTCATCGGCTTCATCGCTGCGCCCGACGCCGCGCCCGACGCCGCGCAAGGTCACGCGGCGGCGGCTCCTGGCCCCCTTTGCATCGATGTATTCGAGGCCGTAAACCGCGCCGATGCAATCTTCCAGGGTGTAGCCCTGATAGACCTCATCTTCGTCCAAATCCGAAACTTCCGTTTCGAACGGAACGGCAAAGACGGGCTCCGGAATTTCAAATCCGGCGGCACGCCCACGCAAGCGCGCCAACAGCTTTTCGAACATCACCAATCCCCACCACGTTCCCAATCGACAACCACCGCGACGATAACACATACGCCGCGCACGTCCACGCAATTGTGCCGAACGGTTGGAACGACAAACCCCACAGGATGATTACAAATATTATTGTTGACAATATTCAAATATATTTGTAGCCTGTCCTCATCGAACACATTTCGGGAGGACACGCCCATGACCGCCATCGCTTTTCGCCACGACCCGACGCCGCGTCCGTCGCGTGTGGTCGTTCGCGTCGGGGCCGCCGCGCAGGTTTTGCGCTTCGCCCCCGCCCATCCGTTTTCCGCGCCGCCCGCCGACGGGGCCGCGTTGATGGCCGACTGCGGCCATCCGCAGTGGCCGTTCTGGCGGCTGGTGCTGGTCACGCTGGCGTTGACCCAGGCGGTGTTGCTGGCGGCCCCGGACGGACCCAACGCGTTGCGCGCGTTTCGCGCCCGCCCCCGGCCCCCCGTGACCCGCGCGGCGCGCGACCGGAAGGATTGATTTCAACGAGGGGAGCGCAACTCGCCCGGCGCGCGGTGGCGTCAGGTCGCCCACTCCCTAACATGGCGAAGAGAGGCCGCCTCGATGGGCTCCCCGCACCGGTTTTTAGGCCTCCGGTGTTTCATGCCTGTAAGGCCGCCATCCACCGCACCCCGCAACGGACAACCCGAGGAGACGACGACATGTCCGACAATGCACAAGCCGACGCCCGCTGGGCCGAATACCTGCCCGCCATCCGCGCGTGGGAACAAACGCCACATGACCGGGACATGGCCGTCGTCGCGTTGGCCAAGTTCATCCGCTGGATCGACGCCGTTCAATCGCGCGCCATGCCGCGCCGCGCCGTGTGGTTCGCCCGGTGCGTGCGCCGCCGCGCCGACCAAATGGGGCTGAACCGCAAGGACACCATCGCCGCCTTCGACATGGCGCTGGGCGTGAAGGCGAGGACCGCGGCATGACGAACACCTGCACCCCCACCACCGTGCGCACGCCCACCGGACGCCTGGTCGATTTGCTGGCCATGACGGCGGCCGACGTGACGCTCGACGACATCGCCTTCCACCACGCCGAAGCGC
>JADGBG010000169.1 GCA_015231605.1 Alphaproteobacteria bacterium | reverse complement strand
CGCCGCGTCCTACTTCGACGTCGCGACGAACACCCCGTCCCAATCGGCGCCCGGCGGATTGGCGCGCATGTCGTGGATGCGCTGTTCGTAAAGGTCGAAGAAGCCGGGGCACTCGTAGGTGTCGGCCATGGCGCGGCAGGCGTCGCAGGCGGCCTGGGCACCGTCCCAATCCTGGGCGCGGTACTTGGCCAGCATGTCGTCGACCGTGGTCTTGAAGGTCTTGAATTCGGGCGTCACGGCCATGTCCTCGTCGCCGATCAGCGCGAAGATGCGCACCGCTTCCAGCTTGCCCTTCACCTTGATGAGGTCGAGTTCGATGGTCGCCAGCGTCGGCACCTGGGCGTGGGTCTTGTCGCCGATGACCACGTGCACGCCATAGGTCTTGGACTGGCCTTCCAGGCGCGAGGCCAGGTTCACGGTGTCTCCCAGGACCGAATAGTCGAAGCGCTGGTCGGACCCCATGTTGCCGACGACGCATTCGCCGGAGTTGAGACCCAGGCCCACCTTGAGCGGGATGTGCTTGCGGCCCTCGTCCTTGGCTTCCTGTTCGAGGCGCGAGTTCAGCGGCTCCATTTCCTTCAGCATCGCCAAGGCCGACAGGCAGCCGTGCTTGGCGTGCTCGGGATCGTCCAATGGCGCGTTCCAGAACGCCATGATGCAGTCGCCCATGTACTTGTCGATGGTGCCGCGCCGGGCCAGGATGACGTTGGTGAGCGGCGTCAACAGCTTGTTGATCAGCTTGGTGAGGCCTTCGGCGTCGAACTGTTCGGAAATGGTGGTGAAGCCGCGCACGTCGCAGAACAGCAGCGTCATTTCGCGCTTCTGCCCGCCCAGCTTCAACTGGTCCGGGTTTTCCGCAACCACGTTCACCATGTCGGGCGACAGGTACTTGGAGAACGCGTCGCGGGTCTGCTTCTTGGCCGCTTCCTCGCGAGTGAAGTTCATGTACGTCAGGGTCGAGTACAACAGGAACGTCGACACCACCGCGAACGTCGCGTCGAGCAAGATGCGTTCATGGGTGAACAGATACCACGACGTGGACGCCGCGCTGCCCGCCACGATGACGAACACGAACAGCGAACGCGTGGCCCCCAGCATCGGGGCCAGAATGATCATCAGCAAGCCGCCGAACGCGATGGACAGAATTTCCGCGCCCTTGATCAGGTTGGGCCGGGTCAGGAACTGTTCCGCCGCGACCACCGCGCCCAGTTCGCGGTCGATGGCGAGCGCGTTTTCCACCACCTGGGCGTGGACCTCCACCCCCGGAATCAGGGGGTCGATCGGGGTGGACCGGATATCCAACAGCCCCACCGCGGAGGTGCCGACGAAGGCGATCTTGCCGGCGATCAGGGATTTGTCCACCGTGCCCTTCAGCACGTCCACGGCGGAAACGTAGAGCCGCTTGTCATGGGGCGCAAAGTACGGGCGCACCAGACCGCGTTCGTTGGTGTTGATCTTCAGCCCCTTGGGCTTGACCTTGCTTTTCGGCGCGACGCCGATGCCCTTGATGCCGAAGTCGTCGACCTCGGCCATCAGGGTGGAAACCTGGAAGCCGACGCGGATGGCCTCGACGGACAGCGCGGGATACAGCGCCTCGTCATGACGGGTGACCATCGGCACTTCGCGGATGATGCCGTCCAACGACGGATTGAGCGAGAACACGCCCACGCCCTTCGCGCCCTTTTCCAGGACGGCCAGGTTGCGGATCAGGGTCGGCACCTCGGTCAGAAAGTCGGTCGGCTCCGGCGCGTCCTTGGTCAGCTTGCGCACGGCGACCGATTTGCGGAAAGGCTTGCCCGCCTTGTTCGGCAACTGGTCCCAATAGCCCGCCTGGCCCAGCACCACGTTGGCCTGGGACACGATGCGCCCGAGCGTTTCATCGTTGCTTTCCAGCTTAAGGATCTTTTCGCGCACACTCTCGTCCAGCCCGACGAGCGAGTCCACCACGCCGGACGGATTCATTCTGTCGGGTTCGGCGAAGACGACGTCGAACGCGGTCACGCCGACGCCCATGTTGTGCAGGGCGACGACCAACTCGGCGACCGTCTTGCGCGACCAGGGCCACTGCCCCACTTCCTGCAGACTGCGTTCGTCGATATCGATGATGGTGACCAGCCGATCCTTGGGATCGGGCGTCTTGCGCGGCATCATCTGCTGGTAGATGTCGAAGCTTTTTTCGCGGAGAAACTGAACCGGATAGGGATCGAGGCGCGAAACCAAAAGCAGCGCCGCCAGCAGGCCCAAGCCCACCAGACGGTCCAAACCGAACGCCCTTTTCAAAAACTTCTTCATCGAAGTCCGGATCGCTCCCCTGCTGCGGTCCCATGCGCACGGCCACGGCGACACGCACGTCTCTCCACGCGTATTCGAACACTAGACAATCTCCGCCTGTGTCCGGTCAAGGGAAATTCCCGTCGCGCCGCGCAAAAAAACATCTCCGCCCGTTCCGGCCGGCGCGGGCGGGGCGTTCGGAAATGCGTTGCGATCAGCAAGGGAACCCCTTGAATCCGAAGAAAAAAAGGAACGGAAACCGTGCGCTTTATTCTTTACCCCGGCTGTGTGTGTAGATATTATCTAACCGGAATCCCGCAGGTGGCAAAATTGCGCCCGTTGCCTGCGCGCGCCCTTACGTGGTTGAAAGACAAGGAAATAAGCGGAGAAGCCGTTTTGCAGGAACCGGCCGAAAATTCGGCGAGAAGCTGGCTCAAGCCTTTCTTGAAGCCCATGACGCCCGTCTTCCGAGAAGTCGTGGCGATGTCTTTCTTTGTCAACATGCTGGCCCTCGCGGTTCCGGTGTTCACCATGCAGGTCTACAACCGCGTGGTCGCCAACGCGGGCATCAGCACGCTTCAGGGCCTGGTCGTGGGCATGGCGCTGGTGCTGTTCTTCGATTACGTGCTGCGTCAGGCGCGCGCGCGCATTCTGCAAACGGTGGCGTTGCGCGTCGACGTGGAACTGGGCCGGCGGCTGTTCCGCCGCCTGATGCGCCTGCCGATGCAAACCCTGGAAAGTCAGCCGTCGGCGCACTGGTCTTCGCTGTTTCGCGACGTGGACGTGATCCGCAACACCCTTTCGGGGTCCAGCGCGCTGTTGGTGGCCGACCTTCCCTTCGCCATTTTGTTCCTGGTTCTGATCTTCGTCATCGCGGCGCCGGTGGCGTGGGTCATCCTGGTGATGCTGCCGGTGTTCATGTTCGTGGCCTGGCGTTCCGCCAACGCCATGTCCAGCGCCAGCGGCCAGGAACGCAAATCCACCCAGACACGCGACTCCCTGATCCAGGAAATGATCGGCGGACGCACCACCATCAAGGCCTTGGCGCTGGACCGTTCCATGGAGCCGGTGTGGGAGGAAAAACACGCCGAAAACATCCAAAGCGCCATCGAGCGCGGTACCAAGACCGACGGCTTCTCCAACCTGGGGGCGTCTCTGGGGATGGTCACCACCCTGCTGCTGACCACGGTGGGCGCGCTGGCGATCATCGACCAGAACCTCACCATCGGCTCGCTGATCGCCACCAACATGCTGTCCGGAAAAATCGTCGGCCCCATGAACCAACTGGTCGGCACGTGGCGCGTTTATTCCGGCTTCTATCAGGCCGCCGAACGCCTCGGCAACATCTTCTCCCTGTCCGCCGAACGCGAGGCCAGCGAGGTCAAGCTTGAAACCCCCAAGGGCAAGCTGAGCGTCGAAAACGTGATCTTCGCCTACGCCGAGGGCGCGGCCCCGGTGGTCAACGGCATCACCGTCGACATCGATCCCGGCGGCATCCACGCGCTGGTGGGCCGCAACGGCTGCGGCAAGACGACGCTGCTCAAGATCATCCAGGGCCTCTATCAGCCGCAAAAGGGCCGCGTGCTGCTGGACGGCGCCGACATGGCCCAATTCACCCGCGCCGAGTTGGCCGACTGGCTGGGCTATGTGCCGCAGGAAAGCGTGCTCTTCGCGGGCACGGTGCGCGACAACATCACGTCGCGCAAGCCCGACGCCAGCGACGAAGAGGTCATCAAAGCCGCGACCGAGGCGGGCGTGCACCATTTCATCATCGACCTGCCCGACGGCTACGCCACCGAAATCGGCGAAGCGGGCGGGCGTCTTTCCGGTGGCCAGCGCCAACGCATCGCCATCGCCCGCGCCCTGGTGGGCTCGCCTTCGGTGGTGCTGCTGGACGAGCCGTCCTCGAGCCTGGACCGCCATGCGGAACAGGAACTCAAAAGCACGCTGGTGGAAATCGCCAAGACCCGCACGGTGATCATCGTCTCGCACAGCCCCACCCTCCTTTCGGCGTGCGACTTCCTGTACGCGCTGGACCGGGGCAAATTGGCGTTGGCCGGCCCGGCGCGCGAAATCCTGCCGCGCCTGTTCGGCGGCAAGGCCCCGCCCCCCAAGGACGCCAAACCGAAGGACGCGCCCAAGGGCAAGGACGCGGCTTCCGCCAAGGGGCCGGCTCCCGCCAAGGACCCGGCCAAGGTCCCGGCCAAGGTCCCTGGCGCAGCCCCCGACAAACCCGGCGGCGGCGCGCCCGCGCCCATGCCCAAACCATCGGCCCCCGCCGCGCTGGCGGCGCTGGCC
>JADGBG010000168.1 GCA_015231605.1 Alphaproteobacteria bacterium | reverse complement strand
TCCAGGTCGCGCGGACCGCCGCGCCCCAGCGTGATGCGGATGAGCGCGCGTTCCAGGTCCGGACAGCGCGCCAGCAGGGCTCGGAGATCCTCGCGCAGGCGGCCGTCGTCCAGAAACATCTGCACGTCGCACAACCGGCGTTCGATCTCCACCGTGTCGGTCAACGGCGCGCCCAGACGGTCCGCCAGCAAGCGCGCCCCCGCGCCCGTGACGGTGCGGTCGATGACGCTCAGCAGCGAGCCCTTGCGCGAACCGGACAGGGTTTCCGAAAGTTCCAGATTGCGCCGGGTGGCGCCGTCGATTTCCATGACGCCACCGGATTGAATGCGGCGCGGCGGCTCGATGCGCGGAAGCTTGCCTTTTTGCGTCAGCTCGACATAGTCCAGCACCGCGCCCAGCGCCGCGATTTCGGCGCGGGTGAAGCCGCCGAACGCGTCCAGCGTCTTGACCCCGAACAACCCTTCCAGGCGCAGCCGCGCGTTGGTGCTGTCGAAACGCGCCGCCGGTTGCGGCGTCAGGACCTGGCGCCAGTCGGCCAACACGAAGCGGTAGGCATCGCGCGCGGGCAGCGTATCGGGGTGCAGCAGTTCCCCCGGCGCGAGCCGGGCCAGCTGCGCGCCCAGCTGATCGGGGCCGGACGCCTGGGCGAAAAACTGCCCGGTGGACACGTCGACCCACGCCAGGCCCAGCTCGCCCTGCGCCTCGGCGACGGCGGCAAGGTAGTTGTTGGCCCGCGCGTCGAGCAGCGAATCCTCGGTGATGGTGCCCGGCGTGATGATGCGGATGACCTCGCGCCGCACCACGGACTTGGAGCCGCGCTTCTTGGCTTCGGCCGGATCCTCGGTCTGTTCGCACACCGCGACGCGAAAGCCCTTGCGAATCAGGCGCGACAGGTATTGTTCATGGCTGTGCACCGGCACCCCGCACATGGGGATGTCGTCGCCCAGATGCTTGCCGCGCTTGGTCAGCGTGATGTCCAGCGCGCGCGCGGCCTGGACCGCGTCGTCGAAGAACAGTTCGTAGAAATCGCCCATGCGGTAGAACAGCAACGCGTCGGCGTGCCGTTCCTTGATGGTCAGGAACTGCGCCATCATCGGCGTGACGGTTGCGTCGGCGTCGGCGGTCTGCTGGGTCATGGCCGGAGGATATACCGGCTCGTCACTTCGGGCAAACGGAGGAAATGATCTCTTGGGTCTTGCTGTTGAGATGCACCCAAATGCGCGTCTTCGATCCCAGGGCGACGCGCAGGGCGTCGTCGGGCTTGGGGCACGCCAGCTTGGCGGCATGGAAGCGGTCCATGCTGCTCAGGGCCTTGAGATACTGCACATCCGCCTCGTCCGTCACCTGGACGTTGACGCGCAAGGTGTTTTCCTTGTGGCTGGCGGCGATGGTCTCGACCCGCCAGGACCGACCCAAGGGGGTGTCCACGTAATATTGCTGCAACAGTTCCGCCGAGCGGGCGAGATCCGCGCCGCCATCGCCGCACGCGCCCAACCCCAGCGCCACGGTCAGACCCGCCAACAAGGTGTTTCGCCTGATCATCCGGCCCTCGTCATTCCCCTGAAAAACGAATAAGTGTCTAATATATAATACATCTATCGCACCTCGCCAAGATGGCCAAAGGCACGGCGCGGGCGGAGAGGCGAATCCACCGCAAAGGCCTCTTGGACACGGCGCGGAACACGCCTAATATCGGATGAGAGAATCCGCGACCAGCCTCAGGAGAGCCCCGTGAGCGCACCCGCCGAGACCCCGACCGTCCGCGAAGCCGTGGCCGTGTTTGCCGACCGCCTGGCGTTCGAGGCCGCGGTGCATCATCTGCTGGACTCCGGCTTCGAGCGGAGCGACCTGTCGGTCCTGGACAGCCATGAATCCCTCGCCGCCGCGGGCGAACCGGGCAAGCCGTGGAAAGACGTGCTGGGCGCGCTGGTGGGCGAAATCAAGTACGAAGGCCCCCTGGTCGCGGCCGGCGCGATCCTGTTGGCCGGCGGCCCGGCCGCCGCCGTCATCGCCAGCGTCATCGGCGCGGCCACCGCCGGCGTCGCGGCCAAGGAAATTCTGGACGAAGTCACCGCCACGCCGCACACGGAAAGCTTCGCCAACGCGCTCGCGGCCGGCGGCGTGATCCTGTGGGCGCGCCTGGCCGACAAGCACAAGGAACATGCCGCGCTGCGCATCCTCAAGGATTTCGGCGGCGCCAACGCCCACGTCGTGGAGCGCGCGCATCCCGCCGACGCCTGACCCGTATCCCCCCCTTTCCCTTCACATTCAGAGACCTCCCGCCATGTCCGACGACGACCTCACCATCTCCATCGACCAGGAAGCCTTGCGCATGCACGCCAGCGGGCGTCCCGGCAAGCTGGAAATCCACCCGACCAAGCCGCTGACCACCCAGCGCGACCTGTCGCTGGCCTACAGCCCCGGCGTCGCCGCGCCATGCAAGGAGATCGAACGCGATCCGCAGCTGGCCTACGACTACACCGCCAAGGGCAACGTGGTGGCGGTCATTTCCAACGGCACCGCGGTGCTGGGCCTGGGCGATCTGGGCGCGCAGGCGTCCAAGCCGGTGATGGAAGGCAAGGCGGTGCTGTTCAAACGCTTCGCCGACATCGACGGGATCGATCTGGAAATCGACACCAAGGACACCGAGGAATTCATCAACGCGGTGAAATACCTGGGCCCCAGCTTCGGCGGCATCAATCTCGAAGACATCGCCGCGCCGGACTGCTTCATCATCGAACAGCGCCTGCGCGAACTGATGGACATTCCCGTGTTCCACGACGACCAGCACGGCACCGCCATCATCACCGCCGCCGGGCTGATCAACGCCTGCGACCTGACGGGACGCAAGCTGGAAGACGTCAAGGTCGTGGTCAACGGCGCGGGCGCGGCGGCCATCGCCTGCGTCGAGCTGGCGCAGTGCATGGGCGTGCGCGCGGAAAACACCATTCTTTGCGATTCCAAGGGCGTCATTTACCAGGGCCGCACCGAAGGCATGAACCAGTGGAAGGCCGCCCACGCCGCCGCCACCGACGCCCGCACCCTGGAAGACGCGATGAAGGGCGCGGACGTGTTTCTGGGCCTGTCGGTCAAGGGCGCGGTGACCCAGGACATGGTGAAGTCCATGGCCCCCCGGCCGATCATCTTCGCCATGGCCAATCCGGACCCGGAAATCCGTCCCAAGGACGCCAAGGCGGTGCGCCCGGACTGCATCATGGCCACGGGCCGGTCGGACTATCCCAACCAGATCAACAACGTATTGGGCTTCCCGTACATCTTCCGCGGCGCGCTCGACGTGCGCGCCACCACCATCAACGAAGACATGAAGATCGCCGCCGCCAAGGCCATCGCGGCGCTGGCGCGCGAAGACGTGCCCGACGAGGTCGCCATGGCCTATTCCGGGCTGCACCTGCAGTACGGCCCCGAATACATCATTCCCGCGCCGTTCGATCCGCGTCTGATCACCACCGTACCGCTGGCGGTGGCCAAGGCGGCCATGGATTCGGGCGTGGCCCGGCGCCCGATCATCGACGAGGATCAGTATCGCCACGAACTGACCGCGCGGCTCGATCCCACCGCGCCGTCGCTGCAGGCCATCTTCGCCGACGTCACCCAACATCCCCGCCGCGTGGTGTTCGCCGAAGGCGAGGACGAAAAAACCATCCGCGCCGCGTTCGCGTTCCACAATTCCGGCTACGGCCAGCCGATTCTGGTGGGCCGCGAAGACTTCATCCGGGGCAAGATCCACGAGCTCGGCCTGCCCACGGACACGCCCGTCGAAATCACCAATGGGCGCATTCATCCGTCCTGCGAGGATTACGTGCAGGCGCTGTACGCGCGCCAGCAGCGCCAGGGCCTGTTGCTGCGCGATTGCCAGCGCCAGGTGCGCCAGAACCGCAACGTGTTCGCCGCCTCCATGGTCGCGGGCGGCGACGCCGACGCGCTGATCACGGGCTTGACGCGCAGCTATCACGTGGCGTTGACCGACATTCTGCGGGTCATCGATCCGGGCGTGGACAAGACCGTGTTCGGCCTGACGTTGCTGGTCGCGCAGGGGCGCACCGTGTTCCTGGCGGACACCGCCGTGAACGTCCTGCCGAGCGCCCGCCAGCTTGCCGACACCGCCATTCAGGCGGCCGCCAAGGTGCGCGGGTTCGGCCAGGAGCCGCGCGTGGCGCTGTTGTCGTTCTCCAACTTCGGCCATCCCACCATGGGCCGCAGCGTGGTGATGCGCGACGCCGTGGAGATTCTCGACGGGGCCGGCGTGGATTTCGAATACGACGGCGAGATGAGCGCGGACGTTGCGTTGAACTTCAATCTCCAGCACCGGATCTATCCGTTCACGCGGCTCACCGGTCCGGCCAACATCCTGATCATGCCGGGACTCAACGCCGCGTCCATCGCGTCGGGCCTGATGCAGATGCTGGGTGGCGGCACGGTGATCGGCCCGCTGCTGCTGGGCTTGTCCAAGCCGGCGCAGATCGCGCCCATGGGCGCGACCGTGTCGGACGTGGTGAACCTGGCGGCGCTGGCGGCGCACGAAGCGATTTGAGGACGGGGTGAACGGATGAGCAGCAGTTCTCATTATGGCCGAGTGTGTAAGGGTTTTGGGAGAATGGGCGGGCTT
>JADGBG010000021.1 GCA_015231605.1 Alphaproteobacteria bacterium | reverse complement strand
TCGCGGAGGTGCTGCACAATCTGGGCTACACCGTCCAGGGATCCGATCAGTCCGAAGGCCCCAACGTGGTGCGTCTGCGCGAGATGGGTATCAAGACCTTCGTCGGGCACAGCGAGGACAACCTGGGCGAAGCCGCCGTGGTGGTGATTTCCAGCGCGGTCAAGCCGACCAATCCCGAAGTGGTGGGGGCGCGCAAGCGTTTCCTGCCGGTGGTGCGCCGCGCCGAAATGCTGGGCGAGCTGATGCGTCTCAAGTGGTCCATCGCGGTGGGCGGCACCCACGGCAAGACCACCACCACGTCGCTGGTGGCGCAGGTGCTGGACAGCGCCGGGCTGGACCCCACCGTGATCAACGGCGGCATCATCAACGCCTGGGGCACCAACGCGCGGCTGGGCGGCGGCGACTGGATGGTCGCGGAAGCCGACGAATCCGACGGCACGTTCCTGAAGCTGCCCGCCACCATCGCGGTGGTGACCAACATCGATCCCGAACATCTGGACCATTACGGCAACTTCGATGCGCTGCGCGCGGCGTTCGCCCAGTTCGTCGACAACATCCCGTTCTATGGCTTCGCGGCGTTGTGCATCGACCACCCCGAGGTGCAGAACCTGATCCCGCGCGTGTCTGACCGGCGCATCATCACCTACGGCTTCAGCCCCCAGGCGATGGTGCGTGGTTCCAACGTCCGGCCCGGACCGGACGGCATGACCTTCGACATCACGTTCGCCGGAACCGGCGGCGAAGGCGAGGTGCTCAAGGACGTCAAGCTGCCCATGTACGGTCCGCATAACGTTCTGAACGCGCTGGCCGCCGCCGCCATCGCCCATGAAATGGGCATCGGCGACGACGTCATCGCCAACGCCTACAAGGGGTTCGGCGGGGTCAAGCGGCGCTTCACCCGCACCGGCGACGTGGACGGCATCGTGGTGATCGACGACTACGCCCACCATCCGGTGGAAATCGCGGCCGTGCTGAAAGCCGCGCGCGGCGCGACCGATGGTCAGGTCATCGCCGTGGTGCAGCCGCACCGCTACTCGCGCCTGCGCGATCTGTTCGAAGGATTCTGCACCTGCTTCAACGACGCCGACGCGGTGCTGGTGGCGGACGTGTACGAGGCCGGGGAAGCCCCCATCGAAGGCATCAACCGCGACGCCCTGGTGGCGGGCCTGCGCGAACACGGGCATCGCACGGTGATGCCGCTGCTCAACGCCGACGAACTGCCGGAAGTGATCAAGGACCTGGCGCGTCCTGGCGACATGGTGGTGTGCCTGGGCGCGGGCAACGTCACCCAGTGGGCCAACGCGCTGCCCGAACGCTTGCGCAAACTGCGCTTCGCAGGAAAGTGAGAACCCGATGAGTTCGCCCGCCGCCCAGCATGACACGCCCCTGATCGACCGGCTTCCCGCCGTGCGCGGCCGGTTGAGCGCGAACGCGCCGCTGGCCAAGGTGACGTGGTTCGGCGTGGGCGGCCCGGCGGAGGTTCTGTTCAAACCCGCCGATGCGGACGACCTCGCACACTTCCTGGCCAATACACCGGGCGACGTGCCGGTCACGGTGCTGGGCGTGGGGTCGAACTTGCTGGTGCGCGACGGCGGCGTTCCGGGGGTGGTGATCCGGCTCGGCCGCGCCTTCGCCGGAATCGAGGTGATCAACGCCGACATCCTGTGCGGCGCCGGCGCGCTGGACGGCAACGTCGCCCGCGCGGCGATGGAGGCCGCGGTGACGGGGGTGGAATTCCTCAGCGGCGTGCCCGGCACCATCGGCGGCGCGTTGCGCATGAACGCCGGGGCATATGGCGTGGAAATGTCCGACGTGGTGGTCAAGGCCGTGGCCCTGGATGCGCACGGCGGACGGCATGAACTGGTCTCCGACGACCTCGGCTTCGAATACCGCAAGAGCATCATTCCCGAAGACTGGATCTTCATCCATGCGCATCTGCGTGGCCACGCCGGCCACGCCGACGACATCCAGGCGCGCATGGACGACATCAAGCGCGCGCGCGAGGACAGCCAGCCGTTGCGCACCGCCACGGGGGGGTCCACGTTCAAGAACCCCCAAGGCCTCAAGGCGTGGAAGCTGATCGACCAAGCCGGATGCCGGGGGCTGCGGGTCGGCGCGGCGCAGGTGTCGGAAAAGCACTGCAACTTCCTGATCAACCACGGCGGCGCCACCGCCGCCGACATCGAGGCGCTCGGCGAGGAAGTCCGCCGCCGGGTGAAGGAAACGTCGGGCATTGAGCTCGTCTGGGAAATCCGCCGGATCGGCGTTCCCGCAGGGGGAGAGACGCGATGACCAAGCAAGTGGCCGTATTCATGGGCGGCTGGTCCGCCGAACGGGACGTGTCCCTGGTGTCGGGGGCGTCGTGTACGGCGGCGCTGCGCCGGGCCGGATACTCGGTGACCGCCATCGACGTGCAGCGCGACGTGAGCCGCCTGATGGATCATCTCTATCCCCGCCCGGACGTGGTGCTCAACGCGTTGCACGGGCGCTACGGCGAGGACGGCTGCATCCAGGGTCTGCTCAACATCATGGACATCCCCTACACCCATTCCGGCGTCACCGCGTCGGCCTTGGCGATGGACAAGCCGCTCGCGAAGAAGGTGTTCCGGGCTGCGGGCATTCCCGTCGCGCCGGATCGCATCGCGACCCGCGACGAGGTCCTGGCAGGGGGGGTGATGGAGCCGCCATACGTGGTGAAGCCCTTCAACGAAGGCTCCAGCGTCGGCATTCACATCATTCAAAGCGAAGCGGACGGTCTGCCGTTCGCCGAGGGCAGTTGGCCCTATGGCCCCAAGGTGATGATCGAAAAATACGTTCCGGGACGCGAGCTCACAGTGGCCGTGATGGGCGATCGTCCGCTGTGCGTCACCGAAATCCGCACCGAACGGGGCTTCTACGATTTCGACGCCAAGTACGCGCAGGGGGGCTCCTCCCACCAGTTGCCCGCCGATTTGCCCAAGGACGTCTACGACGAGGCCCTGCGTCTCGCCCAAGCGGCCCATGACGCCTTGGGCTGCCGGGGACTTTCCCGGGCGGACTTCCGCTACGACGGCGAGCAGCTCTACATTCTGGAAGTCAACACCCAGCCCGGCATGACGCCGACGTCGCTGGCCCCGGAACAGGCCGCCCACGTCGGCATCGGGTTCGAGGATCTGGTGACCTGGATGGTCGAAAACGCGGAGTGCGATGCATGAAAGGCATGCTGAAAACCATCACACGAGTGGCCGGCAAGGACGCCAAGGGGCAAAAAACCAGGGCCGGAAAGGACCTCAAGACGCCCAAGCGCAAGCGGGTCGGCTCCCCGTGGAAGGATCCGCGCTGGATCGTCGCCGGCGTGGCGGCGTCCGTCGCCGCGCTTGGCGGCGCGGGCATGTGGGTCGCGCAGTCGGGACTGGCCGCGCGCGTCGCCGACGGGCTGCATGGCGAAACGGTGCAGGTCTTCGCGGAAATGGGCTTCACCGTGCAGGACGTTTTGGTGGAGGGGCGTGGCGAAACCCGGCGCGCGGATCTTTTGCGAGCGGTCGACGTGCGGCGCGGTACACCGATCCTGGCGGTGGACCTGGACGCGGCGAAGGCGCGGGTGGAGGCCTTGGACTGGGTCCGCCAGGCGCGCGTCGAACGCCTGCTGCCCGACACCCTGATGGTGCGAATCACCGAACGCCGTCCGCTGGCGTTGTGGCAGAACAAGGGCCGGTTCTCGCTCATCGACGAAGACGGCGTGGTCATCACGCAGGAAGGACTAGGACGATTTTCCCATCTGATGCATGTGGTGGGCGAGGACGCCCCGGAAAACGTCGCCGGCCTGCTGGAGCTCTTGGACACCCAGCCCGACCTCAAAAGCAAGGTCAAGGCGGCCGTGCGCGTCGGCGGACGGCGTTGGGATCTGGCGCTGAACGGCGGGGTGGACGTGCGTCTGCCCGAGGAAAACCCCTCCGAGGCCCTGGTGCGGCTGGCGGACTTCGAACAGCGTAACGACGTGCTGTCGCGCGAGGTGAAGGTGCTGGACCTGCGCCAACCCGACCGCATCATCGTGCGCCACGACGGCAAGACCCAGCCCGCGTCCTTTCGGTCAAATGGACGGGACACCTAAGGAACGGCCATAGGGGGTAAGACCATGCATCGCGAAGACAAGGTGAAACCGAAAAACGGCGTCGTGGGGGCCTTGGACATCGGCACCACCAAGGTCACGTGCCTGATCGCGCGGCAGGAAGGCACGCGGCCGCCCCGCGTCATCGGCATCGGTCATCATGTTTCCGGCGGGGTGCGCGGTGGCGTCATCGTCGACATGGACGCCGCCGAAAGCGTGGTGCGCGCCGCCGTCGGCGCGGCCGAGGAAATGGCCGGGGTCAACATCGACGAAGTGATGGTGACGGTGTCCGGCGCGGTCTACAAATCCCGCTTGATGGCTTATGACATCGGGATTTCCGGACACGAGATTTCCGATCAGGACCTGCGCAAGATTCTCGACGTGCACCGCCACGTCACCGAGCTTCCGGCGGACATGGAAATCCTGCATTCCATCCCCGTCGGTTATTCCATTGACGGCAACCGGGGCGTGCGCGATCCGCGCGGCATGTTCGGCGATCGCCTGGGCGTCAACATGCACGTGGTGGCGGCTCAGTCCAACGCGCTGCGCAATCTGGAAACCTGCCTGCACCGCTGCCATCTCGGCATGCAGGGGCGCGTGGTGTCGCCCTACGCCAGCGCCTTGTCGGCGTTGGTGGAAGACGAAATGAAACTGGGCGTGACGTTGATCGACCTGGGCGGCGGAACCACCAACATGGCGGTCTTCTTCGACGGCGAAATGGTTCACACCGACTGCATTCCCGTGGGCGGCGTCAACGTCACCAACGACATCGCGCGCGGGCTGTCCACCCCGGTTCAGCATGCGGAGCGCATGAAGACGCTCTATGGAAACTGCATGCCGTCGCCGTCCGACGATCATGAAATCATCAAGGTGCCGTTGATCGGCGAGGAACAGACCGGCGAAACCAACGCCGTGCCGCGTTCCATGCTGGTGGGCATCATCCGTCCGCGCATCGAGGAGACGCTGGAGCTGCTGCGCGATCGCATGCACGAAGCGGGGTGCGAGAAGCTGGCCGGGCCGCGCGTGGTTCTCACCGGCGGCGGAAGCCAGCTGCCGGGCGTGCGCGAACTGGCGTGCGAAATCCTCGGTAAATCCCAGGTGCGCATGGCGAAACCGCGTTACTTGGAAGGCATGGCCGAGGTCGCAAGCGGTCCGCAATTCACCGCGTGCGCCGGACTCATCAGTCACGCCTTTGAATCCATGACGGGAATCCCGGGGCGGACTTACCGCCCCAAGGAGCAGCCCGCGACGCGCTTCGGGCGCATTAGTCAGTGGCTGCGGGAGAATTTGTGGGCCTGAAGTACAGAGTCAGTAACCGAGTCAGAAATTCCTAAGGACTCTCCAACAAATTTAAAAGGCGAATCGGAACGGAATTTCTGAAAAGTTACTAAATTTTAAGGATGTTTGGGCACAAGTATAAAAACCTGCGGAGCGTGGAGCCAAACTCATGAGCATCAAGATCAGCGTACCCCAAGACGACGACATCGAACTGAAGCCCCGGATCACCGTGGTCGGCGTTGGCGGGGCCGGCGGCAACGCCGTGAACAACATGATCAACGCCAATCTCGACGGTGTCGAATTCATGGTCGCGAACACGGACGCCCAGGCGCTGTCCATGGCGCTGGCCGGGCGCAAGGTCCAGCTGGGCGGCAAGCTGACCCAGGGACTGGGCGCGGGCTCCAAGCCGGAAATCGGACGAGCCGCCGCGGAGGAGACCATCGAGGAAATCAACGAGCACCTGCGCGGTTCGCACATGGTGTTCATCGCCGCCGGCATGGGCGGCGGCACCGGCACCGGCGCCGCGCCCGTCATCGCGCGGGCGGCGCGCGATCTCGGCATACTCACCGTCGGCGTGGTGACCAAGCCGTTCCAGTTCGAGGGCCTGCGCCGCCAGCGCCTGGCCGACAAGGGGATCGAGGAGCTCGAACAGTACGTCGACACCCTGATCATCATCCCCAACCAGAACCTGTTCCGCGTCGCCAGCGAGAAGACCACGTTCTCCGACGCCTTCCGCATGGCCGACAACGTGCTCTATTCGGGCGTGCGCGGCGTCACCGATCTGATGGTGATGCCGGGCCTGATCAACCTCGACTTCGCCGACATCCGTTCGGTGATGAGCGAAATGGGCAAGGCCATGATGGGCACCGGCGAAGCCGAAGGCGAACGCCGCGCCCTGGAAGCCGCGGAGGCCGCGATTTCCAACCCGCTGCTGGACGACACCTCCATGGCCGGAGCCAAGGGCGTGCTGATCAACATCACCGGCGGCCTGGACATGACGCTGTACGAAGTCGATGAAGCCACCAACCGCATCCGTCAGGAAGTCGATGACGACGCCTACATCATCTTCGGCTCCACCTTCGATCAGTCCATGGAGGGCCGCCTGCGCGTGTCCGTGGTCGCCACCGGCATCGAAGCCGAGGCCATGAAGCGCGCCGAGCCGTCCATTCTCGACATGGCGGCCAGGTCCGTGGCCGCGAAGACGGCCGGGTCCGCCGCGATGGACGACGCCGCCGAAGTGGCGATGGGCAGTCTGTTCAGCGCGGAAATCGATACCGCGTCCGCGCCCGCCGCGGCCCAACAGCAGGTTTTGGATCTGCCGGAAAGCGCCGTCGTGGACGGCGATGAAGTGACCGCCGCCGAAATCATGGCGGTGTTCGAAGACGAAACCGACGCCCCGGCGGCCGAAGCGGTCTTCACCGCGCCCGCAGCGATGCCGTCGGCGATGTCCGAGGATGCGTTCATCACGCCGATGCCGGGCAAGGCGGCCGCCAAGGCCGATCCGATGGCCGAGGCCGCCATGGTGAACGGCGCCACCGAACAGAAACCCAAGGAAGACGCGCCCAAGCGCAGCCTGTTCGAACGCGTCACGGGCGGCGCGCGCGGCAAGGTGACCTTCTTCGGTCACGCCAAGTCGGAAAAGTCCGCGCCCGCCGTATCCAAGCCCGCGGCGCAGTTGCGCTCCACGGGTGGCGCCGAACCGGTTCTGGGCGGCCTGGATCTTCAGGAAAAAGTGCAGCCGAGCAAGGCTGAGGACGATTTCCTCGATATTCCGGCGTTCCTTCGCCGTCAGGCCAATTAAGTACGGGTTTACGGAGATTAACGACCTGAAAAACCTGTAACAAAAGGTAACACACTTTGATTTGAGCGCTTCAGGAACGGGTGTTAAACCCATACCTGAAGCGCTCTTTCTTTTGGGGCGACAATACGAGCGGACCAACCGCGTCGAGGAACGAACTGGGGATAGGAACGACGGAATGACCAACGCCAAAGAAAACCGGACCGTCATGCAATGCACGCTGAAAAGTGCGATCAGTTGTACGGGCCTGGGCCTGCATTCCGGCGAAAAGGTCTCCATGACGCTTCATCCCTCCGCTCCCGACACCGGCATCACCTTTCGCCGCACCGACATCGCGGGCGAGGGGGCTGAAATTCCCGCCCGCTTCGACGCGGTCTGCGACACGCGGATGTGCACCACGGTGGCTTCGCCCAAGGGCAAGACGCTCAGCACCATCGAACACCTGATGGCCGCCCTGGCCGGCGCCGGCGTCGACAACGCGGTGATCGAGGTCGGCGGCGCCGAAGTTCCCATCATGGACGGCAGCGCCGCGCCGTTCCTGTTCCTGTTCGATTGCGCCGGCATCCAGGAGCAAGACGCCCCGCGCCGCGCCGTGCGCGTGCTCAAGACCGTGACGGTCAAGGACGGTGACAAGACCGCGTCCCTGACCCCGTCCGATCATTTTTCGTTGGATTTCGAGATCGATTTCGCCAGCCCCGCCGTCGCCAGCCAGGCGCTCGCCGTCGGCATGGGCGAAGGCGTGTTCAAGGACGAAATCGCCCGCGCGCGCACCTTCGGCTTCATGCACGAGGTCGAGGCGCTGTGGGCCATGGGACTGGCCAAGGGCGGTTCGCTCGACAACGCCGTGGTGGTGTCCGGCGACAAGGTTCTCAACGAGGACGGCCTGCGCTTTGACGACGAATTCGTCCGCCACAAGATCCTCGACGCGGTGGGCGATTTGTATCTCGCCGGCCGCCCGTTGCTGGCGGGGTACCGGGGCGTACGTTCGGGTCACGCGCTGAACAACCAGCTGCTGCGCGAACTGTTCTCCGATTCGGCGAATTTCGAGATCGTCGACATGACGGCCGACATGCTGGTCGCCCGCCCGGTCGCCCGCGATTGGGACGGCGAAGCGGTTCGCGCCGCCGGTTGATCCGGTTTCCCCCCATTCCTTCCCGAAAGGGCGTATTTTCCACCATTACAGGGCTATGGGCGCTGGACAGGGCGGCGTTTGCTCGTGATATACTCCTGCCGGTTCCGGCTGGCCGGGCCGTCATGCCGGGGCCTGGTCCCGGGCATTTCCAGTTTGCATAAGGAAATCGCGCCGCCATGGCTTCACCCGTGTTCAGAGTTTTCCGTTCCCTGATTTCGGCCGTCGCCGCCGTGCTGCTGCTGGCCGCCTGCGCCAGCGACGCCGTTGAGGACGACTATGTCGAGGAGCCGGTCGAAAAGCTCTATAACGAGGCCGTCGACGCCCTGGAAAAGGAAGACTACAAGGAGGCCGCGACCCGGTTCGACGAGGTGGAGCGCCAGCATCCCTATTCGTCCTGGGCCATCAAGGGGCAGGTGATGGCGGCCTACAGCCTCTACATGGCGAACCAGTATGACGAAGCCGTTCTGGGGCTGGACCGTTTCCTGCAACTGCATCCGTCGAACAAGGACGCCGACTACGCCTATTACCTCAAGGCGCTGTGCTACTACGAACAGATTTCCGACGTCGGGCGCGACCAGATGATGACCCAGTTGGCGCTGAAGACGCTCAACGAACTGATCACCCGCTATCCGGACAGTCAGTACGCCCGCGACGCCAAGCTCAAGCTGGAGCTGACCTACGACCACCTGGCGGGCAAGGAAATGGACATCGGCCGCTACTATCAGACCCGCAAACAGTATTCCGCCGCCATCGCCCGCTTCGCCTCGGTGGTGGAAAAATACCAGACCACCACCCACACGCCCGAGGCCCTGCTGCGGTTGGTGGAATGCTACCAGGCCCTGGGGCTGAAGGAAGAGGCGCGCCGCTACGCCGCCGTGCTCGGCCACAACTTCCCGTCAAGCTCCTGGTACTTGGACGCCTACGCGCTTCTGGAGGATCCCACCATCCGTCAGGAAGCCGAAAAGCCCTGGTACAAGCTCTGGTGACGCGTCCCTGAACCGCGAGCCGCGCCCATGCTAAGCCGCCTTTCCATCCGCGACGTCGTCTTGATCGAACGCCTGGACCTGGATTTTCCGGAGGGGCTCTGCGTGCTGACCGGCGAAACCGGCGCGGGCAAATCCATTTTGCTGGATTCCCTCGGTTTGGCGCTGGGCGCCAGGGCGGAGGCCCGCCTGGTGCGCCACGGCGCGGACCAGGCCGTGGTCGGGGCGGAATTCGAACTCCCCGCTGATCACGCCCTTTACGCGTTGCTTGACGAGCACGGGGTTCAGGCGGCGGGCGAGCCGTTGATGCTGCGCCGCACGCTGGGCCGCGACGGGCGGTCGCGCGCCTTCATCAACGACCAGTCCGTCAGCATCGGGCTGCTGCGCCAGGTCGGCGACCAGTTGGTGGAAATCCACGGCCAATTCGACAACCAGCGCCTTTTGAATCCGGCCACGCACCTGGGCCTTTTGGATGCCCATGGAGGGCACGGGGCGATGGCGGCGGACTGTGCGCGCGCCTATCACGCCTGGCGGAGCGCCGTCGCGGAGCGCCAGCGCGCCGAGGACGACCTGGATGCCGCGCGCCGGGACGAGGAGTTTCTGCGCCACGCGGTCGAGGAACTGAAAACCCTCAATCCCGCGAACGGCGAGGAAGACCGCCTGGCCCAGGAACGCCAGATGCTGATGCACGGCGAAAAGCTGGTCGAGGCGATGAACGACGCGTCCAAGGCGCTCAATAGCGGCGCGGGGGTGGAACGCATGCTGCGCGACGCGCTGCGCGCATTGCAGCCCGTCGCGGAAAAGGCCGACGGCCTGCTGGACCCGGCGTTGGAGGCCTTGGATCAGGCGGGCGAGCAGGTGGCGCGGGCGTTGAGCGCGCTGGACGGCGCGGCGGCGCGCGTCGACCTCGACCCCCGGCACCTGGAACAGGTTGAGGAACGCCTGTTCGCGCTGCGCGCGCTGGCGCGCAAGCACAACGTCGACGTGGCGAGCCTGAACGACTTGTTCCGTCAGTTGTCCGCCAAGCTGGAAGGCATCGACGACGGCGGGCGGCGTCTGGAACAGCTGCGCCGCGCCGAGATCGAGGCGCGCGCCGCCTATGCCGACGTGGCGGATACCCTGTCCGCGGCGCGCGATGCGGCGGCACGGGACTTGGACCAAGCAGTGGCGGGGGAACTCGGTCCGTTGAAACTGGGTGCTGCGCAGTTCAGCACCACCATCGTGTCCCAGCGGGGAGACGAAAACGCCTGGGGCGAAAGCGGCTGGGACCGGGTGGCGTTCGAGGTGGTGACCAACCCCGGCGCGGCCCCGGGCCCGTTGAACAAGATCGCGTCGGGCGGCGAACTGTCGCGGTTCATGCTGGCGCTGAAGGTGGTGCTGGCGCAGTCCGACCCGGTGCCAACGCTGGTGTTCGACGAAGTGGACAGCGGCATCGGCGGCGCGGTGGCGGACGCGGTCGGCCAGCGTTTGGCGCGCCTCGGCGACGACATGCAGGTCCTGGTGGTGACCCACAGCCCCCAGGTGGCGGCGCGTGGGGCGACGCACTGGCATGTGTCCAAGACCGGCGCGGACGGCGTCGTGCGCACCTCCGTCACGCCGCTCACGCCGGACCAGCGCGCGGACGAGATCGCGCGCATGCTGTCGGGCGAAACCGTCACCGGCGAGGCCCGCGCCGCCGCCGCCAGCCTGCTGGGGGGCGGAAGCGCATGACGCCCGAGGATTTGCGCAAACTTCCCGTTTCCCAGATGACGGTTGACGAGGCCGAGGCCGACCTGGCGGCGCTGGCCAAGGAAATCCGCGAACACGACCGGCGCTATTACCAAGACGACGCGCCCACCGTCACCGACGCCGAATACGACGCGCTGCGCCAACGCAATGCCGCCATCGAACGGCGCTTTCCCTTGTCCGTCCGCCCCGACAGTCCGACCGGGCGCGTCGGCGCGGCTCCGGCATCGGGCTTCAAAAAGATCCGCCACGCCAAGCCCATGTTGTCGCTCGGAAACGTGTTCGACGAGGACGAGCTTCAGGACTTCCTCGACGGCATCCGCCGTTTCTTGAAGGAACTCAGCGACAATCCGGATATCCCGCTGGACATGGTGGCGGAACCCAAGATCGACGGGCTTTCGATTTCGCTGCGTTACGAACACGGCCGCCTGGTTCAGGCGGCGACGCGCGGCGACGGGGCCGAGGGCGAGGACGTCACCGCCAACGCCCACACCCTAGCCGACATTCCGCAAACCCTGCCGGACGGCGTGCCGGATGTGTTGGAAGTGCGCGGCGAAGTCTATATGTCCAAGACCGACTTCCTGGCCTTGAACGACCGTCAGGCGGAGCGGGGCGAAAAGACCTTCGCCAATCCGCGCAACGCCGCCGCCGGTTCGCTCCGCCAGTTGGACGCCGCGATCACCGCCCGCCGGCCCCTGCGGTTCTTCGCCTACGCCTATGGCGAGGTCAGCGCCGTCGATTGGGCGACCCACGGTCAGTTCATCGAACGGCTCAAGGCCTGGGGCTTTCAGGTCAATCCCTTCACCCGGGTGTGTGACGGAATCGATCACATCCTGGCGCATTACGAAACCATCCAGGCCCACCGGGCGGAGCTGGATTACGACATCGACGGCGTGGTCTACAAGGTTGACCGGCTGGACTGGCAGGAGCGGTTGGGCTTCGTGTCCCGCGCGCCGCGCTGGGCCGTCGCGCACAAGTTCCCGGCGGAGAAGGCCGAGACCATCGTGCGCGACATTACCATTCAAGTGGGGCGCACCGGCGTGCTGACCCCGGTGGCGGAGCTCGAACCCGTCACCGTCGGCGGCGTGGTGGTGAGCCGCGCCACCTTGCACAACGCCGATTATATCCGCGCGCTCGACATCCGCGTCGGCGACCGGGTGCGCATCCAGCGCGCGGGCGACGTGATTCCCCAGGTTCTGGACGTGGTCGAGGACGGCTTTCACGACGACCGCGACGTTTACGTCTTCCCCGCGGCGTGCCCCGTGTGCGGCAGCCACGCCGTGCGCGAAGAGGGCGAGGCCGCGACGCGGTGCACCGGCGGGCTGGTGTGCGCGGCGCAGGCGCACGAGCGGCTCAAGCATTTCGTGTCGCGCGACGCCTTCGACATCGAAGGCCTGGGCGGCAAGCACGTCGCCGCGTTCTTCGAAGCGGGTCTCATCAAGACGCCGGGCGACATCTTCCGCCTGACGCCGGAGATGCTGGACGGGCGCGAAGGCTGGAAGGACAAGTCCATCGAAAACCTGATGGCCGCCATCGCCGCCAAGCGCCGCATCGACATGCCGCGGTTCGTCCATGCGCTGGGCATCCGCCAGGTGGGGCAGGCCACGGCGCGGCTGTTGGCGAAACATTACGGGTCGTTCGCGCATCTGCGCGACGCCATGACGGACGCACGGGTGATCGGGTCGGAAGCGATGGAAAACCTGCTGTCCATCGACGGCATCGGCAAGTCCATGGCCGACGACCTGATCGAATTTTTCGCCGAGCCGCACAACGGCGAGGTTCTGGACGACCTCTTGGCCAACGTGACGGTGGAAGACTTCGCCGCCCCCGACACGGCGGGCTCCCCGGTGGCGGGCAAGACCGTGGTGTTCACCGGAACCCTGGAAGCGATGAGCCGCGGCGAGGCCAAGGCCAAGGCGGAAGCGCTGGGGGCCAAGGTATCGGGTTCGGTCAGCAAGAAGACCGACATCGTCGTCGCCGGTCCCGGCGCGGGGTCCAAGGAAAAGAAAGCACGCGAACTGGGCCTGCAAGTCCTCAGCGAACGGGAATGGCTGGACTTGGTCGGGTCCTAGGACGCCGCGTCCAATGCGGATGCCCCCGGCAGGGTCCGTTTCATCGGCAAAGGTTTCCCGTAGATGAGCGATCGCCACACCCATTCCAGGGGACCCAACCGGTAGCGGTTGAGCCAGACCACGCTGAGGACGATTTGCGCGGCGCAGACGATCAGCGCGACGAGGTAGATTTCGAGACGCTGCATCGTGCCGAACAGGCCGAGCCCAAAGCCATAGAACAGGAAGATCGACATCACCGTGTGGCTGATGTAGCTGGTCAGCGCCATGCGCCCGAGCGCGGCCAGCGGCCGGGTCAGGACGCCGGCCCAGGAAGCCTTGCACAGCAGACCGATCGCGCCGACGTGCCCCAGCGTGATCGCCAGGCGGTCCATGCCGTACATCGTGCGATTGGTTATGGTTTGGAGTACGCCGGGGTCGAAATCGGCTGCATAAATCTGGTAGACACCGTAGCCCCGCAACGCCCCGCCGCCCACGGCGTAGCCCGCCACGGCCAACGCCAGATAAAACAGCGCCGATCGTGATCCGTTCAACACCCCCAGTTTGAACAGCGCCATGCCGATCAGCATCATGCCCCCGATGTCGAACAGGTGGGTGGTGTACATGACCATCGATTCCTGGGAAACGACGTAGTCGAACTGGTAGAAGAAGATGGTCGGGTAGTCCATGAGATAGAGGGCGATCTCGTCTTGCATGTGTTCACGGGCGCCGACATTGAAACCAGCGCGCGCCTCGGCGCTCATAAGGGTCGCGGGGACGGCTTCGTGCAGGCCCGCGCCGCCACCCTGGGTGGAGATGTGAACCGACGCCAAAGTCAGGAACGCCGCGCCGCAGATCAACAGCGTGCGGCCGTCGACGTTGCGCAGGGGAAATAGGAACATTCCCAGCAGCCCATAGGCGTAAAGCACGTCGTGGAGGTTGAGCAGCACGAACCCGTGGACGACCCCGAACAGCAGCAACAGAATGGTGCGGCGGTAGTAGCGGTCGATCACGGCCGCGCCCTGTTCCGCCAAGCGCACCTCGCTCAGGAACACCAGCGCGCTGGCCCCGAACAGGATCGAGAACAAGCCCCGCATCGTGCCGTCCAGGAAGATTTCGTTGATGGACCATGTGGCCGTGTTCCAGAACACGGCATCGCCCCAAAGCTGCGGAAACGCCAGGGCGGTCGACGGCTGCGCGAACACGAACACGTTGATGAAGAAAATGCCGAGCACGGCGACGCCGCGCATGATGTCCAACTGAACGATCCGAAGGTCGGGCGCGCCAAGGGGTTGCGTATTCAAGGGAGTAAACAGGTCACGGACATGCCGATCACCGCCTTAAAGACAATCACTATTTATATCATTACATTAAGTCTATAAATTAAGCTATCTTTATTATTTAAATATAGATTCTTTTTTATTGTACGCGCTTCATTGGTTGGGGCGCGCCGTAGATCAGCGAGCGCCACACCCATTCCAGGGGGCCCAGGCGGTGGCGTTTGAGCCAGGCCATGCTGAACGCGGCCTGGGTCGCCCAGACGGCGAACGCGACGCCGTAGAGTTCGAGTCGCTCCATCGTGCCGAACAGAGCGAACCCGAAACCGTAGAACAGGAAGATCGAGATCACCGTCTGGCCGATGTAGTTGGTGAGCGCCATGCGGCCCAGCGCCGCCAGCGGGCGCGTCAGAAACCCCGTCCAGGAGGCCTTGCAGATCAGTCCGATGAGCCCCACGTGTCCCAGCGTGATCGCCAAGCGGTCCATGCCGTAAAGCGGTCGCGTGGTCATGATCTGGATCATGTTGGGATCGAAATTCTCGGCCCAGATTTGCTGAATCCCATGGCCGCGCAGCGCACCGCCCATGCAATAGCCGAGCACCGCCAGGGTCAGATAGGCCAGCGCGGGGCGCGAACCATTGAGAACGCCCAGCTTCAACAACGCCATGCCGACCAGCATCATGCCCCCGATGTCGAACAGGTGCGAGCTGTACATCAGGGCGGATTCCTGGTTCACCACGTCGCTGAACTGGAAAAAGAAGATGGTCGGGTAGTCGGTGTGGTAAATGGCGATTTCGTCCCGCATGTGCTCGGTCGCCGCGATCTCGAAATTCGCCATGGCTTCGCCGCTCATCGCCTCATGGACGGGCTCCGCGTCGGGCTCAGAACCCTCGCCCAGCGACGCCACGTGGACCGACGCCAGGGCCAGGAGCGCCACGCCGCCGGCCAGCAGCTTGAAGCCGCCGATCCGGCGCAGGGGGAACAGGAACATGCCCAGCAGGCCGTAGGCGTAAAGCACGTCGAGCGTGTTGAGCAGCAGGAAGCCGTGAATAACGCCGAAAAACAGCAGCAAAAGGGTCCGGCGGTAATAGCGTTCGACCACGGCCAAGCCCTGTTCGGCCATTTTGGCTTCGCTCAGGAACACCAGGGCGCTGGCTCCGAACAGGATGGAAAACAGGCCGCGCATGGTCCCCTCGACGAAGATTTCGCTGAACGACCAGGTCACGGTGTTCCAGAACACGTCGTCGCCCCACAGCTGCGGCAGCGCCAGGGCGGTCGACGGCAGGGCGAACACGAACACGTTGATCAGATAGATGCCGAGCACGGCCACGCCGCGCATGACGTCCAACTGCGGGATGCGGATGTCGGGCGCGCCGATCGACGGGGTGTTCATGGGAAGAAACAGGTCACGGGCATGCCGTTCACCGCCTGAAAGCCGATACGGATTTCTGCCATTACGCCAAGTTCCGGCGTCGCGCCACTGGATTCATGGATCGGGGAGAATTTTTTATTCGCCGCGATGGAGGGACGACAAAGCCCCCACGACCAGGGACATGGAAAGCCTCGCGCTTCCCCGTATTGGGGAAACCGTGTCTCCGGCCTTTGTTTCGTGCTAGACTCTGATGATTCAGAAAGATGCGAGGTTCGCCATGCAAGCCATTTCATCGGAAAAAGTCTGTTATGTGATCCTCAGGACGCGCGAATTCGACGCCAAGGAAGCGTCGCCCTATGACGACGCCGGCGGCAATCCCACGGACGACAACGACCACCAAGTGCTGGCCGATCATCCCGACGACACGGTGTACGAGGAACTGATGACGTTCCTGGAAGCCTTGAGCGAGGACGAGTTGGTCGAGCTCCACGCCATGGTGATGCTGGGGCGTGGCGACGTGGATGCGGACGGGTGGGCCGACGCGGTGGCCGTGGCGCGCGACGATCTCGACGAAAACACGCCGCGCCTGATGCTGCAAAATCCGCTGATCAGCGACCACCTGGCCGAAGCGCTGGCCCAGTTCGGCGGCTCGTGCGCGGACTGATCAATCCGCATCCATGTCGATGGTCTTGCCGCCCGGCTTGGAGTGGGGATTGCGGATCTTGATGGTGCGCACCTCGGGCTCCTGGATGGGGCGTTCCAGATCCACGTGCAACAGGCCGTTGTCCATGCTCGCGCCGACGATCTCGATCCCCTCCGCCAACACGAAGGCGCGCTGGAACTGGCGCTTGCCGATGCCCCGGTGCAGGTAGACCCGCTCGCGGTCCTCCTCGGACGGGCGGCCCCGCACCACCAGCTGGTTGTCCTCCACCGTCACCGACAGATCTTCCATGGCGAAGCCCGCCACGGCCAGCGAGATGCGCAGCTTGTTTTCGCCGATCTGTTCGATGTTGTAGGGGGGATAGCCTTCGTGCGACGCCTTGGCGGCGCGCTCCAGCATCTGTTCCAAATGATCGAAGCCCAACAAAAACGGGCTGTTGAACGCAATGTTGCGGGACACGGCGCGTCCTCCTCCGCCAAGAGCGAGAAACCTGTTCGCGGACCGTTCGCGGCTCCGGAACCTTTGAGGGTAATCTGGGGGGATCGACGATCCCTGTCAATGCCGCCGCTCTCGTCGCCGGAGACGTCAAAACCGGAGTTTAGGACCCCATCGCGACGCCGATGCGGCTTCGAGCCGTCATTCACGCCTTGGAAAAAGCGCATTCCCACCACGCGTTCAAGCCGCGGACGTGTCGTCGAAACCCGCCAAGTCGGGGGCGGGATTCCGGCCATTATGGCGTGGTGGAGACACATCTACAGGTATGGTCTTGCCAAGGGGCCGTGGTGCGATATAATCCGAGGCGCTGGCGGATGCGTCCCGCGCGGCCATCCGCCGCGACCTCTTGCCTCGAAAGGAAATCCACGAATTGTCTACCGCACATTGGGCTGTCGCCTCGGTTTTCGCCGCATTGGCCGTGACCGTGAGTGCCGATGCAGTCGCCAAAGCGCAACCTCAGCCCGTCAACACTCCGGGCTGCGCCTGGATTGGCAAGCGCACGATTCAGACGCTTCTGCGTGACGACATTGTCGCCGCCAACGATTACACCACGATGTACAAGACGATGGATTGCCCCGCGAAAGCGTTGGCGGAGGCCTTTTCATGCGCCGTCGCCAAAATCAACGAAGGCCCCGGCGTGTTGTCGGTGCCCGGCGGGACGCACGATCCCGCCACGGCGACCGCCGAAAGGGTCGGGGCCGTGCGCGATGCGGTCAACGGCTGCTGGGACGCCCTGTACGGCGTGATTCCGGCCAAGCCCGCCGCCGCGAAGCCGGCGGCGGCGAAGCCCTGACGGCCTTGGCCGCGGACGATCCATGCGCAATGTCCTGATTGCCGCCATCTTCGCCGGGCTTTTGCACGCGGGCGCTTGGTTGTTCGCCAAGGAAACCATGATCGCCCCGTCGGTTCGTGGCGCGATCGGCTCCCTGTCCTACACTGCGGGTCCGCCGGAAGAAATCCGGAAACCCTTGACCGATGAAAACCGCCAACGTCTGGCAGCGGATGTCGGGCGCATCGCGTCCATATCCCCGGCCCTGCGGCTTTACGGATCCAGCGGCTGGAACGCGGAGATCCCCGCCATCGCCGCGCAACACGGCGTTGCGGTGAATGCCGGCGCCTGGGTGTCCGCGGACCCCAAGGCGTCCCGCGCGGAAATCGAGGCGGCGATCGATCTGGCCAAACGTCATTCCAATATCCGCTCCCTGGTGATCGGCAACGAAACCATTCTGCGCGAGGAAGTCACCCCCGGGGAATTGATCGAGCATCTTCGGTTCGCCCGCCGCCGGACCAACCGGGCCGTGAGTACGGGCGAAACCTGGGATATCTGGCTCAAGCATCCCGAACTGGTGCGCGAGGTCGACTTTATCTCCGCCCACATCCTGCCGTACTGGGAGGGCATCCTCGCCGAGGACGCGGTCGAATACGCCATGGGGCGTTACGAAGCGCTGCGCGCCGCCTATCCGGGGAAGCGCGTGGTGATCGCCGAATTCGGCTGGCCGAGCCGGGGCTACAACATGAAGGCGGCCGACACGGGCCCCCTTTTGCAGGCGGAGATTTTGCGCAAGTTCATCTCCGAAGCCTCGTCCCGCGACATTCCGTTCAACCTGATCGAGGCCTTCGACCAGCCCTGGAAGGTCAACGAAGGCAGCGTCGGCGCCTATTGGGGGCTGTTCGACGCGTCCGGAAACGCCAAGTTCCCGCTCGAGGGCGCGGTCGAGGAGGACCTCTTCCTGCCCCGCTTCGTGCTGGCGCTGGCCATCGGCGCGGTGATCAGCGTGTTCGGCCTCGCTTGGTTCCGCCCGACCTTCATGCACGCGTTCGGCTTCGCCGTGGCGGCGAACACGCTGTCGGCGGGCGTGGCCATGGCGGCCATGTACCCGATCGAAAATTATCTCAATTTCGGCTCCGCCTTTGCCTGGGGCATCGGCTTTCTATTGATGATCCCGCTGACCGCCATGACCCTGGTGAAAGTGCACGAGGTCGCCGAGGTCACGATGGGACGCCGCCCGACCCGCCTGATTCGACCGCCCGTCGCGAACGCCGAGTCGTTTCCCTTGCCGCTTGTGTCCATCCATGTTCCGGCATACCGGGAAAATCCGGACATGCTGAAGCAGACCCTGGATTCCGTGGCGTCGCTCGACTATCCGGAATTCGAGGTGCTGGTGGTCGTCAACAACACCCCGGAAGAGGCGTTCTGGCGTCCCATCGAGGAACATTGTCTGACGCTCGGCCCGCGCTTCAAGTTCATCAACCTGCCCAAGGTGTCGGGCTTCAAGGCCGGCGCGTTGAACGAGGCGATGGCGCACATGGATCCCAACGCCGGGGTGATCGCGCTGCTGGATGCCGATTACGTGATCTCGCCCAACTGGTTGAAGGACCTGGTCCCGGTGTTCGCCGATCCCAAGGTCGCCCTGGTTCAGGCGCCGCAGGACCACCGCGACGGCGAGGAAAGCGCGCTGAAAACGGTGATGAACGCCGAATACGCCGGTTTCTTCGACATCGGCATGGTCCAGCGCAACGAACAGGACGCCGCCATCGCGCACGGCACCATGTTGCTGATCCGCCGCGAAGCGTTCGACGAAGTCGGGCGCTGGAACATCGACACCATCACCGAGGACACCGAACTGGGCCTGCGTCTGTTCGAGGCCGGCTACGCCACCCAGTATACCAACCGCCGTTACGGGTGGGGCTTGCTGCCCGACACCTTCCGCGCCTTCAAGACCCAGCGCCACCGCTGGGCGATCGGCGCGATGCAGATCATCCGCAAGCATTGGCGGCACATGCTGCCGGGGTCCAAGACGCTCACCATGCATCAGAAGGTGCAGTTCATCACGGGGTGGAGCTATTGGCTGTCGGACGCGTTCGGCGTGGCGGCGGCTTACATGAACCTGATGTGGGTGCCGATGATCCTGTTCGTGGGCGTGCTGATCCCCATGTTGCCGTTCACCTTGCCGATCCTGGTGGCGTTCGCGGTGAATTTGATGCACTGCATCATGCTGTACGGTGTCCGCGTGCGCATTCCCGCCATCCGCATCGCCGGCGCGGCGTTGGCGGCGATGAGCCTGCAGATGACGGTCGCAAAGGCGGTTTACGAAGGGATCACCGGGCGGCGCATCGGCTTCAAGCGCACCGAGAAGGGCGGCCTGGAACGCCGGGGGCAGAGCTTCGCCGCGCGCAACGAACTGATCACGGGCATCGTGTTGGCCTTCGGTGCCAGCGCGCTGATCGTGTTCAATGAAAACGAGGCGATCGAAATCAACGTCTTCGCCACGACGCTCTACGTGCAGTGCCTGCCGTTTCTCGCGGCGGCCGTGCTGGCGTGGATGGAACGATTGCCCAAGCGTGCGTCCGATCCCGCCGCGGCCGAATAAGCGAAGGGCCTTATCGCACGCGATAGGTTTCGTGGCAGCCCCGGCACACGGCGGTCACCCCTTGCAAGGCGTCCATCGTGTCCTGGAAGTCCTTCGCCGTCGGCGGGGTTTCGGCGGCGCGGGCGCGGGCGGCGAAGGCGGCGGCGGCTTCGTGGAGCCCCGAGCCCATGGCACGGAAATCATCGGGCATGAAACGGCCCATGCCCATGCCCCGGCCTTGTCCGCGTCCCTGTCCCATGCCCTGTCCCATGCCCATCCCTTGGGCGCGCATCTTTTCCTTCATCGCCAGCGCTTCGTCGGCCGTCATGCCTTGGGCCATCATGCCTTCCCACATGACGTGGCCGAAATCCATGCGGATGTCGGCGATATTCGCGGCCTGTTTGAAGTCGCCTGCGGCCAGGGCCGCGAGAATGTCGTCCAGGTTGCCCATGTGTCCGCGCATCTCCGTCAGGAAACCGTCGCGGACCTGATCGGGAAGCGCGATCAATTCCCGCGCATCCGACGCGGCGGCGGGAACACCGTGCGCCCAGGCCGCGCCCAGCACCAGCGCTGCGAGGACGGTGTGTTTCAAATTTCGTGACATGACGGCCTCATCCTTTGCGCGGACACTTTATGCACTATACTCGCAAGTCCGGCTGTCTTGACATAGGCTAAGGCGGAACGGCGCGAAAGGGGAGAAGATTCGCCGTGCGGGGGGACGGCATGGCCAGAAGGAGACGGCATGTTTGTCAGGCGCAGGCTTTTTGTATCGGCGGTGATTGCCGCGTTGGTGGTGATGAACGCCCCGTTCGCGCGGGCGGCCGAGTTGGACATCCAAGTCCCGGCGCCCCGCGTGATGGACGCCTGCCCGGTCTGCGGCATGTTGGTGGCGAAGTACCGCGAATGGGTGGCCACGGTGGTCTACAAGGACGGTCACGCCCATCACTTCGACGGCGCGAAGGACATGTTCAAATTTCTGTTCGACATGGCGAAATACGGCGACGGGCACACGCCCGGGGACATCGAGCGCATCGGCGTGACGGAATACTACGATCTGCGCAAGATCGACGCCAAGGGCGCGTTCTACGTGGTCGGTTCGGACGTCACCGGCCCCATGGGCCATGAACTGGTGCCGTTCGCCAGCCGCGCCGACGCCGAAGCGTTCCTGGCCGACCATCGCGGCGTGCGCGTCCTGGAGTTTCCGGACGTGACGGCCGGGCTTCCCGCAATGCTGGACCGGGGGGTGTTCGAATGACCCGTCGCCGCGCGAGCCAAGCGCCGTTGTTTCGCCCGGCGGAAGGTGTTAGCGTCAGGGAAGCCATGCGATGGCATGTGGAGTTGAGTGCGTGACCCCGGCACGGTTCCTGACAGACCTTTTGCATCATTCGTCCCGGCGAACCGTTTCGGCGTGGCTCGGCGCGGTCCTGCTGATCACGCAGGCCCTGTTGCCCGTGGGCCTCGCCGCCTCCGCCGAGGCCGACGGGACCTCTCCGCAGGCCCTGATCGTATGCACGGCCAACGGCTTGCGGACCCTTGTCCTGGACGCCGAGGGCGGTGCGTTGCCGGACCCCGACGCGCCGTGTCCCTATTGTCCCGTGCATTCCCTGTGCCTGGACGTGCCGGAGGCTTCGGTCAATCCGTCCGGAGCTGAAGTCGTCGCGGCATTGCCCACGCCGCTTGAGACGCGGACGCTTTTGGCCGTTGCCGACGGGTTCTCATTCTCGTCGCGGGCTCCGCCGCTTTTCACCTGATCCCATCTTCCATGCCGCCGCCCCTGGGGCACGGCTTTGTGGGCGCGTGCCCCGCGTGCGGGGTCGCGTCACGCCATCAAGTGAAAAGCAGGAGAATACACCATGAATCGCAGGCAATTGTTGATGAGCGTCGCCGCCGGCGGCTTGCTGGCCGTTCCCGGTCTTCGCCCGGCCCGCGCCGAGGGCAAAATGATCATGCCCTGGGAATGGGTGGAAAAGCAGGGAGAGGTGACCAACACCGACGGCACCCCGTTGCAGTTCATGCCCAAGGGCGCGAAGGACCCCAATCCGCTGGAAAACGAGCTGGAAAAATATCCGAGCTGCCCGTATTGCGGCATGAACCGCACCAAGTTCAGCCACACCCGCCACCTGATCCATTATTCCGACGATCTGGTGGACGGGACGTGCTCGATCCACTGCGCGGCGATCAGCCTGAGCCTCAACCTCGACCGCGTGCCCAAGGCGATCTACGCCGGGGACGCCGGATCGGACGCTCCGGTCAAGCCGCTGGTCAACGTGGATCAGGCGCATTACGTGATCGATCCGGGCAAGATGGGCACCATGACCAAGCGCAGCAAATTCGCCTATGCCGACAAGGCCAAGGCCGACGCTGCGGGCGGCGAGGTGACCAACTTCGACGCCGCCGTCACCGCGGCCTACGCCGACATGGCGGCCGACACCGTCATGCTGCGGGAGCGGCGTGAAGCCAAGCGCCGCGAAGCCAAGGGCAAGGCCCAGGGCATGGAGCACGGCGGCAAACCCATGGACAAATAAGGCGCGGACGGGACGCCGCGACCCGGCGTCCCGTCGACCTTTGTTCCGGTGGTGACGGATGGGAGAACGCGTCCATGGCGATGAGTGACACAATCGGAAAGGCCGGCGCGGCGGGCGTGCTGTTCGCCCTCGGCGTGGCCGGTGTGGCCTGGACGGCGCTGGACGTGCGGTTGCGCGCCGACGAAGCCGCGATCCGCCAGGGCGAGCGCGCGCGGCTGGCGCGGGTTCTGGAATTGACGGATCTCGCGCTGTTCACCGAGGCCCGCTATACCCGCCACGTCAGTCAATCGGACCTGCATTCCGCGTTTCAGGACCATCCGATGTCCCTGGACCATTTTCCGAGCGGTTCGCTCATCGGGGCGCGGCGCATCCATCCGGGGGCGGGCTCGATCATTGGAGAACAGCCATGACGGTTTGGTTGAGACGGCAAAAACGTCTGATCGATTACACCGTTGCGTCCCTGCTGCGCCGGGCCGCGCGGAATTTCGCCCTGCTGGCGGTCTATACCCTGATCGTGTTCGTTCTGGCGACGGTGATGCTGTTCACCCACGCACTTAGGCAGGAAGCCATGGTGCTTTTGGACGGCGCGCCGGAAATCACCGTGCAGCGCATCTCCATGGGGCGCCACGACCTGATCCCGGCGTCCTATGTCGATGCGATCGCGGACATTCGCGGCGCGCGCGATGTGCGGGGACGGTTGTGGGGCTATTTCTACGACACCGCCAACGGCGCGAACTATACGCTGATGGTTCCCGACGGCGACCGGTACGGGGCCGCGCCGGATGTCGGCGAAACCGTCGCCGGGGCCGGGGTGGCGCGATCACGCGGCGTGGTTCCCGGCAAATACCTGTTCTTGCTGTCGCCGCGGGCCAAGCTGTTCAAGCTGAAGCTGAAAGACGTGTTGGACGCGGATTCCGAAATCGTCACGACGGACTTGGTGCTGATGGCCGAATCCGACTTCCGCGCCTTCTTCGACGTGGCCCCGGACGTCCATACCGACATCGTGCTGAAGGTGCGCAATCCCCGCGAAGTGGCGAAGGTGGCGGAAAAAATTTCCAACGCCTTGCCCGATTGCCGCGTGGTGACGCGCGGCGACATTCTGCGGACCTACGATTCGGTGTTCAACTGGCGCGAAGGGATCTTGCTGGCTCTTCTGGGCGGGGCGATTTTCGCGTTCGTCATTTTCGCCTGGGAAAAAGCATCGGGGCTGAGCGCCGAGGAGCGGCGCGAAATCGGCATTCTCAAGGCCGTGGGCTGGGAAACGTCCGACGTCATCAAGATGAAAATGTGGGAAGGCGCCGTGGTGTCGCTGGGCGCGTTTCTGACGGGGTACGTGCTGGCGTACATCCACGTGTTTTATTTCTCGGCGGGATTGTTGGAGCCGGTTCTCAAGGGTTGGGCGGTTCTCTATCCGCGTTTCGAGCTGACGCCTCAGGTGGACGGGGTGCAGGTGGCGACGCTGTTGTTCTTCACCGTGGCGCCGTACATCGCCGCGACCCTGGTGCCGATCTGGCGGGCCGCCATCACCGACCCCGACGCGGTCATGAGGTGAGCCATGATCGTCCTGCAAGACATCACCAAGACCTTCAACGAAGGGGCGGACAACGAATACACCGCCATCCACGGCGTCGATCTCAAGATCGACGCCGACCGGGTCACCGTGCTGCGCGGACCCAGCGGTTCGGGCAAGACCACGCTGCTCACCCTGATCGGCGGGCTGGCGCGACCGTCCAGTGGTCGCATCCACGTCAACGGGCGCGAGGTCACCAGCCTTCCGGAACGCTTTCTCACCCACATGCGGCGCGAAGTGTTCGGCTTCGTGTTTCAGAGTTTCAACCTGATCCACGGGCTTTCGGTCCTGGAAAACGTGATGATCCCGGCCTATCCGCTGGGCGGGCCGGGGCGCGAACTGAATGCCCGGGCGGTGGAACTGTTGGAGACGCTGCGCATCGCGCACAAGGCCGGGACCGAGGTGCAATACCTGTCGGGCGGCGAGGCGCAGCGCGTGGCCATCGCGCGCGCGCTGATCAACGATCCGCCGATTTTGGTGGCCGACGAGCCGACCGCCAATCTGGACACCGCGCTGTCTCTTGAATTCCTCGACATCGTCCGCGAATTGCGCGGGCGCGGCAAAACCGTCGTCATGACCAGCCACGACCCGATGATCTGGCAGGCGGATCTGGTGGACGCCGTCGTCGCCATGCGCGACGGACGCATCGTGGACTCCGGTGTCGATCCGGGCGGGGAGGGGACGGCGTGATCTTTCACCCCACCATTCTCGCCCTATTGATCGGATCGGCCCTATCCAGCGTCATGGTTCTGGCCGGGGCTGCGTTCGGCGTGCGGGTGCTGCGGCGGTGGGACATCGCCAGTGGACGCCACGGGCAGTTGGTGTTGGAGCGGCGGACCTATCTGTTTTCCGTGTTGTTGGCGTTCGTCATGGTGGCGGAGTTGTTGTCGCTGCTGTTGTTCGTGTTCAACGCGGACCGGATGTCGGCCCAGTTCGTCGGCGCGATGTGCGCGGTGGGGACGTTGAACGCCAACGCCTTCGGCTTTCCGGCGCTGATCCTCAAGATCGCGGTGTTCTTCCTGGCCAGCGTGTGGCTGATCGTCAACCATGTCGACAACATGGGCTACGACTATCCCCTGATCCGCGTCAAGTACGCCATGCTGATCGTCATCGCGCCGGTGGTGCTGGCCGCCGCCGGGGTGCAGGCGGCCTATTTCCTCGATCTCGATCCGGAGGTGATCACGTCGTGCTGCGGCAAGTTGTTCACGCAGGACGCCACCGGGGTGTCGGCGGAATTGGCGGGGTTGGACGAAAAGGCGGCGCTGGTCCTGCTGTTCGGGTCCCTGGCCCTGGCCGGCGTGGTCGCGGCGGTTCACGCCAGGACCGGGCAAGGCGGCATGCTGTATGGCGCGGTCAGCGTGCTGGTGTTCGTCGCCGCCATCGCGGGGATCGTTTCCGTGGTGTCGCTTTATGTTTACGAACACCCCAATCATCACTGTCCGTTCTGTCTCCTCAAGCCGGAATACGGCTATTTCGGGTATTGGCTTTACGTTCCGCTGTTCGCCGGAACCGTGTTGGGCATGGGGGGCGGTCCCATTGCCGTGTTCGCCGGCGCGCCGAGTTTGGCGGAGATCGCCCCCCGCGTGTCGCGTCGGCTGGTGACGACGTCCATGGTTTGCCTGACTGGGTTCGGCGCGGCATGCGCATACGCCATTTTGTCATCCGGCCTGATCTTGTTCGGGACTTAACACGTCACGGGAACCAAACGCACATGAAGAACATCAAGAAAAATGATCCCTGGATGCGGTGGCTGGCCATCGCCGCCGTGCTGGCCATGGTCGCCTGGGCGGCCGCGGGGCGGTTCATGAACGGCGGACGCCTGGGGGTCGAGGACACCAGCGTCGGCGGCGCTTTCGAACTGGTGGACCACCTGGGCCAGACCCGCACGGACAAGGATTTCCTGGGGCGCTATCCGTTGGTGTACTTCGGATACACCCATTGCCCCGACATCTGTCCCAGCAGCCTGCAAATCGTCAGCGATGCCCTGGATCTGCTGCCCGAACCCGTCGTGGCGCGGATCGCGCCGATCATGATTTCGGTCGATCCGGAACGCGACAGCCCGCGGGCCATGGCCGATTACGTCGTGCATTTTCACCCGGCCCTGGTGGGCCTGACGGGAAGCCTGGATCAGGTGCGCAGCGTCACCCGGGCCTATAATATCTATGCCCAGAAAGCGGATGACAACGACGCCTACACCATGGATCACACCTCGCTGTTGTTCCTCATGGGGCCGGACGGAAAGTATCTGGCCCGCTTTACGCCGGCGGCGACCAGTGAAATGATCGCCCAAAAGCTGGCGGAACTGGTGTCCCCGGGCGCCCCACGGCAAGGAGGCCGATGACATGCCCCGCACGATTGCAACGCGCGCCGTGGCGGCGTTATTGGCCTTGGGGCTGTTCGCGTTCGCGTCCCCGCCCGTTCTCGCGGGCGCGAAGATCATCCGTGGCGGCGGCGAACCGGTCGCCGACGACCAGCCCCGCACATTCGTCCTGACCGATCACAACGGCGAGCTCGCCACCAACGAAAGCTTTCTGGGCTCGCACCTGATCGTGTATTTTGGTTACACCCATTGTCCGGACATCTGCCCGACGAGTCTGCAAACCTTCACCGAGGTCTTGGAAGTGTTGGGCCCAGACGCGGAGAACGTGCGCGTGGCCTTCATCACCGTCGATCCCGATCGCGACACGCCCGAGCGCATGAAGGAGTACGTGGCCCACTTCCATCCCCGCATCGTCGGTTTGACGGGCCCCAAGGCCAACATCGCGGCGGCGGCCAGCGCCTATAAGATCCGCTACGACAAGGTCATGGCCGGTTCCTCGGCGAGCGATTACGAGGTGGACCATTCCTCCTCCGCCATCTTCATGGGGCCGGACGGCCGTTTCCTGGGGCGGTGGGCGTATGGGACTCCGGCCCAGACCATCGCCGCCGACGTCCAGGCGAAACTGAAATGAACGAAAGGGATTGTCCATGCGTCTTCCGAAGCGACTGCCATTCGCCGCCGCCGCCCTGACCGTGTTCGCCGCCGCCGCCGCCTGGGCCTTGCCGCCCTTGGACACGGGGTTGGGCCTGCGCTGGGTGGACATCACGCAAGAGGCCGTCAAGGACCCCTTTCAGGTCGGTCGGACCAAGGACGGGGAAGGGATTTACGGCTGCCGCATCGTGCATCTGCGCGACGTCGAGGCGGGCAAGCGAATAGGTCCGTTTGGCCGGTATTGTTATGTCGGCAGCGGCGGCATGGAACGGCCCTACAGCGCCTTTCAGGCCCTGGCGGGACGTTTCGACGGCCATTGGGTCGCGGCCACGCCCGGCGTGATTCCCGAAAACGCCTTTCGCGTCGACGGCGGCCACGGCCCCGTGGTGTACATGTGCCGGGGCGCGTACGAAGGTGGCGTGCACGGCGGCATGAGTCGTGGCCAAAATTGCATGATCGGCTGGGAAGGGGACGAATTGCAGACCGACGAGTTCGAGGTTCTGGTTCCGCGCGCGAAACCACGATGAGTTGATCGGACATGAAAAAAGGCCGGTTCGCGTGGCGTCCGGCCTTTTTTGTCGTTTGGCTTCAGGCGGAGAGGGGCGGCGCGCGCGCCCGGTTGACCGCCAGTGTCCGGCTGGTCAGAACCGTGACCACCGTGGCCGGGCCCTCCAGGGGGTTGATCGTGGTCGGCAAAGTCAGCGCCACCGTGGGCGGCGCGAGCAAGGAACCGCCGAGGCCGAAGCTCAGGCACACGCTGCATTGGGAAGATGGCGTGCGGTCTTGCTGAGAGTTCGGGGCCTGCGAGCGGCTCTCTGAAATCGAGTTGAGCGCCGAACAGATGAACAGGTACTGCGCCCCGCCGTTCGGCACGGCGCGGGCCATCGGTATGGCCTGTCCAACGGGAACCAGGGCCTGCAACAGCAGGCCGTAGAGCGCGAGCCACGACGCCAGGGCCTTCCGGTTGCGGAATGCCCGGCCCTTGGCCGCATCGTGCTTGCGTTCCCTTGACGTCTCCATGCTTTGACTATGACGCATTCAAAAGCGGTTCGCCTTGACGGGCGTCAAGGCGCGATGTCCTTGAATGCCGCAAACTTTTCACGGATCCCAGGAGGTCAGTCCCGGGATTCTTCGGTTTTGCGTTCCAATGCCCCGGTTACGGGGCGAAGGTTGGGAAGCTGGGAGCGGACGACCGGATTTTTTTGGCAAGGGATTTAGAGTGAGGAAAAGTCATGAGTATGCGATTAGGCAAGGCCATGGGCTTTGCGGCGGCGGTGGGCCTTGGCCTGTCCGCGGCCAGCGTGTCGGCTCAGGACACCTTGGAAGGGATCATGAAAGAACGTGGTCTCACCCAGAAGGATGTCCTGGCGGCGGCTAAGACGTATGTGCCGACCGGTGGTCGCGACGAGTTCGTCGCGTTCAGCTCCGGCGGCCAGAGCGGTCAGATCATCGTCTATGGCATCCCGTCGATGCGCATCCTGAAGTACGTGGCCGTGTTCACGCCGGAACCGTGGCAGGGCTATGGCTTCGACGACGAATCCAAGGCCGTGTTGGCCCAGGGCCGCATCAACGGCAAGGACATCACCTTCGGCGACACGCACCACCCGGCGATTTCCGAAACCAACGGCGACTATGACGGCCGCTATCTGTTCATCAACGACAAGGCCAACCCGCGCATCGCGGTCATCGACCTGGCCGACTTCGAAACGAAGCAGATCGTCGTCAACCCGATCATGAAATCCGAACACGGCGGTGCGTTCGTCACGCCGAACACGGACTACGTGATCGAAGCCTCCCAGTACGCGGCGCCGCTCACCAACGAATACGTGCCGCTGTCGCAGTTCAACGAAAAATACCGCGGCGCGGTGACCTACTGGAAGTTCGACAACGCCAAGGGCCGCATCGACCAGTCGCAGTCCTTCTCCATCGAACTGCCGCCCTACAGCCAGGACCTTTCCGACTTCGGCAAGGGCCCGTCCGACGGCTGGTCGTTCACCAACTCCTTCTGCACCGAACGTTACGTCGGCGGCATCGAAAGCGGCCGTCCGCCGTTCGAAGCCGGGTGCTCGCAGAAGGACACCGACTACATGCACATGATCAACTGGAAGAAGGCCGCCGAATTGTTCAAGGCCGGCAAGACCACCAAGATCAACGGGCATGACGTCATCACCATGGACACCGCGATCAAGGAAGGCATCCTGTTCCTGGTTCCGGAACCGAAGTCCCCGCACGGCGTCGACGTGACCCCGGACGGCACCAAGATCATCGTGGCCGGCAAGCTGGACACGCACGCTTCGGTGTATTCGTTCGAAAAGCTGATGACGCTGGTCAAGAACAAGGACTTCGCCGGCAAGGATCCCTATGGCATTCCCATCCTGGACCTGAAGAAAGCCCTGCACCTGCAGCTTGAAGTCGGCCTCGGCCCCCTTCACACGCAGTACGATTCCAAGCCCTGCGTGGCCTACACCTCCATCTACGTGGACAGCCAGGTCACCAAGTGGGACTACTGCGAAGGCAAGGTTCTGGACAAGATCTCCATCCACTACAACATCGGTCACCTGATGTCGATGGAAGGCGATTCCGTGTCTCCGGATGGCAAGTATCTGGTGTCTCTGAACAAGCTGGCGATCGACCGCTTCAACCCGGTCGGCCCCCTGCATCCGCAGAATCACCAGTTGATCGACATCAGCGGCGACAAGATGGAGCTGCTGTACGACATGCCCCTGCCGTTGGGCGAACCGCACTACGCCGTCGCCATCAACGCCGAGAAGCTGAAGCCGCACGTCCGCTACAAGGTGGGTTGGGACAGCCGTTCCGACTCCGAATCTCCGTACAAGACCCGTCCGGGCCGCGAAAAGATCGAACGTAAGGATGGCGTCGTCCATGTTTACGGTACGCTGATCCGTTCGCACATCACCCCGGAAATCGTCGAGGTCGAAGAAGGCGAAACCGTCAGCTTCCACCTGACCAACCTGGAACGCGCGGAAGACGAAACCCACGGCTTCGCGATGTACGAGTACAACGTCAACCTGTCGGCCGAACCCGGCAAGACCGTTTCGGCGACCTTCAAGGCCGACCGTCCGGGCGTGTTCCCGTACTACTGCACGGAGTTCTGCTCGGCGCTGCACCTGGAAATGCAGGGTTACATGCTGGTCCGTCCGAAGGGGATGAAGGCGACCGAAGCCAAGTTCTCCGAAGGCCAGGCCTATGCCCAGGGCGACTATGACAAGCAGGTGAAGACCAACGTCGACACCCAGGCGGTCATCGACAGCGTGGTTGCGTTCATCACGTCGCGTAACTTCAAGGACTTCCCGCCGGTCGTCGCCCTCGTCGAGGACGCCACCGACCAGCTGAACTTCGCCGCCGACGCGAAGAAGAAGTCCGAAGACTTCGCGACCAAGCAGGATTGGCAAAACGCCACCCTGTGGGCGCAGCAGTGGTTCCAATATCAGGTTAAGGCGGCCGACATCGGTCTGCGCGCCAAGACCTTCCTGGAACAGAACGGCGCGGTCGAGGTGAAGCAATAATCACCCACCGTACGGACGGGGAGGGGCGGCCATGGCCGCCCCTCTCATCCATCCACACCCCTGAATAGATGCAACTCAGAACAAAGGCGACGAAACGATGTTTGACCGTAAGAAGCTGATCTCCGGGATTGTTCTTTCCACCTTGACGGCGGCCGTTCTGGTGACCGCGCCCGTGGTGGTCCTGGACGCCAGTCCGGCGGCCGCGGCCGAGGAAAAGGCGAAGAAGCATCCGGGCAAAACCGTTTATGCGCGCAACACCTGCATGGCGTGCCATGGCAAGGACGGGAAGAAATCCATCCAGGACTATCCGAACCTGGCCGGGCAGGACAAAAAGTACATGATCAGCCAGATCGAGGACATTTTGTCTGGCAAGCGCACCGCCGGCAACGACGCGACGGGCCATCCGCGCACCGAAGGCATGCGCGGCGCCCTGGTCACCCCGGAAGGCACGGTGCGCATCAACGCCGAGCAGATCGAACAGGTTTCCGACTGGCTGGCCAGCATGGATCCGGCCGACCCGACGCCGCTGGAAACGCCGCTGACCGACGAGCAGGCCAAGGAAGGCGAGAAGCTGTACAAGAAGGCCAAGTGCCAGACCTGTCACGGCGCGGACGGCACCAAGCCGTTGAAGGGATACCCGTACATCGCGGGCCAGAAAAAGGCCTATATCATCAATCAGATGAACGATGTTAAGAACAAGATCCGGGACAACGGCAAGATCAAAACCATGTATGCCTTCGTCAAGAAGATGACCGATGAAGAAATTGATCTGCTGGCGGCGTATCTGTCGCAGATCGACCGCAACAAAAAATAACCTCCGAATTTCAGTACATAGGAGACATCGATGAAATTCAACAAAGCGATTATGTACGCCGCGCTCGGCGCTTGCCTCGCCACCCCGGCCATGGCCTGGAACGAAGGCGGCGGCGAACAGGACGAGGCCCTGCATCTGACCCCGAACCTGGAAAACGCAGTCGAAGTCTATGAAGTGTGTTCCGCCTGCCACCTGCCGGAAGGCTGGGGGCAGGAAGACGGCACCTTCCCGCAATTGGCAGGCCAGCTCAAAAACGTAACCATCAAGCAATTGGCCGACATTCGCGCGCTCAACCGCGACAACCCGACCATGTATCCGTTCGCGCTGCCCAGCGAAATCGGTGGCGCGCAATCCGTTGCCGACGTGGCGGCATACATCGCCAAACTGCCGATGAACCCGGAAAACGGCGTGGGTCCCTGGGAGCCCGGTACGCCCGAATTCGAAAAGGGCAAGAAGCTGTACGCCGACAACTGCGTGCGCTGCCACGGCGAACAGGGCGAAGGGAATGAGGAGAAGTTCTATCCGTTGCTCCAGGGCCAGCACTACAAGTATATCCTGCGCCAGTTCGAGTGGATCCGCGACGGCAAGCGCCGCAACGCCAACCCGGACATGGTCAAGCAGATCCAGGGCTTCAGCGACGACGACATGAAGCACGTGATGAACTACACGTCGCGTCTCAAGCCGCCCAAGGAAAAGCTGGCCCCGTCCAAGGACTGGGTCAATCCCGACTACGACTAATCGAAATCAGAAACCGCGATACCGGGAACGCCGTTAGGGGGACGGCGTTCCCACTCCCGTCCCCAGGAGTCATAAAAAAATGAACGCATTCGCCAAGCAAGACAGCCGCGGCCCCGTGATCAAGGTGATGCTCGCCGCCGCGTTGGTTCTGCTGTACCTGATCTACATTTCCCCAACCTGGTGGGTGGCGCTCAAGGCCCCCAACTACCCGCCCGAAGCCTTCCCCGACGGGGTGCGCATCCACTTCCACATGAACGGCGTGTTCAACGGCTGCGAAAAGCTCGACATCAAGGAAAAGTTCGAGGCCGAGGCGCTCGACTGTGTCCACGAAATGGACGCCATCAACCACTTTGTCGGCATGTATCCCATTGCGTCCGGCGGCGTCATCGAAAAGGCGTTCTCGCCGTTCCTGCTGTCCATGCTGGGCGTGATGATCGTCAGCTTCATGGTCTTCAATCCGCGCGTGCGCCTGGGCGTCATGGGCGTCGGTTTCGTCGGCGTCGCCGCCTGGATGTACATGACCTATTACGGCAACGACGGCCTCAAGTATCAAAGCAATGACTATTTGGCGGCGATGGTGACGTCGCTTGGTCTGGGACAAGAGGAAGAGGGCGAGGAGCTCAGCCCCATCATCGCCCAGCTCAAGAAATCGCTGACCGAAAGCGGCGAAAGCAGCATGGTGAGCGCCGAGCAGGTCCGCCAGACGGTGGAACAGGCCGGGCAGGCCAGCCTCAGCGAGGCGCTGGCGAAGCTCCATTCGGGTAGCGGCGTTGCCAAGACCGCCAAGAGCCTCAAGGAAATCCTCGCCGAAGCCAAGCAAAGCGGCGAAGCGGGCAAGGAGCTCAATATCCATATCCTCAAGGGCGCCTACGAGGCCGACAAGGCGCGCGGGCTGACCGATATGGATGAGTGGAACGGCAGCGGTCACCAGATGGTGTTCTGGCACTACGACAAGAGCCTGGGCCGTTGGTTCAACAACCCCGACGAAATCGGCCCGTTGGTCGCCACCATGAAGACCGCCGGCACGGTGGTGTTCTGGGGCCTGATCGGCGCGATGCTGCTGTTGATGTGGGGCGCGCGCAAGAACAGTGGCCCGGTGTTCTGGCTGATGATCATCGTGCCCGCCCTGTTGCCGGTGTTCTTCATCGTGGAATACGCGTCGTGGCTGTGGTGGTATGGACACAGCCTCAACGACATGGGCGCGTTCACGCTGAAGCCGTTCATGCCGACCGTGTTCGGCCAGGGCAAGGTGGCGCAGTTCTCCACCCACTCGTACCCGCACATCGGGTTTGGGTATCTGATGGCGGTGTCGGTGCTGAGCGCCTTGGCCGCGCTTCTGCGCCGCAAGCAGCTGCGCGACGAGCAAGGCCTGTCCTGACGCCGGGGGAAGAGAACCGCACCATGCGCCGGACCGGTTCCATCGCACGTTTCATCGTCCTGTTCGCCGCCATGGCTCTGGGAGGGGCTCCCTCCCCGGCCATGGCGGCCATCGATTTGCAGGCGATGATCGACGCCGCCGAGGACGGGGCCGTGCTCGCGCTCGAGGCGGCCACCTATGCCGGTCCGATCGTGATCGACAAGCCCATCACCATCGACGGCGGCGGTCATGCCGTGATCGACGCCGGCGGCAAGGGCACCGTGGTCACCATCAAGGCCGACGGCGCCAATATTTACGGGTTGCGATTGACCAATTCCGGTCATTCCCATGACGACATCGATGCCGGGTTGCGCATCGTCGAAGGCAAGTACAATGTCGTTCGCGATAACATCATCGAAAACTGTCTGTTCGGGATTGATATCCAGCAAGGCAACAACAACATCGTCAAGCGCAACCACATTTCCTCGGTCGAGGACAGCCTGGGACTGCGCGGCGACGCCATTCGCCTGTGGTACAGCTTCGACAACAAGGTGACGGAAAACGAGATCCGCAATTCGCGCGACTTCGTGGTGTGGTATTCCGCCAACAATGTGTTGGCGAATAACCATGTCGAAAACGGCCGCTACGGCATCCACTTCATGTATTCCAAGTACAACCTCATCGAAGGCAACAGCTTTCGCAACAATTCGGTTGGCATCTTCCTCATGTACAGCGACGACGTGGTGGTGCGGAAGAACTTCGTCTATCACGCCCACGGTGCGGCGGGCATGGGCATCGGCATGAAGGAAACCAGCAACACCGACGTCACCGACAACGAAATTCTTTACAGCGGCACGGGCCTCTATCTGGACGTCTCGCCGTTTCAGCCGGAAACCACCAACCGCATTTACCGCAACACCGTGGCCTATTCGCGCATCGGCGTGTTGTTCCTCAACGACTGGAAAAACAACATCTTCAAGGACAACAAGTTCATCGACAATATCCGTCAGGTGTCGGTCAACGAATTCGCGGGCGCCACCCGGCACATCTGGGAAGGCAACTATTGGGACGATTACGAAGGGTTCGACCAGGACGGTGATGGCATCGGCGACAAGCCCTACGCGCCCAAGGTCTATGCCGACCGCGTGTGGATGGACACGCCGTCGGCGGCGTTCTTCCTGGGCACCCCTTTGCTGAGTTTGGTGGATTTCATGGAGCGTCTGGCCCCGTTCACCGAACCCTTGCTGATGCTGACGGACGCCCGGCCCCGCTTTGAGAGCGAGTTCGAACCGGCGACTCATCTGGAACAAAAGATGGAATCTCAGGGCGACGAGGCGGGGACATTGCGGATCGACCCGTTCGGATTGGACAATCCCAAGGTCG